>CAYYMW010000306.1:0-8553 GCA_964472515.1 uncultured Verrucomicrobiota bacterium | reverse complement strand
CGGGTGGGGTTTGGCGGGGGCAATTGCGAGTGACCGCCCAAGGAACGGAGAAGCGGCCCATCCTGATTCAGGCATACGGCAAGGGGCCCCGGCCGCGCATCGAGGCCGGCGGCCTCCACGAGGATGCGCTGTTGGTGCGCAACGCGCAGCACCTGAGCGTCAGCGGCCTCGAGTTGACGAACGACGGTCCCGGCGAACAGCCGCGTCGGGGCGTGCATGTGGTGGCAGACAATTGCGGTCCGCTGTACAACCTGATCCTTTCCGACCTCTACATTCACGATGTGCGGGGCACCCAGAAAAAGAAAGATAACGGCGGCATCATCTTCCGCACGTTGGGAGATAGAACGCCTTCCCGCTTCATTGGGCTGCGGTTGGAACGCAACATCATCTGGCGGGTCGACCGTTCTGGGATTGCAGCGCAAAGCTACCACCATCCGCGCACCCGGTGGTTTCCTTCACTGAACGTGGTGATCCGCGACAACTGGGTGGGCGACGTGGGTGGCGACGGCATCGTGCCATGGGCGACGGACGGGGTGGTGGTGGAGCACAACATCGTCCAAGGCGCCAACGAGCGCGCGGGCAGCTACAACGCCGGGATTTGGCCGTGGGCCACGGATAATTCGGTGTTCCGGCTCAACCGCGCTTCGGGGGTGAAGACGCTCTTGGACGGCCAGGGCTTCGACTCGGATTACAACTCGCGCAACACGCTCCTGGAATTCAACCTGAGCCATGACAACGAGGGCGGGTTTCTGCTGGTCTGCACCCCTGGGAAGCGCAAGCCCGAGGAGAACCTTGGCAATCTGGGTACCATCGCCCGCTGCAACATCAGCCGCAACGACGGCGCGCGGACCTTTCATGTCAGCGCCGCCGAACGGACCACGCTGGAGCGGAACGCCGTCTATGTCGGGGCTGGACACGACGTCCAGGTGCTGCTGTTGACCGATTGGACCGGATGGGCCAACGGCCTTACGGTGCGGGACAACCTCTTCCACATCGACGGCACCGCCCGTTATGGGCATGAAGTTGAGCGCGGGAAAGACGGGTCCTACCGGATTGGGCCGGGCTGGGGGCCGGCCACCAACGTGGTCATCGCTGGGAACCGATACTCGGGGCGGGACCCAAGCCGGCCGCCGGGAGACACCCAGCCCTCCGCCGTGGCGCCGCAGCCAATCACGTTCGATTGGCCCGGGCCGCAATTCGATCCCGCGCAACCGGCTTCCTTCCCGGCCTATCTCCGGGCGCATCGCAAATGGATGTTGCACTTGATGCGGGCACAGTTTGGCGGACTGCCTGCCAATCTGAGGTAAGCGAGCAACCCGGCCTGCAATTCCGGCTCGTCTGGCGGCAGAATCGCACGTAGATTCCGGGCATGCGTATGCGGTCGTTTCTTTTCGCAGCTTTGCTCGCGGTCATGCTTGATCAGGCGGCCGGGAAGGCACAAACCAATTCCCCATCCACACTGCTTGAACTCAACCAACTGCCTTTCTTTCACGGACGTGAGTATTTTGTCCTGCGCAGCGGCCGCGCGCAGATGCTGTTGCAGAGCGACCGCGCGGACTTGGGACCCGCTTTCACCTATCTTCTTTTTGACGCCCAGGACCCACGCCAGAGCGCACGAAAGACCAGCGCTTACAATTGGGATCCGGTTCGCGGCGTGCCGGACAGTGCCTTGGAAGTAGTCGTGGGAGGTTATCCCTTCACGGCCCTGGGCCATCGTTGTGAGACACGCTGGATCTTGCTGGAGCGAATCCCCAGCGTCGAGGCCGTCTGGTGGGCGGGAGGCATACGGGTCACCGAGCGCTTCACTGCGGCCACCGAGGGCGGGCTCTTCCGTCGTTCCATTCGCTTGGACGGCAGGAACGTGGTGAAACCCGAAGCCGTCATCCTGCGGCTTCACCTGCCACCGGGACACGTTCAGACCAATGGAACCGTCCTTGTCTGGGAAGGACGAAACTGCCGCCTTGGGTTGGCCCCCGGCCGAAGCCAGCCCGCCAGGCTGCTCCCGGACACTGCCTGTCTGGAACTGGGACCGATCGAGGTCCGCCCCAACGGCCCGTCAGTATTGGAGACATGGCTCCTGGTTCAAATCCCGGCGGAAGCCACCGTCGACCTGGCCGGGCGGACCGCCGCCTTGGCTGGCGCGGCCACCCCGCCCGAGATCAGCCGCACGCGCCTTGCTTGGAACCGCACGAGTTCGATCAATGCCCGCGATCAACTGATCGCCGAGCTGTTCGATAAGGCCCGCTACAGTCTGCCGGGGCTGATCGCCGACGACGGCGCGATGGACGCCGGCATGCTCGAGTACGGAGCCCAGTGGGTGCGGGACACCTCGAACACGGCGTTGGGCGCGCTCCACGCCGGTCACTTCGAACTGGTCCGCGCGGCGCTGGTCCGCATCCTCACCACGATGATCAGCAAGGAGGGCGTGACCATGATCGCCAACAGCTTCGAGGCGCCGGATTTGGAACAGTTCGATCAGATGGGTGAACTCCTCCACCTCCTCAAGGCTTACCGGGATTGGACCGGCGACGACAGCCTCATCCGGGAGCACCGGGAATTGCTGCTCGCGCTGATCGAACGGCCCTTGTCCCCGCAATTCCGCGATGCAACCGGCATGGTGCACAACCGCCGCGAGTTTTGGGAGCGGACCTTCGAAGACGCCTATGAACTCGCCTACCAAACCTATGTGATTCAGGGATTGCGTGACGCGGCCGCCCTGGCTGAACCCTTGGGCGCGGCGGATCGCGCCAGCCGTTGGCGCGCCGAAGCCGACCGGATCCTGCAAGCCGTGCTGAACCATCCGGAGCGCGCCCTGGTCGATCAGACGCACCTGATCAAGCGCCGCAACGTGACCGGACAGGTGGCGGCCACACCCGGCAGCTTCAAAGGCTTCGCCCCGGACGTCCCGCTGAACACGGAACAGGGTCACCGTCTGGAACCCGACGCCTCGACCGCCCTGCCGATTGCCTTGGGGATCGTTCCCCCGGAATCGCTCATCGTGCGGGGCACGCTCGATTTCCTCGAACAACTCTGGAACACCCGGTGGAGCGACGGCGGGTACGACCGCTATCACACCAGCGGCCAGCCCGACCAACCGGGACCGTGGCCCTTCGCCACCTGCTTTATCCTCCGGGCTCAGCACGAAGCGGGTCTCTACGACCGCAGCCGCCGGAGCTTGGAATGGCTGAACACCATGGCGGGAGGCAGAGCGGGGCTTTGGTTCGAAGAGATTCCCTCCGTGCGTTCGACCGCCAAGGGGTGCGGGCTCGTCGCGTGGACCTCGGGAGAAGTCGCCCTCTTCATGGTGCGGCACTACCTGGGCGTGCGTTTCGAGGGCGATCAGATGATCATCCGGCCCGCCTTGTTCCCCGGCAGCGAGCCCATCAGCGCGGATCTGCGGTACCGTCAGGCCCGCCTCCAACTGCAGATCGATGGCTCCGGCCCCATCGTGAGCGCCGGGGTCAACGGGACCTCGGTGAAGCCGGACGCCCAGGGCTTCCTGCGCCTGCCGCCGGATTTTGCCGGAGGCACAGTCACGCTCACCACCCTGCGGGTCACGGCCAAGCCGTAGCGGAGCGAGCCTCAGGCCACCATCCAGGCAAGGATCGACTTCTGCACGTGCAGGCGGTTCTCCGCCTCGTCAAAAATGGTCAGGGCGTTCGCCTCGAAGGTCGCCTCGTCGATCTCCTTGCCGCGGTAAGCGGGCAGGCAGTGCATCACCAGCCCATTCCGCTTGGCCAGCTTGACCAAGCCCTCGTTGATCTGATACCCGGCGAGCGCGCGGAGCCGTTGCGCCGCCTCGGCCTCCTTGCCCATCGACACCCAGACGTCGGTGTAGAGCAGGTCGGCGCCCTCGGCCGCCGCGCATACGTCTTCCAAGACCGTGACGCTGCCCCCCGCGGCGGCCAGCAACTCGGGCGAAGGCTGGTACCCCTTGGGTGACGCCACCCGCAGTTCGAACCCCAGTTTGGCGGCCGCGTATACCCACGAGGTCGCCACGTTGCACGCCCCGTCGCCTACAAAGGTCACCACCTTCCCTTGGATGGGACCGCGCCTTTCCTGGAACGTATGGATGTCCGTGAGGATCTGGCACGGATGCTCTTCATCCGTCAGCGCGTTCACGATCGGAATCCCGGCGTAGAGCGCAAATTCCTCAACATCGGCCTGGGAGTAGGTCCGGAACACCACTCCGTGAACCATCCGGCCCAGCACCCGCGCCGTGTCCTTGATCGGTTCGCCGCGCCCCAGTTGAATGTCGTTCGCATTGAGGAACAGGACCGCCCCCCCCAACTCCCGGATGCCAACTTCGAACGATACGCGGGTCCGGGTCGAGGACTTCGAGAAGATCATCGCCCAAGTTTCGCCAGCCAGGGGCTGCGCATGGTTGCCGCGCCCGCGCTTGAAGGCATCAACCCCGCTCAGGATCGCCTGCATATCCTCACGCGACAGACTCCGCAACGAAAGCATGTTTCTCATAGAAGGCTTACACTCGAGATCATGGTAGCATACACGGCGCGATCTGGCCCGGCTATACCAGCTTCTCCACCACGCTGGCGATGATTTGCAGCCCCTCCCCCGCTTGTTCTCTGCTCAGGTTCAGGGCGGGCAGCAGGCGAATGACATGGCTTCCCGACGGCACCGTCAGCAAGCCCGCCTCATGCAGCAGGTTGACCATCCGCTGCGAGGGAGTCTGCTCCCCGCCTGCAAAGGCCGGGATGCCATCGGCCAGTTCAAACCCCAGCATCAAACCCAAACCCCGCACGGCCTTGATCGCCTGCGGGTGGCGGCTCATGAGCGCGGCGAGCCCGGTCTTCATGAACTCGCCCACCGCCCGCGCGTTGTCCGCCAAATGGTCCCGCTCCACCACCGAGAGCACCCGCAAAGCCACCGCGCACGCCAGCGGCGTGCCCCCGAACGTGGTGGCGTGGGAACCCGGTCCCAGCAGGTCCTGGTACGGCTCCCGGACCCAGAAGGCGCCGATCGGAAAACCGCCGCCCAGGGACTTCGCCATCGATACCGCATCGGGCAGGAAGCCGTCCGCTCCCGGCACCGCTTCGAGAATTCGCTGAAAACTCTGGAACCGGCCGCTGCGAAAATAGCCGCACTGCACGCCATCCATCATTAAGAGCAGCTTGCGCTCGTCGCAGAGCCGCCGCAGGCCCAGCAGATAGTCGGGACGAGCCGGGCTGATGCCGCCCTCGCCCTGGATGCCTTCGATGAGCACCGCCGCCGTAGCCGGCGTCAACGCAGCCTGCACCGCCTCCAGATCGTTGAATGGAACGTGCTTGAAACCGGGCACCAGCGGACCGAACTGCTTCTTCACCTTCTCTTGTCCGGTGGCGGCGATGCCCGCCAGTGTCCGGCCGTGGAACGAGTTGAGGGCAGTGATGATCTCGAACCGCCCCTCCGCATGCCCGAACCGGCGGGCCAATTTGTACAGCCCTTCGTTGGCCTCGCCGCCGCTGTTGGCGAAGAAACACTTGCCCGGCGCGAGGTGCCGGGTGAGCGCGGCCGCGAGCCGTCCCTGCGGCCCGGTATAGTAGAGGTTCGACACGTGCACCAACTTGCGCGACTGCTCGACCAGCGCCTCCGTAATTTCCGGATTCGCGTGTCCCAGGGCGCACACCGCGATGCCGCCGCCGAAATCGAGATAGCGCTTCCCCTGCACGTCCCAGAGGTAGCTGCCCGCGCCGTGGCTGAACGCGAGCTCAAAGCGCCCGTAGCTGGGCACGACGTGACGCGCAAACAGATCCCGGATGGTGGCGTATTCGTTTTCGACGCAGGGCGGAACGGGTGGAGGCAGTGGATTCATGGTTCTGAAAGCTGGGCAGGTTGGATCGAGTCGCAGCTGGCAAGTTCGGTCATGGTCAGTTGACAAGCTCCGTGCCAATCCCGGCATCGGTGAAGATCTCCAGCAACACCGAGTGGGGGACGCGGCCGTCGACGAAAGAGACCTTGTCCACTCCCTTGAGGATCGCTTCGCTCGCGCTGTCGACCTTGGGAATCATCCCCTTGTCAACGATACCCGCTTGCTTCAACCCCTCGACCTCGTCCACCCGCAAATGGGAAATCACCGATTTCTGGTCCTTGGGATTCCGCAGGAGACCGGGCACGTCGCTCATGAAAACCAACCGGCTGGCCTTCAACGCAATGGCCGCTTGCGCGGCGGCCACGTCCGCATTGCAGTTATAGATGTGGCCGTCTTCCCCGCGTGCCACGGGGCTGATCACCGGGGTGATCCCCTTCGTGATGCAGTCCAGCAAGGGCGCGGTGTTCACCGTCGTCACCTCCCCCACAAATCCCATGTCGACCGCCTCACCTGTCGCTCCCTTGAGCCAGAGCTTGCGGCAGCCGAAGATCTCGGTCCCGCTGAATCCGCGCGCCGCCCCGCCAAGCGAGTTGATCGTGGCGACAATCTCGGGGTTGATCTCCCGCGAAAGCACCTGATCCACCACCTCCACCGTGGCGGCGTCAGTGACCCGCTGGCCCTGGATGAAGTTGGCCTTCAGCCCGGCCTTTTCCATGGCTCGGGTAATCGCCTTGCCGCCCCCATGCACCACCACCGGGTTGATCTCCACCGCCTCAAGGAAGACCATGTCGCGCGCCACCCCTTCGCGCACCGCGCGATCGGGCGAATCCATGAAACTGCCGCCGTACTTGACGACAAAGGTGGCGCCGCTGAACCGTTGGATATACGGCAGGGCCTCCAGCAGGGTTTCGGCTTTGGCTATGAGTGTCTGCATCGATCGGTGAATTGGCTTTGAAAACGTCGGGGGCTGCGCCGGTCGAAGTGGCCGGTGGCGGCAGCCGTTGATGGGTGGTTGGTTCAGCCTCCCAGCGCGGCGGGATTACTGACATCTCCCTTGTTGAAATCCACGTACGCTTCCGTCAGGTCCGCCGCGTACATGATGGCCGAACCCTTGCCCAGGTTCAGGTTGATGTGCAGCTCGAACTCAGGCGCCGCCACCGTCCGGCAAAGGTCACGAAACGCGGTCTGGGCCGGCTGGCCGCGCCGCAGCGCATACAGCACCTTCCCGCCGCCCGGGGCGCTATAACCGATGTCCACCTTCTCCTCGGTCACCGTGGCGTTCGAATACCCCAGGGCGTCGATCACCCGGCCCCAGTTCGGGTCGCCTCCGTGCCAACTGGTCTTGACCAGGGCGCTGTTGGCCACCGCGCGCGCCGCCGCCTCCGCCTCCGCGGCCGTGCGCGCCCCCGCCACTTTCACCGTGACAAACCGTGACACCCCTTCGCCATCGCGCACGATCATCTTCGCCAGTTCCAGACAAACGTGGTTCAAGGCTTCGCTGAACGCCGCGTAACCCCGGCTCCGGGTCGTCAGAATGGGGGCGTTGCCCGCCAGGCCGTTGGCCAGCAGCAACACCGTGTCATTCGTACTCATGTCCCCGTCGATCGTGATCCGGTTGAAGCTCTGCGCCACCGCCTGCTCCAGCGCCGTCTGCAACGGCGACGCCTGGATGCACAGGTCCGAAGTCAGGAAGCACAGCATCGTGGCGTGCAGCGCCGCCGCCGGACGCTTCCCCGTGGCACTCATGCCCGGTTGGATCATGCCGGCGCCTTTGGCCATGCCCCCCACCCGGACGGGTTGACCCTCGATCTCGAATTCTACCGCGATCTCCTTCGGCCGGGTATCGCTGGTCATGATCGCTTCCGCCGCTTCCGCCGCGTGGACCGCGTCGTTCCCCAGCAACGCCGCCGCCTGTTTGATCCCGCGACGCACATTGACCATGGGCATCGCCACCCCAATCCGGCCGGTGGAGGCCACCAGCACATGCTTCTCGGGAAGGTGATACTCTTTCGCGGCGACCCTGGCCATCTCGAGGGCGTCCTTCATGCCTTGCCGCCCGGTGCAGGCGTTGGCGTTTCCGGAGTTGGCCACAATCGCCTGCGCCACGCCCCACTGGACGCGGGGAACGCAGACCTTGACCGGCGCGGCGCACACTTGGTTGGTGGTGAACAGCCCCGCCACGGTTGCCGGCAACTCCGACACGATCAGCGCCAGGTCGCGCTTGCGTCCCTTCTCCGAGCCCTTCCCCGTGCCCAGGCGCTTGATATCGCAATAAACCCCGCTGGCCAGGAACCCCTGCGGCGCCACCACGGCGCCCGCGACCGGGCGCAACGTCACTTTGCTGCTGCTCTTTTTCATCTTCTTCTCATCAATAGCCGTTCACTGCACGTTCCCAGATGGGAGCGTTCCCGATGCCCCTCGGTCGTCTCCCTTCCCACCAAGCGACCAGACGCTCGATCCTAAAAACAACAAGCCCGCTGGAAATGAATGGTGCATACGCGAAACACGAAGGACGCGCGCTTCCTCAGGAGCGCGCACGAAAACCAGCGGCGGCAATAGATGCCTGCTTCATTGTTCATCAAACAATCAACTTAGCGCCTGCCTGTCAACCCATTTCCGCCGCCAGGAGACCACTGTCACCCGCGGAGTGCCAATCAATGAGCCTGCCAGCCAGGCCAACGGGACGGAAGCGGCGGCGCGAGCGCGGGAAGATACCCGCAGCGGTCTCTGACCAAGCGAGCAAC
>CAYYMW010000305.1:0-8557 GCA_964472515.1 uncultured Verrucomicrobiota bacterium | reverse complement strand
GACCTTGCCGACGACCTTGCCCGCGTCGATTTCCAGAACGGCGGGTCCCGTGGGGGCGGCCGGAGCAGGCGCGGTCTCGGCGGTAGCCGTGGTGGCGGGCGCCGGTGTTTCCGTCACGCTGGCTCCCCCGGATTGCGGCACGATCTCAATCGCGTTGATCTGCGGGTTTTCCACCTTGGGCGTGAAGGTCACCTTGAGCTTGCCGTCCGTGACCTCGACGGCGACCGTCTCCACGTAGGCCTTCATCGCCCCGCCGGCCTTGGCCCACACGTCGAAGTCCTTGAACTCCTTCCCCTGGACGTTGAACGTGAACACGCGCTGATCCGGCCCGGTGATGCCCTCGAAGGTCTCCGCGAAATGCAGCTTCACCAGGTACTTTCCATTCGGCACTGGCCACGAAAAGGAATCCATGCTGTAGCGCTCGGCCCGGTAGAGGTCCGGACTCTTGGTGTTGGCGATCTGGATGTCGGGTCTGGCGATGGTCTGGCCGCCTTCGAAGCCCTGGTCGGCCTGCCATTCATTGCCCTCCGCGTCCTTGACCGGCTCGGTCGTGCCGGCCTTGATGCGGATCGACTTGGCCGCCGGCATGCCGGTCGCCGGGATTGTCCGCTCGCGCCTGGCCACAATGTCCGTCTTGGCAAATTGGCCGACCTCGCGCGTGAACTTGATTTCGTTTCCCTCCGCCGAAAGTTTGCCGGTATACGTAATGCGAATCTCCCGGTCCTGGATGCTTAGCAACTCGAAAAAGGAAATCGCGTCGCCGTTCACTTTGCCTTCCTTCAGCTCGGCTTCGCGCTTCCGGTCGCCCGCCTCCGAGTTGGCTTTTCCTGTCAACGTTGCCCCGTCCTGCTTGAACGTGAACGTGTATTTCTGCAGACCGATCTGCGTCTCGAATTCGGAGGTCCAGACACCGGTGACATCAGTCGCCGCGCCCATCGCGGCCGACCCAGGTGTCGCACTCGGCACGGCCGGTGACTGCGGCACGATTTCGATCGCGCAAATCTGGGGATTCTCCACCTTGGGAGTGAAGGTCACCTTGACCTTGCCGTCCGTGACCTCAACGGGAACCGTCTCCACGTAGGCCTTCATCGCGCCGCCGGCCTTGACCCACACATCGAAGTCCTTGAAGTCTCTCCCCTGCACGTTGAAGGAAAACACGCGCCCATCCGGCCCCGTGATGCCCTCGAACGTCTCCGCGAAGTGCAGCTTCACCAGGTACTTCCCGTTGGGCACCGACCAGGCAAAGGAATCCATGCTGTAGCGTTCCGACCGGTAGAGGTCCGGGCTCTGGGTGTTGGCGATTTGGATGTCGGGCCTGGCGATGGTTTGGCCACCCTCAAAGCCCTGGTCGGCCTGCCAGACATTGCCCTCCGCGTCCTTGACTGACTCGGTCGTGCCGGCCTTAATCCGGATCGGTTGGGCGGCAGGCGCGCTGGCGACAGCCGTGCCTTGTTCGCGCCTGGCCACGATTTCCTCTTTGGCGAAGGTGCCGACTTCGCGCGTGAACTTGATTTCGTTGCCGTCGGCCGAGAGTTTTCCAGTGTAGGTGATGCTAATCTCGTTGTCCTGGAACTTCAGCATCTCGACGAACGTAATTGAGTTGCCCTCGGCCTTGCCGTCCTTGAGCTCGGTTTCGCGCTTCTGGTCGGCGATTTCCGAGTTCGCTTTCCCTGTCAACTGCGTGCCATTCTGCTGGAACGTGAAGGTGTATTTCTGCTGACCGATCTGTGAATCGAACTCGGACTTCCATGTGCCGGTGAAACCGGCGGTGTGCGCCTGCGGGGCAGGGGGCACCGTGGCAGCAGGGGGCGCCACGGCCGGCGTCGCCTCCAGGTTCTCTGCCGCCGCCATCTCCACGGGATGATCCTGGAAGATCAGCGGTGCGAACTGATACAGGCTGCGGCGCCAGGATTGCCATTCGTGCCCGGTGTCCGGAGAGACGTAGAAGTAACAGTTCACGCCGGCTGCTTTGAGCGCCGCGGCATTCGTCCGTGGGTCGCCGCCAAAACCGCCTCGGCCGCCACCTCGATTCCCACCCAACTCGCGGCTGCCGTAGCTGGTAAAGACCACTTTGACCTTCTGTTTGAAGGCGTCCATGTCCGTCACGTCCGCCGGGGCGATGCTGCCGCCGCTGAAGATGCCGATGTGGGAGAACTTGTCCAGGTTGGCCAGCGTGATTCCCTTGGTTTGCATCCCGCCCATGGAGAGACCGGCCATGGCGCGGTTGGGCTGATCTGGGAGCGTGCGGAAGTTGGTATCGATGAAGGGGATCAGGTCTTCCAAGAGAACCTTCGTGAACGCGCTGAAGTCGAACCCTCGCCCGCCGGGGCCGCGTCCGGCTGCGGGTGGTGCGTCGGTCCCGCCACCCCCCGGGCCGCGACCCGGGGCGGCGGCGCCGGGGACGTAGCTATTGGCCATTACGATGATAAACGGCTTCGCTTTGCCGGCGGCGATCAAATTATCCATGATCAGCCCGGCGCAACCCTGGCTGCCCCAACCGGTCTCGTCCTCGCCCCCGCCGTGCTGCAGATACAACACAGGATAGCGCTTGGCCGGGTCAGTCTCATAAGCCGGTGGCGTATAGACGAAGCAGCGGAGGACGGCGCTGGCGGTCTTGGAGTAATAGAGAGTCTGCCGCAACTGGCCGTGCGGCACGTCCTTGACCGCATAGAACTCCTGGTCCTTGGCCGGCACCTCGACCCCACTGCCCCACCGGCTGCCGCCGTAAAAGTACAGGCTGCCGGGATCCGGGACGCCGGCGCCATCAATCACGAGCTGGTAGTAATGAAAACCCTCATCCTGGGGGCGCGTGACACCGACCCAGGCCCCGTCGTCACCCTTGGTCAGAGGGTATTTTGTGCTGCCTAGGAATTCGAGCATGACGTTCGTGGCCTGCGGCGCGACGACCCGGGCGCGGACACGCCGTTCCGAGTTGACCTGGGGATACTGCTTCCCAGGCTGGTTTAGCGAGGATGGCTTGAAATCCTCGACCACCGGTTCGCTTGTCTGGGCCAGAGCGGGAACGCTGGCCAACAGTGCGAGACTGAGTATTACCGTTTTCATAGAGTGACAGGTTGGGACTGGCGTCATTCGTTGGTCTTTAAGAGTACTTCCGGCAAACCGGGCATTTTGAACATCCATTTGCGCAGCGCAGCGCTTTAGCGGTTTCTCCGTGCGTCTTGTCAGCGAATTACTTTCTTCTGGACTCTCCATCCTTCCATCTTGGCAACGCCGCAGGGTTCACCTTCGAACATCATCGCTGCTTCACGGTCACCATTGAGTTGCCACAGAAACCAGCCAGTTGCGACCCTGGCGAAGTCGCCGCCGTGCGGCTGGCTGTAGGTCCCGCCGTGCCCTACGTTGAGATTCGCTGCAAATACCGGCAGGTGGTTGATTCGGTGGAAGTCGTCCATTCCGTTGCCGTAAGCGATGTCTTTCTCCCCGCCCAGGATGTAGATGACCGGTGTGTGGAGCCTTTGGAGATGATCCTTGGTCAGGCTGGGCATGCCGCCCATTCCGCTTCGGGGATTCGGCAAAATGCCGCTGTTGCAGATCATGGCCGTCGTCACGCGCGGATCCGGAGCGGCCTCGAGGGCCTGCAAGCCACCGCAAGACATGCCCGCGACCGCAACCTTCGCCGTGTGGAGCTTGCCATGGTACTGGCTCGTCTTGTCCTGGTCCTGGGCAATCGCCCAATTAACGGCATCGGTCATCAGCGAGGACTTCGTCGGTCCTCCAGGTCCGCCGCGCTGGCCTTCCGCCGGCATCGGGCCGATGGCGATGACCAAGAAGCCGTGCGATGCCACTTCCGACAGGAAGTTGACATGTTCCCATGGCGAATTGGCACAAGCCCCGTTACCCCATGCGATGATCGGCAGCTTTCTCTTCCGACCGAATGGACTCAGATCCTTCGGCCGGAATATCGTGTGACTCGGGAGCGTGCTGTCAGACACCATCAGTGCCTGATACGGTCCCGTGCCTCCATCTTCGATGGTTCGGATGGCGGTTTCGGTTCGAATGACCTGACCGGTTGGCGGTACGTCAGGCGTGCCGCACCCGGTCAGCCAGACCGCCAGCAGCCCGAAGGCTGCGCAGCCGCAGAACGGTGTTCGGAGTGTCTTCACAGGTGTCCTTTTCATGTGGTTACTTCGCCGCGGCAACGGGCAGGAGTCCCGGCCGCTCGACTTCCTTGAACGTGATGCCTTGGAGCTTCAGCATCTCGATGGCGTAGCGTTTGCCAAATTCGCGCATGTCTGCGGTGTTAAAGTGAGATGGGTCGGGCGTGTTGAGGTGCTCCCCATTGTTTAGGCCCATTGTTCGGGCGATGTTAGATGGTGAGACTGTTGGCCCGCCGGCACGCCCTGTCGAGCTGCCAGGGAGCATCTGGTCGGAGCCGGCAACAGGATTGCTGGAGTTGCGTTGGTTCATTTCGCCCACGCTTCACCTTCCGGAGTCCGGCGCCAGGCAAAATAGGTGTCGAGCACTTCGAGCGCGGCCGCGCTCGGCACCGGTCCGGGGTAAGGCTTGTTTTTGAAGTACATCACCTGCCGGTCGTTCTCGGTAAACTGAGGCCAGGTTGGGAAGGCCGCGCCGTTGGGATCACCGTGCTTGGCAAAGTTGGTCCAGTAGCTGGCGAGGGCCTCGGATATCTCCAAATCGCCCGGCGTGGTGCCGGGGTTGCTGCGGTCGAGGGTTTGGAACACGTAAGGCACATCCACGCCGTGCGGTGTCCCATGATCAGCCTGCGGCGAATCTGCTCTCCGGTCGGGATGCTGATCGAAGTAATAGCAGAAGACCTTGGACTTGCCCGTGCGCGCCTGCAGCCGTGCCCAACTCCAAGTATGCCAGCCGAAAGCCGCGTCGCGCATCAGGTCGCGTGCGGTTTTGGGTACCGAGTTCGTCCCGACGGGGTAGGCGGCGAGGAGTTTCTCAGCGAAGGGGCCGTAGCGCTTCTCGACGCTGGCGCGGAATTCCTGCGGCGTCTTTTCGCGGGAGAAACTCAGGCCCTCGTCCGAATTGTAGCCCACAAGGATCGCCACGTCGTTGTAGCGGCCGGCTTCGTAGAGTTTGAACTGGTCGTCGGGGATCACCCACCCGTCGATGATCGGCCAGGCTGCGCCGCTGCCGAACCCAGCGGGCAGCCGGTCCGGCGTGAGCTTGCGGAATTCCGCCAGCGAGGCGGCACCGGCCCGCTTGGCGTAAGCGACGCCCGCCTGCTCGGCATCGGCCAGGCGCTTCATGTTCTCGCCCGGATAGGTCGTCGCCCGAGGCGGCCCGAACGAGCCACCGCTCTGCGAGATGGCCCCATGGAACAGACCTTTGGCCTGGGGCGACGCACATAACATGCTGACCGCGATGCCGCCGGCCGACTCGCCGAAGATCGTCACCTTGTTCGGATCGCCCCCAAACGCCGTGATGTTCTTCTGCACCCATTGCAGCCCCGCGATCATGTCCTGCAGGCCGTAGTTGCCCGAGACCTTGCGGGGCGATTCCGCGCTTAACTCCGGATGCGCGAGAAAGCCCAGCGAACCCACCCGGTAGTTGATGCTGACCAGCACCACGCCCTTCCGGGCCAGATGTTCGCCGTTGTGCGTGGGGGTGGACGTGGACCCAAAGGAGAAACCGCCGCCGTAGATCCACACCAGGACGGGAATGCGCTCATCCGCCGACTTGGCTGGCGTCCAGACGTTCAGGTACAGGCAGTCCTCGCTCACGTTGCCCTTGCCGTCGCCCTGATAAGGGTCAGGGGCAAACTGCACGGCTTTACGCACGCCATCCCATTTCGCGGCGGGCTGGGGAGCGCGCCAGCGGAGATCGCCGACCGGCGGCAGGGCGAAGGGGATGCCGCGATAAATGGTCAGTCCGTTCTCGATCAGTCCTTGCACCAATCCCTGCTCAACCTTGACCGGGTTGGGTTGCTGCGCAAGGCCAGGCGCGGCGGTGGAAATGAGCATTGCAGCGGCCAGGGCGAATCTCTGGATCATGGGTAGTCGTTGCTTGGTGTGGAGGTTAGTTCTTGCGCCACAGGTTCGGCAGAAAGCGGTAGTAGAGCAGGTGACGCCAAGTGGCCCAATCATGGCCACCGTAGCCGCCCACGTAATACTCGTGAGCGAGGTTGTGGTTCAGGAGCGCCTTGTGCAGCGCCGCACAACGCTCGCCCATGCGCCCGGCCGCTTCCACCGTGCCCTGTCCCACAAACAGGTAATCGATCGATTTGCGAGTGTCCGGGGCTTGGAGGAATTTCGCGAGCGAGTTCTCGGCGTCTACATCGCCCGCACTCAGCACGCCGAACGAAGCAAAGAGGTCGAGCGAGTTGAACCCGACAAACATCGTGTGGCGCCCGCCCATGGACAGCCCCGCAAGCGCCCGCCCTTTCGGATCGCGGCGGACGGTGAATTCCCGCTCGACCAGCGGAATGACGTGCTGCCGAAGCTCAGCTTCAAACAGCTTGAAGGTCAGCTCGGTGTGCTTGGGATGGTTACGATGAACCACTTGATTGTTCGGAATGACCAGGACCATCGGGACGGCCTTCTTTTCCGCCAGCAGGTTGTCCAGGATGAAGTTGGCGCGGCCGTCATAGATCCAGTTCGAGGGCAGTTCGCCGCTGCCGCCGAGCAGGTACAGCACGGGGTAGGTCTTGGTGCGGTCGTAACCGGGCGGGGTGTAAACGTACAGGTCGCGCTCACCCCCGGTTACCTCGGAATGGTAGATGTGACGCGTCACCGTTCCATGCGGGACCTTGCGGGCGTCGTAGTAAGCCGGACCATCGCCATGCACGATGAGCTGGCTGTAAGGCGGCATGGCGGTGAACGCCGCGCAGGTATTGTTGGGGTCCGCCACTTGCACGCCGTCCACCTGGAGATGATAGGCATACATTTCCGGCCGGAGCGGGCCGACCGTCAGGGTCCAGATGCCGTCTTCACGCTTCTCGAACGGCACCGGCTGGTTGGTGGTTCCCAGCGCGGTGAGAATGGCGACCCCGGCGAGGCGCACCTCCTTCGCGGCGGGCGCTTTCAGGCGGAAGGTGACGGTTCGATCGTCGTGAACGTCCGGCGAGTTGAGCGGCGCACTGAACGGGATGAGCTGCTCGGTGTTCTTCTGGGGGCTGAAATCCAGGTTGACGTTGGCTTGCTGAGGCCTCGCGAGCATCGGCGACAACAGGCAGGCAAGGACAAGATAAGCGCGCACGTTCATACCGCTCCGGCTAGTTGTTGCCCCCCGCCGGCTGCCCGTACCGAGCCTTCTGCGGCCCTGGCCCGGGCGCTTCCCCGGAGGGCATGCAAGAAGGAAAGGCGGGAATGGCGGACGCTTGCGGGAGCAAAGGTGACTTCCTGTAACCCCGGCTTGTTCTGAATTATGGACAACCATGCCGTGGCCCGTTGGAGTTGGTCGCCGCGCTGCCGTGTCCGGAGAACCCGCCGCGTCACAGCGCCTGGATTGTCCACAGCCGGGGTGGGTGGTTCAATTCGGTGCATGCGGAGCTTCGGATGAAAGGCAGTACAGATGGTCGTCGGTGCGGAGATAGATGGCTGAATGGGAGAAAGCAGGTGAGGCGAAGACGGTTCCATCCAGTTGGTTCTCAGCCAGCACTGTCATCTCCCTGTTCGCCCGGAATACGATTGTCTTGCCTTCGCGACTGAAGCAGTAAATGCGCCCTTCCGCAAAGACGGGAGAGGCCGCGTAGTTGCCACCCGCTCGAACTTTGCCCAAGACTTCGCCGCTCATGGCATCGACGCAGGTTAAGAAGCTTTCGTCACCGAGGAGGTAGAGTTCACGACCCAGCAGCAGTGGGGAGGCCATGAACCCGATGGAATTCGGGAGCTTCCAGACGACGTGGGTCTTGGTGACGTCGCCTCGCCCATCCACCCGGACAGTCCAGAGCTGCGCCTTCCCACTGAGTACCCCGGTGCTGAGATGCACCAGGCCTCCGCCATAAACAGGACGAGGCGCCACGGTCTCCCCTTTCCCGTTGTCCACGCGCCATATCTCCTTTCCGGTCTCCGGTTCGTACGAGACAAACCACTGGGCGCCGGGCACGACCATCTGCACCTGACCGCCTGCCTCAAACACCAAAGGCGTGGAAAATGACTTGCGGAAGATGGGAACGGGGGTGCTGAGCGGGGGACGGTCGCTCTTCCAGACCGTCTTGCCGGTTTCTTTGTCCAAGGCGGTGACGTACTGCTGATCTCCACCGTCCCGCACCAGGATGAGCAGGCCCTTGTAGAGAGTCGGCGAACTGCCCGGCCCCTGGTAATGCTCCAAGGGTAGTTGGCGCTTCCAAAGCACCTCGCCGGATTCCGAAGCCAGGCACGCAGTGCCGAAGGTGCCGAAATCGCAGTACAGCCGCCCGGATTCAGCCACCGGAGTCGGGGTGGCGTAGCTGTTGAAGAAGTTCACCGCCGGAGGTTTGTCGACGGGAAACAACTCCGCAAAGTAGAGTTGTTTGCCCGTGGCCCGCTCCAGGCAGGCCACTCCGATCACCACCCGCTCAGCCTGCTGCATCCGATCCGGGCCCGCAGCAAATTCGCGAACGTTGGTCTCCAGCGCGGTCGTGAGC
>CAYYMW010000304.1:0-8672 GCA_964472515.1 uncultured Verrucomicrobiota bacterium | reverse complement strand
CCACAATCCACTGCCGGGGCGGGGCGGGAAACGGCTCTCGATCCACTTTCGGCCGCACCAGCCTCGCGAAGGGATTTTGGAAATCCGTGATTCCCAGTGCTTGTCGGGATCTCGGCGAGAAGACCGAGCCGGCGTTTCGGAGAACCGAACGCAGCGTGACGGGTTTGAGCCCGCAACCTTGGACCCATGGTTGCAGGGTCGCGGGAGTCAGTTCCCCCAAGCGACGAACTCCCGCGCCGTCGGCCACCCGTTGGAGAGCACGCACGATGACGGCGATCGACCTGGGCCGGAGACCGCGGGAAACCGCACTCTCCCGATAACGTTCGAGCAGGGCCTTGATCGCGAGCCCGTCCTGACTGGTGGGCAAGACGATCCCGCCGCCCCAACCGTTCTGTCGGATGGCCCCCACCAACAGCTTGGCGCGTTGCTCGGCCAGCCGGTAGTCCGCAGTTCCGAGGCTCCGGCAGGTGCGTTTGCCTTTGTGCTGAAAGCGCACGCACCAATTGGCGCTTTCCAGTTTACGTCCGTCACGTTTCACGCTGACGGGACGGAGGAGATCGAACCGGCGCTTTTGCTTGGCTCTTGCCTTACCGTGGTCTATGCCGTTGTTTGCTTCCATCGTGCAGCAATCTATGCCAAGAGATACCAAGCGTCAATGACCTATATATGCCTTTTCATAAACGCATTATGCAGCAATGCACAAGGCTGTGCCAATCCATGCCAGTCCAGTAGAAAGCAGGCATCCCTGCCTGCTGGTGGCGAGGGTTTCCAGCCTCGCCCCTCCGAATCTAATCCCGCCGAACCCAATCCTGCTGTGCGCGGCACCGCAAACCGGCTCCCGCGTCACGGTGGCGTGTGTGGGCGGTCCTGTCGTCCGTCTCGCCCGTTTCCCACCCGAGAGGCGTCAATACCTGCAAATAGCAGCAAACAGCGGCAAACCTCGGCATCACCACCCTTTTCACCTGCAGTCACCCTCGGCAACGAGGCGGCGTCCCTCATCCTGTGCATCCTGTTCATCCTGTCCTCTCCAATATTGCCGACCGCAGGTCCGTGCGCAGCACCGCAAACCGGCTTGCGCGTCACGGTGGCGTGTGTGGGCGGTCCTGTCGTCGATCCCGCTCGTTTCCCGCCCAAGAGGCCTCAATACCTGCAAATAGCAGCAAATAGCGGCAAAATCACGATGCACGATGGTCTTGTTTCCGCCCCCCGACTCGTCCGCCGCGCCCTTGCGCGCCACCATGGCCACGGCTTGCTCCTGCGGTTCGTGCCTTCACCGCCTCCCATCCTGTGAATCCTGTTCATCCTGTCCTCCCCAATCCTGCTGTGCGCAGCACCGCAAGCCTGCTCGAGCGTCACGGTGGCGTGTGTTGGGCGATCCGGTCGTCCATCCCACTGGTTTTCCGCCCGAGAGGCGTCAATACCTGCAAATAGCGGCAAACAGCGGCAAACCTCGGCATCACCACCCTTTTCACCTGCAGTCACCCTCGGCAACGAGGCGGCGGCCCTCATCCTGTGCATCCTGTGCATCCTCTCCTCTCCAATATTGCCGACCGAAGGTCTGCTATTCGACCAGTTGGCACAGTATGGCACAATCTCGCGTTGTCTGGTATAGTGGGCTTATCCACTGTATCTTGTAAGATTTGACATTCGACACATCTCGGCATAGGTCGCCCCATGACGGCAGCCAATAACGGCATAGACTCCGGTAACCCTAAGACCCGCCGCTCCAAGTTCGACCTCTTCCGGCCTGTCAGCGTCAAGCATGACGGTCGCCGACTCACCAGCGCGAATTGGTGCGTTCGTTTCCAGCACAAAGGCAAGCGCACCTGCCGCAGCCTGGGCACCGCTGACTATCGCCTCGCCGAACAGCGCGCCCGGAAGTTGGTTAACTCGGTCAGGCAACAGGAATGGTCGGGGGCTGTGGTCCTACCAACCTCGCGCGAGAGCATGACCATCGAGATGTTCATCGAGAAGTACCAAAGCAGCGCGGTGACCAGGGGGCTGCGCCCTCGGTCAATCTCCTCGGCCAGAAGGGCGCTCCGACAGATAGTGCGCGGCATGGGGGCGCGGCGACTAGCCGATCTGACTCCGTCCGCCTTGCAGGTTTGGGCACGGGAGTGCGGCCTAACACCGGCGAACCTGAAATCGGTCCTCAAGAACGCAGGGAGCACCTTTGCCGCAGTGTCGCTTCAAGCGATGGAAATGGCCGATACTCCGAATCCCTTTCTCAAGGTGGTGCGTCCCAAATTGGATCGCGAGCCCTTCCTGGCACCCACCCGGCAGTGGATCGTGGACTTGATGCGCCAGGGGGAGTGCAGGAGTTGACGGGTGACACGCGCCTGGCTTTTGTGCTGGCATTGGGGTGCGGGCTGCGCTGGGGGGAGATTGCCTCGCTGACGTGGGAGAATGTGCTGCCGGATGGAGTTCGGGTGCTGGCCAGCCTGACCAAGGGACGGCGGTCGCGGATCGTGCCCACGGGCGAAGCCGTGCGTGGGGTTCTGGAGCCAGCGAGGGCGGAGGGAACGGTGCTGGGCAGCGCGGCCCAAGAAGTGCATCGATTGCTGTCCGATTGGTTGCGCGCGCACGGTGTCAAGGATCGGAAACCCGTCCACTACTTGCGCAAGTGCTTTGGGTCCCTGGCGGTGGCGGACCACGGGATCTTCATTGGCTCGAAGCTCCTGGGGCATGCCAGCATCGGGATCACGGCCAGCACCTACGCCGGACAGGTGGATCAACTGCCGGCGGTCAAGTTCTGATACGCGGGTTCGGTTCCCTCAAACGGCTCCCGGTGTCGGGCGGGCGGCAAGGCTGGGGAAGCTTGCTTGCAGACTGCCCATGGTGCGCTCTTCACGCCGAAGACTGCTTCGGGTTCTCCCACATGTTTTGACCGCTTCGCCGTCGTTGTGGCCACCTCGCCCCCGCGAACCGCGCCCATCGCAGGACCGTCAGGCAACTTGGTTCGGTTCCCGGCGACCCACGATCCAATGCCTGTCTTACGGCAGTGAGACGCAACCGCAGCGATTGCCTATCGCGTCCTTTCCGGGGGGCTGAAATTGTGGGGAGCGAGTGGGCCGAGGACGCTGGTGCATGGGCGGGAGGTGTCCACCGTCAAACCAGCACGGCGCACTGCGCGGCCGTGATCCCCGGTTGTGAGCGACCACGTCTGCGCTTGCCGCGTGCGCAACGCACTCTCACGCCAATACTGTGGAAGTGGTCACCCGAGCCGAACCTGGGCGGCAGTCCGGCATGGCCGAGGCTCATGGGCGCTTGATCCGGAAGTAGAGCTCCCGATGGGGATAGCCCGGCAACCGGGTGACATCCAACTTCACCGTAGTAACATTGGTCGCTGAGGCGGCAAGAACGGCATCTCCGACCGCGGTCCAGGCGCTGCCCCCCAGCGCCGGACTGATCTCAATCACATAGGATTCAGCGGGCACGCTCTGCCAGGTCAACTCCAACCGATCGTCCTCCCAGCCAAAGGCGGTGATCCGCATGGGTGCCACGTCATTCGTGCGCATCACCACGCCCAACTGGATGTCGTCGACGTGCCAACCCGGAGCACTCACAGTCGAGGCGGTGACCTGCCGCCACCGGAACTGGACTTGCGTCCCGGCCAGACGACTGGCGTTCAAAGCCACCGCCGTGGGCACGAAGTGGTTGGTGGTATTGCCACTCCACACCAGATGGTCGTTTAGGGGATGCCCATTCGTTGACGAGAGGAGGGACCGATACCCCCCGGCGATCAGGCGGTTGCCGAGTTCTCCCAATAGCGCATCCTGCCAGGCGCCCTCCTGAATCCGGCATTCCAGCACGCCGCCATCGAGCGGATCGGCCGGCAGGGCTGCCCAGTCATACTGCTGGTGGAACTCCAGACGGATTTGTCCGGCCTCGGGCGGAATCTCGACCCAAGGCGAGATGGCGCTGGCATCGGACAGGTTGGCGGAGCCGGGCGCGGCAAGGCTGTGACTGGGCGACCGGGCCGCCTCCGTACCCAACCGCCAGGGATCCTCACCTTGGTCCGCGGCATGGGTCCATTGTCCAAGCCCGCTCTCGAAATCCTCCCGCCAGACGGGTGTGGCGGCCACAATCTCGAAGGCCTTCTGGAACACCCCGCCTTCGGCGTCGCTGGCCTGAATCCGGACTTGGTAGTTCGTTCGAGCCTCGAAGCCGAGTGTCGCTGTCGTGATCAATCCGCGTCCACGGATCTGGAATTTGTCGTTGTCCGCGTCGCCCGGCCCGGCGACCAGCGACAGCGTGTGCCGGTCACCGGGATTGGGATCCATGACATGGATGATGCCCACGGTGGTGTCCGGCGGCGAGCCGGGCAGCAGACAGGTGCAGTTGATCGCCAGATCCCGGGGCGGAAGGCTCTCGGCGACGTCTTCGACGGCGATGGTCAAGGAGCGGGCAAAGGGCGGGTTCACTCCGTCATCGGCTTGGACGCGGATGTGGCGAAGAGCGCCGGCTTCGAAGTTCAGGGGAGCGGTGATGGTCAGGAAATGGCCCTCGATCGAAAAGGCGGCGTTGTCCGCATCCCCTTCGCCCGCGCTGAGCGTGAAGGTATGCGTGCCCACCGAGTCAGGGTCCAGGGCGGCAAGGTGCCCCACCACGGTGCCGGCGGGGAGATTCTCCGCAATGGATGCCGGAACCAGTTCAACGCCGGACGGCGCAGTATCGTTGAGGTCGAGGACGGTGACGACCAACGGTTGGTCGAAGGAACTCCCCGCCGCGTCACGCACTCGCAAGCGAAGGTTGAACTCGGTCCTCGCTTCGCGGTCGAACTGGCGCGCTGTGACCAGCCGATGGCCAACCACACTGAACGCCGCGTTATCCTCGTCGCCAACGCCCGCAACGAGATAGAACGAGTGCTCATCATCCGGGTCGGTGTCCGTCGCGGCGAGCAGACCGACCAGGGTTCCCACGGGCTGATTCTCCATGACGGTCAGCGGGTTCAGGGTGAGACCCACGGGAGCCACATTGGCCTTGCGCACTTGTATGTCCACCGATCCCGAAGCGGCACTGAATGCCGTGGCACCACCCGTGCGCAGCAGCAGAACGTTGGCCCCGGCAACTCCGGAGAATTGGTCCCACGCGAGGAATTGGAGAGCGTTGGTGAGGCGTCCGGAGTAGCCGGGGTCGGGCACGAAGCGCAGAATGGCGGCGGGCGGCAGCAGCCGCGCATAGCCGAGGCGGGTTGCCGACAGGGTGGTCCAGGTGCGCCGGTCGTCCAGCGAGAATTGCCACGCTCCCACACTCTCATTGGGATCGAAGATCGCCATGCCGCACGCGTCACCGTCGACATCCGCCACCGCGCGGTGCAGCAAGTTGGAGACGAGGTCGCCCGGGCTGTTGAACTGGCCTTCCCAGATCGGGGTCATCGCCACCGGATCCGTCATCAGCAATCTTGGCGCATGGTTTAGCGGTTTGACCGTGATGCCGATCTTGCCGGTCCTCCCGCTGTAAGGGGTGCCGCCGCCGAAGATCGCCAAGTCGCCCGTTTCGCCGTTGACGCCCTTGCTGCGATCCCAGGCTCGGAACTCCAGCCCATTCGTCACCGTGCCGGTGAATCCCACCGCCGGAATGAAGCGGAGCACGGTGTTCGGCCCGAGCAGACGCGCCGCCTTGGTGCTGACCGGCGCCAACGGCACCCAGTTCACTCCTTTGTTCAGCGAGTATTCCCAGGTTCCGAAGTTGATGGTCATGGCGTAGATGGCGACGCCGCACGCGTCGCCCTCGGCATCCGTAACCACCGGTCGGAGCAAATCGGCGACACGGTCGCCGGGGGAGTCGGTCTCGCTCTCGCCCACGGCCGTCAGGAATACCTGGCCGGGGGAGGCCAGGACCGGGGCGTGGTTGACGGAAGCGGAAACCGTGATGGGCGCGGGCTCGATGCCGATGCTCAGACTCGTGGCGCCGCCGGCCACCTGCGCGTTGACTTTCTGTCCTTCGACTCCCGCGGTCTGATCCCAGGCACGATACATGACCGCCACCAGGATCGTCCCTGTGTAGCCCGCGTTCGGCACAAACCGCAGCCGCGCGTCCGGGCCGAGCAGCAGGGCCGCGTCAAACGACACGGCCCCGACCGGCAGCCAGTTGGTGCCGCCGTCCAGCGAGTATTGCCAGTCGCCGTTGGTTGCGTCGGTTTGCGCGAGCGCCAGTCCACACACGTCTCCGTCCACATCCTCCACCCAGTTGGTCAACAAGGCGGAGACCAACGCCCCTTCGATCACCGTCACGCCGTTGGCCAGCGTTGGGAACGATGGCTCACCAAACAAATCCAGCACAGGCGCATGGTTCACGACCGGTGTCACCGTGATGCTGAACGCGCTTGTCTCACTGCTGAACGCAGTGCCGGTGGCGATGCTGGCAAGGTTCCCTCGGGCGCCGGAACTCCGATCCCAGGCGGCGAATCCCAATCCGTTCGCCACCGTGCCGCTGTAGTTGCGGGCCGGCATGAACCGCACGCGGTCGCCGGGGCCCAGCAACCGGGCACTGCCGGGGCTGGGGCTGCCAAACGTCCGCCAGGTCGTCCCGCCATCGAGCGAGAATTCCCACTGGCCGTTCGCGTTGGCCGCCGAGGTCACGGCGATGCCGCACTCGTCGAGGTCGGTGTCGGTCGCCAACCCATGGAGGAGGTTGGAAACGGATTGGCCCCGGTTGTACTGGCTCAGGATGTTGCCGTAGATGTCAGGCAGGCTTGGATTCGCCGAGGCGTTGAGCACCGGGCGGTCATTGATGGGCGCGACCTCGCACTGGAGCACCTCGGTTTCCGCGCTGAAGGGGGAATAGCCGCCCCATTCGCTGGCGTACGCCAGGCCGCCCGAGCCCCAAACGGTTTGGTCCCATGCGCGGTAAGTGAGGCCGGGGTTGACCAAGCCGTTGAAGTTGGCCGCCGGCACGAACCGGATTTGAGCGTCCGGACCAAGCACGCGGGCCGTGTCCGGCGTGGTCAGTGTCATGTTCTGCCAAGCGCTGCCGTCGATGGAATACTGCCATTGGCCGCCGGGGTTATTGGCCGCGATGACAGCGATGCCGCAAACATCCCCATCCGCATCGGCAACATCGGCGCGTTCCACGAGCGTCTTGACCTTGAGCGCGGCAATGGCGGCCGGAGTAGCATCCTCGCTCACATGGAAAGCGGAGGTGCCCGGGGTATTCCGCATCACCGGCGCGCGGTTGTTGCCCAGGCTGAAGACATAGACCGCACCCGCCTTGGGATCCATCATGATCGCGTTCGGGCTGGGCCGGATCAGATCGTCTCCAGGCGCCCCGATGGCGGCCACGTTGTGATCCAAGGCGACACTCTGCCCAAACCACATGTCCGGCCAGGTTTCCGGAGGGGTGAATTGATGCACCAACCCCCAGCGGTCGGCTCCGCCATTATTGCGTTCGAAGACATAAACCGCCCCTGCCTTGCCGGATTGGCCCGGTGCTCCGACCAACAGCACGTCGCCGGAGAGCGCCAGGGCCGAGCCAAACCCACGCGCCCCAAAGGTGAAGCTCAACTTGATCTCCCTGACCAATCCCCAAGCATCGGCGCCGCCGGCATTCCGCTTGAAGATGAACACGGACCCGCCCTCGGGCAGGGTGCTCGGATTCGCCTGCGCCCTCCGGATGAAGGGGCCGACCGCCAGGGTATCGCCGTCCAAAGCGAGCGCGCCGCCGAAGCCGTCCGCGGCAGTGACGCCGGCCGGGGTCTCGATAGTGACGAACCGACCCCATTCTTCCTCGCCTCCGTGGTTCCGTCCATAAATTCGCACTTCGTTGCCGTCTTCATCGGCCTGTAGCCGAATCCCCACGGCCAGGGTGTTCCCGGAAAGCGCCACCACCTCGTCCGCTTCCCAGTACGGAAAGCGCCGTTGGTAATCCCAGGCCCGAGACTGACCTCCGGCGTCTCGACCGTACATGTACGTGTTGCCCCCTTCTGCGATCACGTCGCTGTCCCAGAAGTCAATCAACTCATAGGGGTCCGCAGGATAGGGCACCCCAAAGCCGAAGATCTCGATTTCGTCCCAGGCCGATTCGTACTTCCACGTGCCGGAGGATCCCAACACGATGGTGTCGCCCTCAATCGCGACATACATGCCAACATCCTCAAGGTTATGCCGGTTGTGCTGATTCATGCGGCTGACTTGCCCCCAGGCGTCGGCTCCCGATTGGTTGCGGGCAAAAGCATAAGCCATTCCCCGAGGGTAGCCGTTGTCGGCGGGATCGAACGGCGCGCCGACGACCAGTTGGTCCTGGCTCAGGGCCACCGCGGCGCCAAAACAATCCAGGTCGCCTACATCCTCGTAGATCACGTTCTGCCCGCCCCCCCAGGCATCGACCTGCCCGGGAGGACGCCGCCGGAACATGGTCACCGTTGGGGCGCCGACCCCAAGAGTCTGAGAACCGACGGCACCCGACTGGCGCGGCGCCCCGACCGCCAGCCAGCCATTCTCGTACGCCACCGAGCTGCCGAAATAGTCGCCCGAGCGCGGAAACGCCGGATGCGAATTGACCAGTTTGGCCTCGAAATACCAGCGATTGCCGGCCCAACGAAACAGCCGGGCGGATCCGGAGCTTGAACCCGAGGGGTCATCGCCGTGCGCGCCGATGACGGCCACATTTCCATCCAGCGCCACCGCCGCCCCGAAATAATCCTGAGTGGCGCGCCCCTCCGCCAGCAACTG
>CAYYMW010000303.1:0-8730 GCA_964472515.1 uncultured Verrucomicrobiota bacterium | reverse complement strand
GGACGCCTGTTCCCACCAGGGTGCCCAATTGCGAGAGCCCGGGGAGGCCGGCCAGACGCAGGAGGAGGAACGACAAGGAGGTGGTCGCCGCCGCCCAGAGGATCGACGGCGCCACGGCGCGCCGCACCTGGGGGCCGTTCGATTCCGGATGGGCCAGGGCTTCCTGGTACAGCACCAGGCTGTAATCGACGGCCAGCCCCATGAGGACGGCGGCAAAGCCCAGGCTCACGACGTTGAGCTTGCCCATGAACAGCCCGCCCAAGCCCAGTGTCCCGAGGAGGATCAAGACCAGCAGGGCGACGATGGCGAGCAGGGGGCGAAGACGGCGATGCACCACGCCGAACAGCAACGCGATCAAGACCAGGCTGGTTGGGACCGACTGGCTCAGGTCTGTTTCCATGCTGCGGGCCGTTTCCGCGATGAACGCCGGCCCGCCGGTGTAGCGGAGAACGATCCCGGTCGGAAACTCCCTCGCGGAAGTTGCCTCGGCGATGACCTCCCGCGCTTGCTTCAACCACGCCTCGCAATCGGGGTACGTCCGCAGCGCCTTGGCCGGCCGCGCCCACACCAGCCGAAAGGTGCCATCGGCCGAGACAAAGGGATTGTCCGCCGCGGGATCGAAAGCGTCCGCGCCTTGGAGGAGCGGTTCGGTCAAACCGAAGGGGTCGTAAGCCAGCCGTCCAAGGTCCTGGGGGGAGAGCGACGTTCCCAAGCGGTTGCGCACTTCGGCGAGGTTCTCCTGGAGCCGGGAGGGACCGAGGTTGGTGGCGAGTTGCTGAAAGGTGGCGGGCGGCTGGCGCAGCCACAGCCAGGCGACGAGGGACGCCAGTTCGCCGGGGTGTTCCAGCCAGGGTGGCCGCCAGTCAACGCTGGCGGTCAGATTCGTGCGGCGCATCAGGGCTCCCGCCACCGCTTCGGCGGCCCGCTCGGTTGAGGAGGCATCGGGGCCGGAGACGGTGACGATGAGGTCGTGCGTGGTGGCGAAGTGCTCCTGATAAAGCCGCAGCCCTTTCACGGCGGGCAGTTCGGGGGGCAGCAGGCCCAGAACATCCACATCGAGGCGGACGCGGGCGATGCCGCCCACCAGCAGCAAGGCCGCCAGAACCCAAAGCCAGCGGACGCGCCCGCTCATGGGAACACCACCCCTTCGATGCTTTCGCCGGTGCGGGGATTCTCCAAACGCCCGCCATCCTGGCGGGCTTGGCCGACCAGTTTGTCCGGCAGCGTCTGCCCGGCGAGCAGTCTCGGCCAGAACATCCACAGACAGCGGCGGGTGGGCTCTCCCATGCCCCGGAACCGCCGCGAGCCGAAGCTGATCTCCCAGCGCCGCCCGTCACCTTGGGCTGAGCATAGGGTGAGGGGTGGCTTGGCGAATTGAACCAGCCAGCGTCCATCCGGATGCCGGGCCGCCAGCCAATCGCCCGCCAGTTCAGGCGCCTGGCGGCGAGGCTGCCAGACGGCCTGCCCGCGCTGCGTCACCCAGCCGGCCTCGTTGAGGTCCGCGCGTCCGCCCGGCCCCATGGCGGGGGCGCGGCAGGCGGTCAGGAAAATCAGCAGGGTCAGCGCCAGCGCCCATCGGCACCACGGCCGGGCGCGCTTTTGCTCTGGAAGGTGGCGGCTCAAGCCATGCGGGGCGTCGTTGCCTCGACGCTCTTGCCGGAGTCGGAATCCGCCTGGTTCAGCCGCGGCACCAAGGGCCAGCGTGCCTGCAAGCGGACAATCCAGTAGAACAACCTCAGCCGCCACCGCAGCCCCAGCCCGCCCTGCAGTTCGCCGGCGAGGATCGCGTTGACCGCCGCCGGCAGGTCGAGCCGGTGGCGGGGCTGCATGAACACTTCCATGAAGGCGGGGCGATAGAAGTACTCCACCATCTCCCAATACAGTTCCAAGGCCGAACGAACGCGCTTCTCGTAGGCGGGAAAGCGGCGGCTTCCGTCGTCGCCGTGGCGGAGGGCGTCGTGGACGGTGCCGGCGGCCAGCTTGGCGGAGTGCATGGCGAGGAATACTCCGGCCGAGAAGATGGGGTCCATGAAGCCCGCCGCATCGCCGACCCGCAGGAGGCGGGGGCCGTAGAACCGGCGGTTGCAGTAGGAGAAATCGCTGGTGGTGTGGAGAGAGCCCAGAAGCTGCGCCTTGGCCATCCGGTGCCGCAGGGGGGGGCTCCGTTGCACCCAGTCGGCAAAAATGTCCTTGGGAGGACGCTGGGCCGCGGCCAGTTCCGCCTGATCCATGACCAAGCCCACGCTGACCTTGTCAGGGGCGAGCGGGATCAGCCAGAACCACTGGTTGGGAAAGCGGACAATGACGGTGTCGGTCCCGCGCTCGCCCGCGTCGGTGGCGACTCCGGAGAAATGGCCGAAAATCGCCACTTTGCGCAGGTGGGGGTAGGCGACTCGAAGCCCTTCCTGGTTGCCGGTGAGATTGGCCCGGCCGCTGGCATCGATGAGGAATCGCCCGGTGATCGATTCGGTGGCTCCCGAGGGGCCCAGGGCCTCGACCCGGACGCCGTCGGGCATTCCCTCGAACCGGCGCACGCACCAACCCTCGCGCACTTCTGTGCCGACGGTGCGGGCGTGTTTGAGCAGGAGGTCGTCGAAGACAGCCCGTTCGACCTGGATGGCCGAGGTCTCCCGGGTGAACCGTCCTTCGCGGAAAATGAACCGGTTGCAGGCCGCGCCGGAGGCCAGGTGGAACTGGGCGCCCTGCTTGACGAGGAAACCCGCACTTTGCAGCGCCGGGAGAACGCCCAAGTCATCGAAGAGCCGCCGGTTGTAGGGCAGCAACGACTCGCCAATATGGAACCTGGGGAAGACCTCCTTCTCCAAGACCAGGACCCGATGCCCTTGCCGGGCCAGGAGCGTGGCGGCGGTCGCGCCCCCTGGCCCGCCACCGACAATCAGGACGTCATAAGTTGGCGAACTCACGGCCATACTTAAAACCAAAGGGTTCCCCTCGGCAAGTGCGGCGGTGGCATCGTAGCGTGAGGGAGGGCCACTCGTTACCGTTGGCTGGCTGCCTGCTCGGAACGACCTGGCCGGGCTCGTGACGCGACAGTTGAGGGGAGGGCCGGCGCGCTTGACGTGGCGAATCCAGCCTGTTCCGGTTCGCAGATGACGTGGCCAGCGAAGGACCGTTGTCGGCAATGGGCGTCCAGGGCGGCGGGCGGAATCCGAGGCAAGGACGCTCTGCCGACTGCCACCGGTCGGGGCGCTACGCGGAGCCGTGCCGGGGCGGCGACACTCGAACGGTGACGGCCAGCAAGCCCATCAGGAGCAGGGCTGACCCGAGGAAGAGGAGGGCGATGACATCGCTACCCGTCCGGTCCTTGATGACCCCCACCAGGGTGGGGCCGAAGAACCCGCCCAAGTTCCCCACCGAGTTAATCAGGGCAATGCCGCCCGCTGCCGCCGTGCCGGTGAGGAAGGTGGTGCCCATGGCCCAGAACGGCCCGAGCATGACCTTAATGCCGGCGAAGGCCAGGGCCAGGGCTGCCAGGGCCAGCACCGGGTGTTGGAAATGCGCGCTCAGGGCAAAGCCGATCGCCGAGGAGAAGGCCCCCGCCGCGACGTGCCAACGCCGCTCGCCGGTGCGATCGGAATGCCGCCCGGCCAGGAACATGGCGACGCCCGCCACCGCGTAGGGAATGGCGTTGATGATGCCGACCATGACGTCGCTCTGGCCGGAGAAGGACTTGATGATGGAGGGCAGCCACAGTTCGTAGCCGTAACCGCCCACGTTCAGCAGGAAGTACATGAGGCAGAGGAGCCATACTTGGCGGCTGGCAAAGGCATCACGGAGGCGGTGGACGCCTTGCTGGGCCGGTTGGGCGGCCTCCTCATCCAGCCGGGCCTGGAGGAGGTTCTGCTCCTCGGTCGACAGCCAGCGGGCCTGGCGGGGGCGGTCGGGCAGGAGCAGGTAGACCACGATCCCCATGGCGACCGCCGGGATGCCTTCCAAGAGAAAGAGCCACTGCCAGCCGGCCAGTCCGCCGATGCCGTCGAGCGTCAGCAGTGCCCCGGAAAGCGGCGAACCGACGACTCCCGCCACCACCCCGCCGAGGGTGAAGAGCGCCACCGTGCGCGCGCGTTCGCGGGCGGGATACCAGTAGGTCAGATAGAGGATGACACCGGGGAAGAACCCGGCTTCGGCCGCCCCCAGCAGGAACCGCATGAGGTAGAACACCGCAACGCTGTGGATAAACACCATCGCCATGCTGACGACGCCCCACACAATCATGATGCGGGCGATCCAGAGACGCGCCCCGACCCGGTGGAGAATCAGATTGCTGGGGACTTCAAAAAGGAAGTACCCGACGAAGAACAAGCCGGCCCCCAAGCCGTAGATGCTGCCGAAGGCCTGCTCGTCCACCCCCAGCACGGTCCGCAGGTGCAACTTGGCAAATCCCACGTTGATCCGGTCGATATAGGCGACGATGTAGCAGAGGAACAACAGGGGGATCACCCGCCAGGTCACCTTCGAGAGGGCCGTGTGGATCGAATTGGGGCTCATGCTGGAGCCATGTTAGCGGCCACCCAAGACGGGCACAACAACATTGCCGTCGGGCGCCCGGTTTTGTGGTACCCGTCCTTCCCGAGGATGGGCGATGGCGCCAGCAGCTTGGTTCAGGGCGCTGCCCTTTCTAGCGGCAACCCGTGACGGTTTACGACGGCGATCCACTTGGCTGCCAGAAAGCCGACTGGCGGACCCGTCTCAGGATGCCGAATGGACAGTAGTCGGTCCAGCGAAAGGGGCGGAGACCGGTCGGTGGCGCGACCAAGGGCGGCGCGGTGGCAATGCCTTGGACAAAGCGGGCGAATGCGGTCAGATAGCCGGAGCCAATGTGTTTGGAGACCAACGATGTAGCTCGCGAGCGAAGGACGTCCCGCTGGCTTTCGCCCAGGCCGTGCAACTGACGCAGGGCTTGGAGCGCGGCAGAGAGATCACCCGCCCGGTAGAGCAACGAGCGATCGACGCCGGCGGTGTACTCGTCGCCGCCACTTCCTATCGCGGGGAAAACCGGGATCACGCCGGCAGCCATGGCTTCGAGCAGCGCAAGGGGCAGGCCTTCGTACTCGCTGAGAAAGACAATGGCGTCCCACGTGCGGATTGTCTGCCAGTAGGTGGAGCCGGACAGCCGGCCGTGGAATCTGACTCGCGGGTGCGCGCCCAGAGCGCTGCGCAGCTTCGGCCCGTCAGGCCCGTCGCCCAACAACTCGAGACGGTAATCCAGCGCCGACGCATCGAGGAGGGCCACGAATGCAGGGAACCGATCGACCCGCTTCTGAGCCTTGATCAAACGGCCGCAATACCCAATGACCAGAGGACGTCCCCGCAGTGGGGGGGGCGCATGGTCAGTTCCCTCGGGAGCGATCGGGTAGGGAACCAAGGCAATCCGATCCGGGGGCAGACCGGGCCAGACGTTCTGCACCAAGGTGCGCAGGGGTTCGCTGACGACCATCATGCCGTCCACCCAGCCGGGGAAGCTCCGCAGGCAGTCGGCCAATCCCGGCCAATCGGAGTGCAACATTCCCAAGCGGCGGTGGCTGCGGTCCAAGTCGGCCAGGAAGGGAAGCCCCCAGCAGTTGTGATAGATAACGGTCTGATCCCGGGCCTTCAGACAGTTGCGCAGGCGGACGCGGGCGGATCGGATGGTGCTGCGCCAGGAGAGATTCAAGCCCAGCACTCGGGGGTCGTCGTCAGGAGGGGTTTCAAAGAAGCTCCAGAACCTCGAATCCAGGCCAAATGCGACGTCCTCGCGCCAATGCTTTTGGAGGATGGATTCCACCCCACCCAGCTGGCGAAATCCCGTAAAGGCGTGAACTAGGCTAACCGATGACACGGCGCAGGATAGTGAGGGGAAGCGGAGGATTTCGTCGAGCGCATTTGCGGTGCTGGCGGCGTGGATTTTCGAGTGCGGCGCAGTCAATCGGTGGCTGGTGGCGGTCAGGACTCGACTTGGCAGCCTGGCGACAGCGGTTTGGTCGATGGTCCGCTTGACATAAGCCCCTCATATGCCGGATTATATCCATGATGCGCGCTAGCAGACTGCGATCTACAGCTGCCGCCAACTTCCGGTCGGCGAGAAGCCTTGGCGGGGACTGGAAGGGAGGGGAGCCTGCGTCCGAGAGGGGGGTAGCCTGGTTCAATCGCACACATTTGCACGCCTATGGCCAACATACTGCTGCTCGATGACAATGACTTGGCGGCGCGAGCTATGGCGGGCATTTTGACTCGCGGACACCACCGGTTGGTGGTGGCGGGGAAGGGTGAAGAGGCTTGGACGCGGCTACGTGAGTTGGGGCGGATCGACTTGGTGTTTGTGGAGCCGCGCCTGCAGGGCGAGGATGGCTTGGGCTTCATTCAACGGATGCGCAGCGATGTCTTTCTCAAGCCTGTGCCGGTGGTGGTCTACACCAAGGTGGAGGATCACGCGCTGTCCCACCGGGCGTATGGAATGCAGGTGCAGAACTACCTGGTCAAACCGTACAGTGACGAGGTCATTCACCACGAGATCGCCAAGGCTCTGGCTTGTCCATGGCTCATACTGCACTTCGAGGAGGAGAAGTCGTTTTGCGCCCAGATGCGCCTGACGCGTGACGCCCTGCATCGAATGCTCCGCGAGTTGATGACGGCGCTGGACGCGGCGGCCGCCCAAGCGACGGAGTGGGCTGACGGCAAGGAGCGGGTCGAGCCGCTGGCGCGGATCGAAGCCCTGTCCAGCCAAGCCCAGGCGGCCGGTTTCTGGGGCGCGGTCGAGTACCTGCAAGGGTTGCAGGCCAAGGCTGAAGCAGGCAAATGGGATGCGTTCAAGCAGGCCAAGGAGAACCTGGAACTCGCCTCCCGGTTGATCTTCCTGCGGCTCAATCCCGACTACCTTCCCGAAGGCCTCCTGAGCGATCGGGAGCGTGCGGAGAAGGAGGAGGCCAAGGAACGGGCCCGATGGACCGAGGCGGACGTCAAGCAGAACGGCCCGATGCTCGACGCGGAGAAGGTGCTGCAGCAGGTGGACGGCCTGCCTTCCTGGCCGGTGATCGACAGCATGGCTGCCGCCTTTGCCATGACCGCCGACGGCAAGGCTTCCAGTCTGACGCCTTTGATGGACTTGGTGGGACGCGATCCGGCGCTGACGGCCCAAGTCCTCGTCGCCGCTAACCACCTCGAGCGCGACGATCTCACGGTGGTCACCGATCCTCGCGTGGCGGTCAACCTGCTGGGCAACCTGCGGTTGGGGGCTTTAGGCCGGGCCATCCCTCCGGTCGAGGAGCGGTACATGCAGCTCCCGCCCATCACCTGGCCCAACTACTGGATGTTCCAATCCGCCGTGGCGCGCCTGGCGGACTTCACCTGCCAGTACCTTGAGTTTCAGAATCAAATCCCGCTCGCGTCGACTGCCGGACTACTGCATGACATTGGCCGGCTGCTGTTCCTGAAGCTCTACCCGTTCGGTTTCCAAGCCATGGTGGCGCACGCCAAGGCCGAGGGAATCAGCCTGCATCAAGCCGAACAACGCTACTTGGGGATCAACTCGCGCGAAGCGGGTTACCACTTCGCCTGCAAACAGGGGTTGCCAGCCGTCTATTGCAACGTGATCCGCTGGGCGGAGCACCCGGAGAAGGCGACGGAGGACCTGGACTTGGTGGCGGCGGTGTCGTTGGCGCGGGACCTTGCCCTGCACAACCATGTGGGCTATTGCGGGGACACGCCGAAAGACTCCTGCCCCCCCATCGAGGAGACGTCCGCCTGGCAGGTGCTCCAAAACCGTGTCTTCCCGAGCTTCAACCTGGCGCGTTTCGAAGCCCAAGCCCGGGCGCGCTGCGCCCAACTCAAGCAGGAGTTGCTCGGACGGACGAAATGATCGGTCAGCAGACCTCGGCGACGCCTTCAAAAGCGAAGTCGGCGGGGCCGGTCAGGTGGACGTTCCCAAAACGGTCCCCTTCACGGGTGAAGGCCACTTCCAGAGTGTCCCCTCCCTGGACCTTGACTTGAACCGGGGAGGTGAAACCGTGAACGGCAGCACTGATCAGGGCGGAGGCGGTCACGCCGGTGCCACAGGCCAAGGTCTCGCCCTCGACGCCGCGTTCGTAGGTGCGCACCCGGATGCTGCCGGGGCCAAGCACCTGCACGAAATTGACGTTGGTGCCCTTGGGCGCGAAGCAGGGATGATAGCGGAGTTCGGCGCCGAGCGGTTGCACCATGGCCTGGTCGGCATCCGGCACGTAGAGGACGGCATGCGGCACGCCGGTATTGAGGGAATGAACGGTGAGGTTGCCCGACTTGGCGGGAACGCTTTGGGCGAGTTTCAGGTCGCGTGGATCGGTGAGGTTGACGGTCACGCGCTCTCCACGCAGTTCAGCGCGGATCACGCCAGCGACCGTCTCAAAGCTCAAGCGGCCCGAAGTACCCGTGAGGCGGGCCACGAAGCGGGCGAAGCAGCGCGCTCCGTTGCCGCACATCTCGGCGCGGCTGCCGTCGCTGTTGTAGAAGTCCCAAGACCAGTCGGCTTTCCCGGAAGCGCACGGAATGAGGAGAATCAGGCCGTCTGCGCCGATACCGCGCTGGCGGTGGCAGAGTTGGGCGACCTGCTCGGGGGAGAGGCGGACTTGGCCGGCGCGATTATCGATGAGGATGAAATCGTTGCCGGCGCCGTTCATCTTGGTGAAGGCGATCTTCATACCCGGGAAGGTACCCGACGGGACGGGTGGGTGACAAGCCGGGGGTAGACCCGGGAGG
>CAYYMW010000302.1:0-8739 GCA_964472515.1 uncultured Verrucomicrobiota bacterium | reverse complement strand
GCGCCCGCTCCCTCGGTCCTGCGGACCTTCGCCTCCGGCGAATCCCTTCTGCCGGCTCCCGACCGGCAGAAGTCAGCAGGTTGGAAACCTGCGGTACGACAGGCGGTCCTTCCCGGGTACCGCAGGCCTCTGGCCTGCTGTATCGCAGGCTTCCGAGCCTGCCAACCGCCGCCAGCACCAGCCACCCCAACAGCGTCCCTCCCGCCGCCGGTGCTTCGTCGACCATCCCCCAGGGCGACGAGGCCGTCACCCCACCGGACAGCCATCCCCGGAGCGCAGCGGCGACGGCGCCATGGCCTGCGTCCTTCTCGCGGCACTGGGAACAGCGGTGTCGCGCTGCGCTTGCCACCGCACTACATAGCGGGCTGGGAAGGCTATCCGGAAGCCGGGGCTGGGCTTGCCGCGCCGCCCATCCCACCGTGATCCAGTTCCCCTCCGGACGGTGCGGGGGGCTGAACCGGGGCAACGGGTCGGTGCCGGAATCGGTGGGCGAGGGCGGAAACGGGCTCGCCAAACCGGAATCTTCCGTCCATGATGCCCCTGCGAAACCAGCGCCTTTGGGTCAACATGAGCAACGAACCGACCAACCCCGCGCCCGATTGGGAACATTGGCTGAAACAGCACGCCACGCGTTCCCAGGAGGAGTTTCACCTCGAGAAGCTCGCCCCGGGCGACCAACTCCGGGTCGTCACCAAGAACACCATCTACGATTTCGTGATGGGGGAAGGCCGCGACGGCCTGCTCAAGACCAACCGGCCGGACCGGCCGCAGGGGTTGGCGCGCATCATGGGCTGCACGTTCGGCCTCTCTTCCACCATCAAGCCCGACTATCTGTTTTGCGGGGGGAGCCTCGAGTTCACTTTCCAGAACGGCAAGTTCATCCACAACACCAGCCCCATCACCGCGATTTACTGGCTGCGGGTGGATTCGCCCGCCGGACCCGGCGCGGACGCCGCGTCCCCGACGCCGGGAAAACCTCCGGGGACGGCCTGACGCCTCGAACAACGGTCACGTTTGACGACCCTGCCCGGCTCACGCTAAGCTCACCGCCGCATGAATCAGTTTACCGACACCTTGGTCGAGTTGATCCGCCGCACCTCGGCGGAAATCCCCGACGACGTCCAGAAGGTCATCCTCCAATCGCTCGAACGCGAGCAGCAGGGGACGATCGCCGAGTCCGCCATGCGGATCATCCAGCAGAACATCGAGCTGGCGCGGCGCAAGTCCCAGCCGCTTTGCCAGGACACCGGGAGCGTCTTGTTTTACGTGGACGCCCCGGCGGGGTTCGACCAGATCGGTTTCGCCGAGGCCGCGCGGACGGCGGTCACCCAGGCCACTGTGAAGGGGTACCTCCGCCAGAACTCGGTGCATTCGTTGACGGGCAAGAACGACGGGACCAACGTGGGTCCCGGCGCGCCGGTCCTGCATTTCCACCAGCACCGTTCGCCGGAAGTCCACGTGCGCCTGATGCTCAAAGGGGGCGGGTGCGAGAACGTGGGCGCGCAGTATTCGCTGCCCGAGGAGCGGCTCAAGGCGGACCGCGATATCGACGGTTGCCGCCGGGCGATTCTCGACGCCGTGTTGCAGGCCCAAGGCAAGGGCTGCGGCCCGGGCGTGTTGGGGGTGTGCATCGGGGGCGACCGGGCGACGGGCTACGAGCAGTCGAAGCTGCAGTTGCTGCGCAAGCTGGACGACCGCAATCCGGACCCGGCGCTGGACCAGCTGGAGCAGGATATCCTGGCCACGGCCAATGAGTTGGGCATCGGCCCGATGGGTTTTGGCGGCCGAACCACCCTGCTGGGGGTGAAGGTGGGGATTCTGAACCGGGTTCCCGCTTCGTATTTCGTGAGCGTCAGTTACATGTGCTGGGCGTTCCGCCGCCAGGGGATCGTTGTCGATGCCCAGGGTGCCATCCAGAATTGGCTCTACTAGTCGCGTGCCTTTTATGATCTCACTTACTACTCCCCTTACCGAAGAACAGGTTCGCACCCTCAAGGTGGGCGACGCGGTGGAAATCAGCGGCACGGTGTTCACCGGGCGCGACGCGGTTCACAAGTACCTGCATAAGGGCGGCGAGCTGCCGCCGGGCGTTTCGTTCCAAGGCGGCATCATCTACCACTGCGGCCCGGTGGTGATCAAGGACGCGGCCGGCCAGTGGAAGGTCGTGGCGGCCGGGCCCACCACCTCCACCCGCGAGGAGCCCTATCAAGCGCAGATTATCAAGCAGTTCGGATTGCGGGGCATCATCGGCAAGGGAGGGATGGGAGACCGGACTTTGGCGGCGTGCCGCGAGTCCGGCTGTGTCTACCTCCACGCCGTGGGCGGAGCCGCGCAGGTGTTGGCGGAGCGCATTACCTTGGTGCGCAACGTGTATTTCATGGAGAAGTTCGGTTCGCCCGAGGCCATTTGGGAACTCGCGGTGGAGCGTTTTCCGGCGGTGGTCACGATTGACGCTCACGGGCGGTCCCTGCACCAGGAGGTCTTTGCCGCGAGCGAAGCGGCCCTGTTGAAGCGGCTCTGAGGCGGTGGTTTTCGCTGGGGTCTTCGCTGGGAGCGGCCCCAGTGGGTCATAGCAGGGCTGTGCGCTTGGACGCACACTTCCCAAGACGGATGATTTTGTTAGGATAATAAATAAGAACGCACTGTTGCTGCCGGTGGAGGCCACCGAATCGCTACGGTGACGGGCTTCAGGCGATGCAGGCCTGGGGGCAAGTTAGATGACGATGCCCAGTGACGGAACCAGTTGACCATCTGCGAGACCAAACAAGCGTCATTGCGATCCAACCACATCCAAGCGGTATGAAAGCCCATTCCAACACCCAGTTACGCCAGACCACCAGACGAGGATTCACGCTCATCGAATTGCTGGTGGTGATTGCCATCATCGCCATCCTGGCTGGGATGCTCCTGCCGGCCTTGGCGAAAGCCAAGACCAAGGCGCAGGGCATCATGTGCATGAACAACACCAAGCAGTTGATGCTGGCGTTCAACATGTACATTGGCGACAACCAAGACAAGTTCCCGGGCGCGTTCCACGGCGACAAAGCGAGCGCACCGACGGCGAACGACAAGGACGCCCCCTGGGTGGTGGGCTGGCTGACGTGGGACACCAGTTCGCACAATACCAACACCTTGTACCTGACGGACCAGCGGTACTCGAAGCTGGCCACCTACTTCGGCAACACCAAAAACGTGTTCAAGTGCCCCGCCGACATCTTCCTGAGCAAGTCGCAGAAGGCCAAGGGTTGGAAGGAACGGGTGCGCAGCCTCTCCGGCAACATCGTGGTTGGCGAAGGCAACGCGGAGACGGGCCCGCTGGATACCTCGACCTACGTTCACATCAAGAAGGCGAGCGAAGTGATCATCCCTGGACCTTCGGAAACGTGGGTTTATGTGGATGAGCAACCGGACAGCATCAACGACGCCGGGCTCTTCTCGCCTTACGCGACGTATTGGGTGGACATGCCGGCGAGCTACCACAACGGGGCTTGCGGGTTCTCCTTCATCGATGGCCACTCGGAGATTCACAAGTGGGTGAAGAACTCCTCGAAGCCGCCGGTGAAGCTCGCTGCGTTCTCGAACATCACCCCGACGGACGGAAAGACCGATATCGAGTGGATGCGCCGCAAGACCCCGCGCAAGTCCGACAAGATCTAGTCACCGTTCAAACAGTTTCCCGCCCGATGGCCAGCGGCAACCCGCTGGCCATCATCGTTTTATAGGGTTGCCCTTTGACCGAAGAAAAACGCGCAAGCAGGGAGGCTTGCGCGTGACATCGGGTGGGCAGGGGAGACCTAGCTGAGAATGCGGCGGGCTTCGTCGAGGAAGATGCCCTTGAAGTTCATTTCGAGGGCCTGCGGATTGGTGGCCTTCGCCAAGGCTTCCTTTTCGGTGACTTTGCCTTCCTTCACCAAGTTGTAGAGGGCTTGGTTGAAGGTCTGCATGCCATCGTCCACGCCGGTTTCGATGGCTGCCGCGAGCTTCTCCAAGCGGTTTTCCTCCAACATTTTGCGAACGGTTGGAGTGTTGATCATGATCTCCAGGGCGGGCATCACGCCGCCGCCCGCGCGGGCCACCATGCGCTGGCAAACAATGGCCTGCATGGTGCCGGCCAGTTGGCGGCGCACCTGGTCGCGTTCGTCGGGCTTGAAGAAATCCAGAATGCGACTGACGGCTTGGGAAGCGGTGGTGGTGTGGAGGGTGGAAAGGACCAAGTGGCCGGTATCGGCGGCGTTGATGGCGGCCATGAAGCTGACGGCGTCGCGCATCTCGCCAACCATGATGATGTCGGGGTCCTGCCGGAGGATGTGCTTGAGGCCCATCTCGAAGCTGTGCGAGTCGAGCCCGATTTCCCGCTGCTCGATGATCGACTGATTATCGTCGAAGACGTACTCGATGGGGTCTTCGAGGGTGATCAAGTGCTTCTTGGAGGTGGCGTTAATATGCTCGACCATCGCCGCCAAGGTGGTGGACTTGCCGCAACCGGTGGCACCGGAGACCAGAATGATGCCGCGCGGGGCTTCGGCGATCTGCTTGAGGACGGGCAGCAGGCCCAACTCCTCGAAGCTCGGGACGCGGACCTTGACGTACCGCATGGCCAGACACCACTGGCCCTTCTGCTGGAAGACGTTGGTGCGGAAGCGTCCGACGTTGGGGACGTAGTAGGAGAAATCCACCTCCCGATCCCGGTCCAAGCGGGCTCGGGCATGCTTGGGAACGATGGTGTCGACGACGTTGTTCAGCCACTCTTCCGTCGGATTGGGGCATTGAATCGCGACGAGTTGGCGATTGATCCGAAAGGCGACGGGTTGCCCGACCTTGACATGCACGTCGGAGGCCCCGCCATCGACAGCCGTCTGGAGGATTCTAAGAAAGATGTCCATTTGAGCGCTGCTGGGAAGCAGGACTCATGCCCGAACGGCGACTTGGGCTACTTGACTCAAACGATCTTGTGCCTGACGGCTGAGGCCGACAAAGAGGAGGGCGACCACATAGCCGGTCTGGGGGGCGCCGCTGCATTCCACAACCACGCCGGAACCGCGGACAGAGCCGCCCTGGAAGGGCAAACGGAGGTCGACGGTCAGTTCGGACCAGATGGAAAAGGGCCGGCTGGAGAGGAACTCCAAGCCATTTTTGCGAATGACGACGCGGTCGGCGGAAAGGACCAAGGTGGCGTCGGATGCGGAATCCCGGGTGGGGTCAAACACACCGGAAGTGTCGAGTTTGCCTGCGCTCATATCGGCTTGAAATAAACTAGCACAGAGGCGGGTTTCGTCAACCCCGCCTCACCATTCGATGACGGCCGCGCCCCAAGTGAAGCCCGCGCCGAAGACCATGAGGAGGATCAGGTCGCCGCGCTTCACGCGGCCGGTGGAAACGGCTTCGTCGAGGGCGATGGCGACGCTGGCGGCGGAGGTGTTGCCGTGGCGTTCGAGGTTCACGAACAACTGCTCCGGCTTGACTCCGAGGCGGTCGCCCACCGCATCAATGATGCGGCGGTTGGCCTGGTGGGGAATGACGCAGTTGATCTGTGAAATGGTCAATTCGCAGCGCTTGAGCACCTCCTGGGAGGCGGCGCTCATGGCCTGCACGGCGTTCTTAAACGTCTCCTTGCCGTCCATCCGGATAAAGTGCTTGCGCTCGGTGACGGACGAGGAGGAGGCCGGGCAGCGGCTGCCTCCGCCCGGCACGCAGAGCACGTTGCCCTTGCTGCCGTCGGCGCCCATGAAGGCCGTGAGGAGCCCGTGCGAGCCCGGCCGGTTCTGGAGGATGGCCGCGCCGGCGCCGTCGCCGAACAGGACGCAGGTGTTGCGGTCCGTCCAATCGGTGATGGAAGAGAGCTTTTCCGCGCCGATCACCAGGATCGTGTTGTAAGTGCGGGAATTGATGAACTGCTGGCCGATTTCGAGGGCGTAGATGAAGCCCGAGCAGGCGGCTTCGATATCGAAGGCGGCGGCGCGGCGCGCGCCGATTTTCTCCTGCACCAGACAGGCGGTGGACGGGAAGGGCATGTCGGGAGTGACCGTGGCGACGATGATCAGGTCGATCTCCTCGGGTTTGACTCCGCCCTTTTCCATGGCGCGGCGGGCGGCCTGGGCAGCCATGTCGGAAGTGGATTCGTCGGGCGCGGCGATGTGGCGTTCCTGGATGCCCGTCCGGGTGAGAATCCACTCGTTGCTGGTGTCCACCATCTTCTCCAACTCGGCGTTGGTGAGGACGCGGGCGGGCACATAGGAGCCGACCGAGGTGATGGAGCAGGAACGGCCCTGAAAGTCGTGCGCTGCGCGGGGGTTCTTGATTACCTTGCTGGTGACAGTCTTCATTCCACTGCTGGGTTGTCCTTGGGCTGGGTCTGGCCGCGCACTTGCTCGTTTGCCGCCGCCATTTCCCGCGCCAGCGTCCGGTTCATTTGGTTTTGGACCGCTTTCGCCGCCTGTCCGATGGCATTCATGATGGCCCGTTCGCGCGAGACGCCGTGCGCGATGACCACGTTGCCATTGAGTCCCAGCAGCGGAGCGCCGCCATGGGATTCGGGGTCGACCCGCTGGCGGATGGCGCGGAAAGCGCCTTTGGCAAGCAGGGCTCCCAACTGGCGCTTCGGATTCTTGGTCAGCTCGAGCTTTAACCAGCGGAAGATGTTGATGGCCAATCCTTCACAGGTCTTGAGGACGATGTTGCCCACGAAGCCGTCGCAGACGACCACGTCCACCTCGTTGGAGAAGAGGTCGTGGCCCTCGACGTTGCCGATGAAGTTGAGATTGGCCTGGCGGCAGAGTTTGAAGGCTTCCTGGGTCAGGTCGTTGCCTTTGACGTCCTCCGTGCCCACACTCAGCAGGCCCACGCGCGGTTTGGGCACGCCCAGCACCTCGCGGGCGTAGACGTTGCCCATGACGGCAAACTGGAGCAGGTGAATGGGGCGACACTCGACGTTCGCGCCGGCATCGACCAGGACGAAGTCAACCTCCGGCGCCGGGATGACGGCGATGATCGCCGCCCGCTCCACGCCATCGAGCTGGCGCAGGCGCATGGTGGCGGCGGTGACCAAGCCGCCGGTGTTGCCGGGGGAGATGACCGCTTCGGCCTTGCCTTCCTTGACCAGTTCGACCGCGCGGGCGACCGAGCAGTCCTTCTTCTTGCGGAGGGCCAGCAGGGGCTTTTCGTCCATGCCGAGCACTTCCGAGGCGGGGACGACTTCGATCCGGGTGTCTTCCGGACGGCGGGTGGCGAGGACGGAACGGATTTCGGCCTCGTTGCCAACGAGGTAGATCCCTTTGATGAGAGGGTCGTTCCGCAACGCGAGGCGCGCCCCTTCGACGACCACGCCCGAGCCGTGATCCCCCCCCATCACATCGACCGCGATGCGCATGGAAACGAAGAGCGCGGAAAGGTAATCCGGCCCAACCGCGCTCGCCTAAAGATCGTCTAGCCCAACTGGTTTACGACCACGACCTGCCGGCCCTTGTAGTAGCCGCAGGCGGGGCAAACCCGATGGGGCATGTACGGCTCCGCACACTGCGGGCATTTGGACAACTGCGGCAGCCGCAGCACACTGTTGTAAGCCCGCCGCATACGCTGACGGCTATGGGAAGGTTTGCGTTTCGGTACGCCCATAAAAGTTCGTCAAATTACTGCAATTTCAGTTTGCTCAATTCGTCCCAAACGGACAATCCACTCTTCCCCCCGCCAGCCCGGCCTTGAATCGGTTGGGTTGGGGACGGGGTTTGGGGAAGCCCGCGGCACTCGGTACCGCATTTTGGATACTGCGGAAACGCGAGGAGAATATCTTCCCGCACCATGGGCGTCAAGTCCACGCAATCGTCATGGATTTTCACCCGGTCTTCCCCTTCCAACGGGGCCAGGCAGGACCAGTCTTCCAAGGTCAGGTCGTAATCGAACGGTTTGAGGCAGCAGGCGCATTCGCAGGCGAGGCGCATCGTCAGCCGGCCGGTCGCCAGGACACCGGCGGCTTGCAGTTGCACCTCCAACCGGTATTCCAGCGGCCCGACGCTTCGGATCAGTTCATCCGGGTGGGCGAGGTCCAACTCGGCCGCCGGCAGCGTGCCTTCGATGGTTTCGAAGGTGTCTTCCAAGTGCTTCAGATTGACCAAGATAGGCATAAAACACCTTTGGGTTGGCGGGGTGCCTTGCGCGGTGGCTAGATCTCGAACAGGGGGGATTTGCCGGCTGGGCTGCGGGATTTCCGCGAACCGGTGCGGCCCAGTTTGCGGCGGAGGGCCAGCTCCACCGCCGAAGGGACGAAAGCGGTGATATTCCCGCCGAGGCGGCAGATTTCTTTGACCATGCGCGAGCTCAAGAACGTGTAGGTATCCTTGGGCATCATGAAGATCGTTTCGACCTGCTCGTTGAGTTTCCGGTTCATCAGCGCCAGTTGGAATTCGAACTCGAAATCCGAGACCGCCCGCAGCCCGCGGAGGACCACGCAGGCCCCCCGGCTGACGACGTAGTCGACCAGGAGGCCTTCGAAGCTGTCGACCTCGGCGTTGGGAACGTCCACCACCGCCTGGGCCACCAAGCGGCGGCGCTCGGCCAGGGTGAACAACGGTTGTTTGCTGTCGTTCTGCGCCACCGCCACCACCACCCGGTCGAAGATCCGCGCCGCCCGCTGGATGACATCCAGATGGCCGTTCGTGATGGGATCGAAGCTCCCGGGGTAGATGACCGTTCGCATGCCTTCAAACTACCATGAACCAGCCTTGATTCCCAAGCGGTTTTGCACCT
>CAYYMW010000301.1:0-8740 GCA_964472515.1 uncultured Verrucomicrobiota bacterium | reverse complement strand
CGAAAGGCGGGGTGGGACCGGTTCTGCATCGCGCTTGTCATCAGGCGCTCATCAGCTATCATCCGGATCGATGAAAGCAAAGCGGAATTGCTTTTTGCCCGCGCTCTTATTGGTGGTGTTCGCCCTGACCCGGTGGCCGGGGCTGATGCCTGACAATTTCAGCGCCGCGTACGCATTGGTGTTTTGCGCGGCGGTGTACTTTCCGCGCCACTTCGGCTGGTGGCTGCCGCTGCTGACCATCTTTGTGACCGATCTCTTTCTGAATCTCCACTACGGGGCTTCGGTGTTGAGCTACAAGATGATCGGCACGTACCTGGCCTACCTTGGCATCGTGTTTCTCGGACGGCGGTTCAGTCCACGGTCCTCCTTCCTTGGTCTTTTGGGGGGCGGCATCCTGGGGGCCATCGTCTTCTACTTGGTGACCAACACGATCTCGTGGCTGACCGACCCCGCCTACACCAAGACCATCGCGGGGTGGATTCAGGCGCTCACCGTGGGCACGCCGGGCTGGCCGCATACCTGGGAGTTTTTCCGCAACACCCTGCTCAGCGGCGGTCTTTTCGCCGGGCTCTTCGCGGGCGCGATGAAACTGAGCGAAGCGGCCGAACCGGAGCAAGAACCGGCGGAAGAGCCCGCTGAAGAACCGGCGGAGGCCGAACCCGAGGAAGCCAAGGCCTGAGGCGAACCGGTTGACACCGCTGGTTTCGCGGCCCACGCTCAGTCATGCGGCCATGCCCCCACCCACCGGCGGACCAGGTTCCTCGAACCGGCGTCCGGGCGTTGCGCGTGGGGGTCCTTTCCGATACCCACGGCCAGCTTGACCCCGGCGTCCTGCAGTTCTTCGCGGGCGTCGACCAGATTCTGCACGCGGGCGACATTGGCCGGGCGTGGTTATTGGTCGAGTTGGAGGCCATCGCTCCCCTGACCGCCGTCAGCGGCAACGTCGACTTGGATTTGCCGTATCGCGAAACCGAACGGCTCACCATGGGCGGCCGCTCGGTCCTGCTGCGGCATATCGTGACGCCGCCCCAGGCCGGGTTGCCGGCGGACTTGCCCTTTGACGGCGCGCGACCGGACCTGGTGGTGTTTGGACACACCCATCGGCCGTTTTTCGGCAGGCACAACGGGATTTGGTACCTCAACCCGGGCTCGGCTGGTCCGGCGCGTTTCAACCTGCCGCGGACCGTGGCCGTCCTGGAGCTCGAGAACGGCTCGATGACGCCGAGATTCTTCAATCTGGATACCCGCAAGCCCTTCTCCCTCCACCTGGCGGCTGGAGGCGGCTCAACCTCGTCTCCCCGCCTTTGAATTGGCATCAGCTTATGGAAACCCTCTCGCGATTTGGCAGCCCGCCACCCCAGGAGCAGTGGCGGACACTCGCTTTTTTCCCTCGCCCTCGCCTTGCGGGTTGGTGGAGGGACAAACGTCAGCTCGTCCGTCTGTTTCCCGTGGCTGGCGCCCTGGGCATCCTGCTGGCGCTCGTTAACCTGCTCTGCCTGCCGGTGGGAGCGGACCAGATGTTGCCCATGGGCTTGGACGAGTTGACCACGGAAGCGGACTTGGTGGTCCACGGCCGGGTCGAAAGCCTGCTCTGCCGTCAGGAGCCCTCGGGACGCCTCGCGACCCGCGTGGACCTCAAACTGGACGAGACGTGGAAGGGCGCGGCGGCCGACCACGTGACTCTTGTGCTGGCCGGGGGCACGCTGGGCAAGCGCCGGGAAGTCCTCACGGGGCAGGCCGAGTACAAGCCTGGCGAAGAGGTCATTGTTTTTCTCAAACGGAATCCGGCGGGCGAGCCGGTTACCCTGGGGCTTGCCCAAGGCAAGTTCACGGTATGGACCGACGCGGCCACCGGGCGAAAGCACGCCTTCAATCTCTTCCACGGCCAGCCCGCCAAGCTGCCTCCGGGCGGAGCGCAGTTGCAGCACACGGGCGAGGTCCCCTTGACGCTGGAGCGCCTCAAACAAGCCGTCCAGGGAGGCCGGCAATGAGACGCCGTTTGATCACCGTATGCGCTCTGGCGGCGGCCACCCTCGCAGCGCGGGCCTTTGTCTACTTGCCCTTCGATAGCGGCCGCCCCCAGCACTGGGATCTGACCGATCCCCTGAGCCACGTTCCGGAAGACGCGTACATCCACGTCTCCACCAACGCGGTGAATCCGTGGACGCGGTCGGTCCGGTTTTACATGGCGGAGGACGCCTGCACGGCGGCCAACCGCGCCGCCGAGTTGAACGCGGTTCGCGCTTCCTTCGGACAGTGGGCGGCGGTGCCGGGCACGCACCTGCGTTTCGAGGAGGCGGGCCTGGCGCCGGCGGGCGTCGATGTGAACGGGAATGACGGCACCAACGTGGTCTACTGGACCAAGAACAGCACGTGGGTTGCCGGCGGCACGGCGAACATCGGCCGCAGTCTGGGCGTCACCTTCGTTTCCACCTTGGATGACATTCTGGTGGGGGCGGACATCGTCCTCAACGCCGACACGCTCTACGGCTACCCGTGGACCACCGTCTTCGACGAGGAAGCCAGCGGCGGCCCCTACTTCATCGAGAGTGTGCTGACGCACGAGCTCGGTCATTTCATCGGGCTGGAGCATTCCCCTGCGGGAGGCACGACGATGTACTATCGCAATTCCCCGGGCATCGGGGCGCAGGCGGGGCTGAGCGTTGACGACTTGCGGGGGGCGCAGTTCATCTATCCGGCGGAGGGCTTCTCCGCGACTCGCGCGCAGGTGCATGGGCAGGTGACCATCGGCGGCGGCCCGGCTCTGGGCGCCATCGTGACGCTCGAGGACCAGCACGGCAACGTGGCGGGATGCACCCTCAGCCTGGGCGACGGTGCCTACCGTCTCCCCCTGATCGAGCCGGGGACTTATGCGGTGCGCGTTTCCCCGCTGAATCCTGGCAGCCTGACCAGTTACTATCTCGCGCGCGGCCGTGACATCATCTTCCCGGATTTTTCCGGGGCCGTGACCGGTTTCACCCCCGTCACCAACCAGGTCGCTGCTTTGGCTGCAGGCGAGGATCGGTTGTTGGACTTTGCCTTAAGCGCCGGCTCCCCCCTGCACATTGTGGGGATACGCAAAGCCACCACGAACCCTGCGACGCAAAACCTGACTGACAACGCCGCCAAGATCCGGGTTGGCCAATCGAACCTGATCGTGGGCGTCTACTTGAACGGGGCGGTCTCCGACGCCTCCTTGTCGGTTTCCGGGGACGGGCTGAAGGCCACGCCGGTGAGTTCGACCAGCGGTTTTCCCGGGCTGACGCTGCTGTCGGTCATGCTCCAGGTAAGCAGCAACGCCGTGCCGGGTCTCCGAAGTTTCACGGTCCAACGCGGTGGCGATCTGGCCTTCGCGAACGGCTACCTCGATCTGCAGCCCGCCTTCCCTGACTATAACTTCGACGGTTTGGATGACCGTTTTCAGCGCCAGTACTTCCCCCTGTTCACCGCGCCCGAGGCCGGTCCCGCCACCGATCCGGACGCCGACGGTTTCGCCAACCAATACGAATACTATGCGGGATCGAATCCGGCCAACGGACAGGCGTTGCCTTCCTCCCGCATCTTGGAAACGCGGCTTTCCGCGCAGGGCGCCACACTGACTTGGCAGAGCGTGCCCGGGGGGCGTTACCAAGTGTTCAGTCGTTCAGGCTTCTCGCGGGATGAAGTCTGGCAGAAGCTGGGCGGGCCGGTGACGGCTTCAGGCTTCACCTGCGCTTTTACGGATGCCACCGCGCAGGGGGAATTCCGCTATTACGAGATTCAGTTGCTGCCGCAGTGACCCGGCGGACAGCGCACGAGCCATCCGCGGGGACGGCGACCGGCCCGACGCAAGGACTAGGCGCTGGCGCCTATTTCTCGAAGATCAGGGCGCGAACGAAGTTCGTTCGGTAGGCGCGTTCCCGGCCGGCTACCGTTTCCTTCACCTGGAGGAAGGCAAAGGCCCCGGTTCTGGCCAATACGGTCAACCTGCCCTCTTCGGCGGTGGCCTCGGCCACCACTTTGTTCTCGCCTTCGCCCATCTCCACCTTGTAGGTGTCACCGTCCTTCTGCCAGCCGCCTTGGGGGGCGACGTTGACGGTCGGGGTGGCGACGGGCGGACTGGAAGCTGCGGGGGTGCTGCCGTCTGCGGACGGAGTGGGACGTGAACGGCCCAGCATGTTGCCGTAGCGGGCCATCATCCGGGCGTTGGCCGCCGCCACCTCAGCCTGGGCCGCTTGGGCATCGGCACCCTCGGCAGGGGGTTGGGTGGCCTTGGCGATTTCGTCCAGAATGCGCTTGGCCTCCTCAGGCTGATCCGCCTTGGCGATGATCTTATTATCGGGCGTGGCCATGAAGGTCGTCTTGGGCAGGAACATGCCGATGAGCATTTTGAGGTTCTTCATCTCGACGGCGCTCATTTCGGCGTTGCGTTTGCGGGCAAAGGAGAGGGTGGCGGACGGCACCAGATGCCACTTGCCCAGCAGGCGCTCCTCATCGTATTTCGCCGACTTTGCGGAGCGGAGATACTGCGTCAGGTCGCGCAGGTCCAACTGGCCCAATTCCTGCATGATTTCGGCGCTATTGACCACCGCCAGAATCTTCGCGTGGGTGGCGATGTTCACAAACTGCGCCTTGGTCTGCATCATGCCGACCAGGTCGACGTCGGTGTTTATGTCCTGAAACTCCTGCCGCTGGCTCAGGGAGAGCATGGCGGGGTAGTTCATGAGGCGCTCCTGCAGCGCGTAGTTGTGGTAGATCAAACCGATGACGTCGACGCTCTGATAGAACCGCTCGGGGAGGGGGTCCAGGGACGCCATCGCCCGATCCAAGCCGCTTTCCTTCAGGTCCAACCGGGCTTTGGCGAGGAAGCGGATCACGGCCGGGCTGTCGTCGCTCACGATCTGCACGGCGGGATACCCATAGGCGTAAACGTATTTGCAGAGCAGCACGGAGTAGATGACGCCAGCCAGCAGCGCGATGGGAATGCCCAAACGCTGGTTCATGCGCTGCCACCGCAGCCAGCGGAAGTCGTCCCCGCCGTACTTGATCTTGAGCGCCACCTTGTGATGCACCAGAAAGCTGATCCCCACGAAAATGAAGATGATCAGGAAGAACACCGTGAGGGGAGGAACGATGAACGGCCAGATTGGATGCAGCAAACCCACCTTCGGGAGCAGCGGGCGCAGGAGCGGCGCCAAAGGCATCGTCGCCATCAAGGCGACAAACAAACCTACGAGCGACACCAAGGCGCGGATGGCGCCTTTATAGTAGCCGGACACCGCCAAAACCGCCAAGAGTCCTAGAACAATCAGCCAAATCAGCATAACAGCAGCTTAGGTTAGCTAAGCACCAAAAGCACGCAAAAAGTGGGCCAAGTTCCGCGGCGCCTGCGATTTCCCCGTCAAAGCACGTCGCTGGGCTGAACTCGCCTACTATGCGTGTGTAATAATTTAATTACTAGTATGTTACGACACTAACAGTCAGGTAATGGCCCAGCCCAAGTCCAGTCGCTTTCGCTTGATTGATCACAACCTGGCCGCAGGCTCGCATGCACGGAGGGGCTGGCGGAAGCTCCTCCTCCGGGTCAGGCTGCCGAGCCGTCAGCCGTCTTCCGGGCGGGACGCAAGGAGACCATGATGGCCACGAGCGCCCACGCCCCCAGGAACACGCCCGCATAGAGCGCGAACTTGCTGAACCAACCCGCATGCCGCTCGCTGGCGGCGTGCAACTGGATCACCAGCGCCTTGTCGGGTTGGGTCTGAAGCACTTGGGAGAACGAGTAGCGAAGGCCGCGGGTGGGCAGATTGACCCGGAGCGGGGCTACCTTGGTTTCCGCAACCGCCTGCGCCTTTTGGAGTTGCAGGACCTGCTGTTCGGCGGTCTTGGCGTCGTAGTCGTCCAACTTGGTTTGCGCCCGCCCCCCGAAGCCGCCGGCGCCTTCTGCCCCGCCAATGCCATACCGGGCGTTATTGTAGAGGGTCATGTTCATCTGGGCCTCGATCAGTTGGTTGCCTTGGGCCCGGTTGACATCTCCCTCCAACTGCCGCACCGCTTCAGCAGCTTCCTTGTCTTTGAGGGACGCGCCCTTGTAGCTCTTCAGGCGGGAGGCATTCTCGAAATTGCCGGTGGAGATCTCGCTGCGCGCGCGTTGGAGCAAATCCACCGCCTGGGCTTGCCAGCTTTCCTGCTTCGAGAGTTCCTGCCGTTGATACTCCGCGAAGGTGAAGTCCTGGGTCACCGGCATGGTGTCGCCTCTCTCGTAGGTCATGGTGCCCGCAAAATGGGAGTACTGGTAGTCGGGCGGCAGGAAGAGCTCCCAACGGGCGTCCTTCACCGGCAGGTCGAATCTGGGCGAAACCAGTTCGAACCGGCCGGAGGCCTCGGGAAAGCCGACGCGGCCCACATAGGTAAACTCCACCCACGTCTCGACCTCGCCCGCGCCGGTTCGTTCCAGTGGGAGCAGGAGGGCCTCGCCGCGGCGGGCGGGACGCAGCGGGCTGCCATCCACAAACGCCGACCAGACGCGGGCGTCCTTCGGCAGGACCAGCGCCAGCGACTGCCGGCCGTTATTGCGGATGTTGAGTTCGACCTGCGTCATCATCTGGCCGTCATCGGCGATCACACTCCTCAGTTGGACCCGGTCGATCAAACCTTGGAGCAACGCGGCATCGTCGAAACGGCGGACGGTCAGCGGCAGCCGCCAACCGGGCCGCACGTAGCGGAAGCTCAGGATCGGCACCCCTCCCAGATCGGAGGCCGCCCATGCGGGTAATTCGCGGGCGTCGATGCGCGTGAGTTGATCAACCGCGTTGGTGGGGACCAACTGTAGTTGGCCTTGCGCCAGCAAGCCCAGCGCACCGTTTTCCCGCTCGACCCCCAGCGCCTCAACCCCGCTGAGGACCAAGTCGTTGGTGGTCGCCCGGGACATTTCCCAGTGTACGGTGAGCCGGTGGCTGCCGAAGACGGGGTTCTGCAGTTCCACCCGCCACTCCTCGTTGGTGTGGTCTTGCCGCCGGATACCCGCGCCCACGATGTCCACGTTGCGCCAAGTGGCGGGCACGCGCAACCGGAACTCCCGCACCGGGGCATTCTGGATTTCATAGCGCACCAGCGCCTTGCCCGAGACGCGCTGTTCCCCGACGGTGATCATATGCACCACTTCGGCCCGCACCCAGGGTTGGAGCACCTCGGTTTGCAAGGTGACGCTCCAAGGCGCGGTCGCCGCCTGGTCGGAGGCGAGGTGTTTGTACGCCAACAAGCCGGCCGTTCCCCCGCTGGCGCCCGGGACGGAGCTGGCGGGAATCTCCACCGCCTGCTCCAGCCCGGCGGTTTTCAGGCCTACGCCCGCCCCCGCGGCCACAGTGAGGTATCCCGTCAGCTTGGCCGTGCCCAGCGGATGCACGCCGGCCAGTTGCCACGAGGCCGGAAGGTTGGTCAGCGAGTGCTGCAGCTTGATTTCGACTCCCACGGCCCCCAGCGTCCGCTCCTTGAGGCTGAGTTCCAGCACGCGCACGCCGGCCTCGTTGTGCTCGGACCAATTCTGCATCGGCGCGCAGGTTACCGCCTCCACGCGTCCCTCCTTGGGCAGGGCGAACCGCAGCGTGAAGACGCCGAGGCGGGTCACGGCGATCTCCGTGTGGGCGCTGACCTCGAGTTGGTCGGTGCTCAGCAGGAAGTGCTGGCGCTGCACCGCTTCCAAGCGCGGTTGCAGCAGTTCCACCGCCAGATTCAGCTCGAACTCAGGACGCAGGAAGCGCCAGGCGCTTGCCACCGTGCGTTCCTCGCCGCCGGCAGCCTTCGCGAACTCGGCGGAGTCAATCCGCTCGAGGTTGGCGGCCTTCGTGACGCTGAAGCCAATATCCTCTCCCGCGCGGATCGCGATCAGGCCGGTCTGGCGCTTGACCTCGAGGGCCTCGGGCAGCCCCACGGAAAGAGAGATGGGTAACCGTTCCAAGGGAGTCTCCGTTTCCCACTGCACGCTGAGGCTGGTCGACACCGGCTTGACGAGGCTCATGACCACGACCTGCTGGTTCGTTTCGGAGAGTTCCCACGACCGCACGGCCGGGCTGTTGATCCGCAACAGACGGTGCCCTTGGGGCAGGCGCACGCGCACCTGGGTCAGTTCGCCCTGGCTGACCTGCCAGTCCATCGTGGTGCGGGTGTTGACCGAACCGCCGCCCACGCCGACCAGCGAGACTTGATTCGCCACCACGGTCGCCACGATGTCCGCGGCACGGCGGCGTTGCGGTGTCCATGCCAGTTCAAGCCGCTCGGTGGCCCCGAGCACGGCGTCAATAACAGTGGTATCGCCAGAAGTAGTCCGGTTCAGCGAGAGCGCTCCCGGGAAGGTCACCTCCGCGCCGGGTTCGTGGATGGTCAACTGGAGGCGGGTGCCCAGGGCCGGCGGGAGCCCGAAGGCCAGTTGCCGCAGGCCGATGTCCCCTCCCAAGGGAACGGCCAGGCGCGCCCGGATGGTGGCCTGCCCCGCTTGGGGGAGCAGCACGCCCACTCTCTCGCCCTCGCGCCAGACACTGGCTTGTCCCTGCACGACGCTGAACTCCTGAAGCGCCACTTCCTTTCCGAAGAGCGTTACAGATTGGTTGGTCGTGCTGCTGGCGATCACCAGCGTGGCGGTCAATTCCGCGGCGCGTTCACGAGCGTCCCCCACCAACTGGGCGCTCACCACGGAGACCCGGCCAGCCGATGCGATCGAAGCCTCATCGGCAGAGGCCGCTACCAAGCTCCACCCCAAGCCCAAACC
>CAYYMW010000300.1:0-8744 GCA_964472515.1 uncultured Verrucomicrobiota bacterium | reverse complement strand
GTAGAGCAGCGGGCGGGCAGGAGCGCCAGCACGATATTTCAACGGCCACCCCCCCCAGCGCTTTACACGCAACCTTGTCAGCAGCCTTGGGAGCATGGCCAGGTTGTCCGTGGACATCCTGGACCAAGACGTCCGGTTGGTGAACTGTTGGTACATTACGGAGGCGACCAGGAGCGCCAGGAGGCCGCCCAGCAGGTAGAAGACAGGTTTGAATTTCATGCGCGAGCCAGTTAAGCGTGTTTGTTCCCGGTGGCAGGACGCGCCGCCCGGTTCTTGGTGAAGAAGGAGAAATCCGTCCGCAGCGCAAAGTCCGGACTGGCGCAGCCGATGCAGGGTGCGCCCGCGCGGATGCAGGTATTGGTGCCGCCATTCCACTGGCGCAGATTGCAGTCCGCTTTCGTCCTGGGTCCAAGACACCCCAGTTTGAAGAAACAGCCATCGTCGGCAAACGTAGCCGCGAACCGCTCCCGCTCGTAGTCCGCGAACCGCGGGCACTGATCATGCACCACGCGATCAAAGAACATCTTGGGTCGCCCCTCGGCATCGAGGGCCGGCAGCCCGAACTTGAGCAGATGCACCACCGTGCCCAGGAGCCAGTCCGGATGTGCGGGGCACCCCGGGATCAGCACCGTCGGCACGCGCACGCCCTGCTGGGCGAGGAATTTGGGCACACTGGCCGCGCCGGTTGGATTATTGGCCGCCGCTGGAATGCCGCCATGCGCCGCACACGCCCCCACTGCCACCACCGCTTTGGCGCCCTGCACTGCCCGGCTCAACTGGCTCGCAAACGTCTCTTCCCCCACCCGACAGGCCTGGGGCATCCCCAACGGCACCGTGCCCTCCACAATCACGATGCGGTCGGCCTGTGTCAGCGCCCGGTTGACCGTCTCGAGCGCCTGGTGTCCCGCCGTGGCGGAAAGCGTCTGGTGAAAACCCAGGTTGATATAGTGAGTCAACAGCCGGCTCGGGGTGACGCTCTCGGCGTTCAGCAGCGACACCGAGCAGCCGGTGCAGCATTGGCCCTGGAGCCAGATCACCGGCGCGGCGCCCCGCGCCACCTCGGCCAGCGCCTCGGTGATGCGCGGCAGCGCGCCCGCGCCAACCCCCATGAGGGCGCCCAGGCGGACGCCCAGGCCCAGGAAGGAACGACGATTCAATTGCTTCATACGCATCGCAAGGTTGAGGCCTCAGTGGACCGCGCAGGCCAGGCAGGGATCGAACGATCGGATCACCCGGGCCACTTCGACCAGGCTCTCCGGATCTGCCACCGGAGTTCCCACGAGGGCTTGCTCCAGGCAGCCCGGCGTGCCGCGATCATCGCGCGGCGAACAGTTCCAGGTGGTCGGCACCACGCACTGGTAGTTGCCCACCACGCCGCCGGCCACGGTGATCCAGTGTCCCAGCGCGCCCCGCGCCGCCTCGGTCAGACCGTAGCCGGAGCCGGCGTCGGGCACGGTGTAGTCGCCATACGTCGGCGCTTCCGGCACGAGTTGGTCCAGCCAGGTTTCGCATTGGGCGGCCAACAGGTGGCACTCGATGGCCCGGGCCGCATGGCGGCCCATGACCGAATTCAAATCCTTGGGTTCCTTGCCGATCGCCTTGAGCAACTCACTCACGGCCAGCTTCACCGGTCCGTTGGGTTGCGCTTCGCAAGCCACCAGCAGGCGCGCCAGCGGCCCCACTTCCATCACCTGTCCCTGATACCGCGGAGCCTTGAGCCAGCTATACGCTCCCGCTTTGTCAGGCGCCGGCACCGTGGCGCCCGCCTCCGGGTGCCTCCCTGACGGGGAGGATAGCCAGGATTGCCCCACGTCCTCGGTGATGCCCTTCACGTCCACGGGCTGCGGCTTCCCGCCGACCAGGGTTCCCGCCGGCAGCCAGGTCGATTTGCCGTCGGCGGATTCGGCGAAGACACCGTACGAAAGATAGTTGCCCGGGCTGCGTCCCACTTCGAAGTAGGCCGGAAAGGCGCTGGCTACGGCCAGCGTGTCCGGCAGGTAAGCAGTGGCAATGAACTCCCGCAGGCGTTCGAGGATCTCCCGGAATTCGGTGACTTTGAGCGCCGTCACCTTTTCGGTCACCCCACCAGGAATGAGGGTGGCCGCGTGGGGCATCTTGCCGGCGAAGATCGCGCCCATCTTGTGGGCCAGCGTCCGCATTTCGAGGGCCTCGAGATAGTGTTTGAGGGCCAGCAGATTGGTGTCCTTGTCGCGCAGGTACTCGGCCGTCAAACGCGGCAGAAACGGCGCGGCAGGCAGCACACTCTTTGAGGCCAGTTGCGCCTTCACCCAGGCTCCCAGCTCGCGCAACGCGGCATCCTGGCCTTGGTAGTCCGCCACCACCGTCACATCCACAAAATCGAGCGCTGACAGGAGGTAGAAATGGGTCAGGTCGGACATGATGAAGTTCGCCGCCTGAATGAGATTGCGCACCAGCCGCCCGTTGTCCGGCACCGTCACGCCATAGGCCATCTCTTGGGCCAGCACGGACGCCATGCCGTGCTCGATCGGGCACACCCCGCAGATGCGTTGGGTGATGTGCTGGGCGTCCAACGGGTCGCGTCCACGCAGTATCTGCTCGAAGCCCCGGAACATCTCTCCGGCCACGTGGGCGGAGATCACCCGGTCGGCCTCCACTTCGACTTTGACCGCCAGGTGCCCCTCGATGCGGGTGACCGGGCTCAACGTAAGGGTCTTGCTCATGTAATTGGGTTGGGAGGCATAGGCGTGGCTCCGCTCGCTGGCTGTTCCACGGATACCCTGACCCCTCAAGGGCATAACCCACCTGTGACCCGCCGGGCGTGAGAATCGGGGATTTCTTCAATACCTCCGCGCGAATCGCTCAGTTCGCGCTGGTACTTAAAGAGGATACCAGATCCTGCGTGTTTCCACGACTATTGCTTTCCAAGGGCGATATCGTCACATGATCGCAAAAACTTTAACGGGTCAACTATTAGGGATGGTTTATTAAATGGAGAAATGATTGCTTATTACTCAACGTCATCACCAACGGCAAACGCGAAATGGACTCCCATGAGGTTGCGTAACTCACGTACTGCACGTGTCTTCTACCCTGTCTTGTGGGCGCGCTCACTACTCCTTCATGCCCACGCCCGCGACCGCTGCCGCGTGCGGTCAGCCTATGACACAGACTGGCGGGGCGAGTCCGCAGCGTCACGCCACTTCACCCCACCGTGGTGACCTTGGTGGCGCGCTCGAATCGGCCGGCCTCGCGTCCCCCCAGCGCCGCGAGGGCCAGTGAGATCATCTGCAGCGGCAGGACCTCGACCAGCGGCATGGCTCTCGATGTCAGTACCGGCAAGCGCGCGGCGGCCGCTTCGGCTGACGGGCCGATGAGTTCCGCCCGCCCGCCTGCCCGCCGGACATCCGCCACCAACTGCCGGTTGAGTGCGTCCACTCCCAATGTGCCTTCGAGGACGGCAACCAGGGATTCGGGCCGGACCATCTCGAACGGCCCGTGTCGAAACGCCGCGCTGCTCAGGCCCTCGGCGGGGAAGTGCGCGGATTCCTTGATGATCAAACCGGCGGTGTGGGCCGCCGCCAGGGAGTCGCCCCGGCCGGTGACGAAGAGATTCTGGACGCCGGCCAGCAGTCCGCACCAAGTCTCCACGTGGCCCTTCCAGTCCGCCAGCCAGGCGGCCATGGCCTCCGCCCCGGCGGCCAGTGCTTGACGCGCTGAGCCAACGCCGCTGCCGTCGATCGCCGCCCCCACGAGTTGGATGGCGGCCAGGGTAGCCACATACGTCTTGCAGGAGACGCAGGCCTCGGTCCCGGCTTGCGTCAGGAGATGCATGGCCGAGGCCTCGGCCAGCGGACTCCCGGGCGTGTTGGTAACGCCCAACAGCCGAAAACCCTGCGGGAGCCGTTCGATCAGCCGCACCGTTTCCGCGCTGGCACCGGATTGCGACACGGCCAGCACCACGCTGCCGGGAACCAATAGGCCCGGCTGTGCATACACCAGTTCGGAGGTCTCGATCACCAAGGCGCTGCGGCCCCGCGCCGCCAGGCACGTCTGCAGCGGGTACAACGCGAACAACGACGTCCCCATGCCGGTGAGGATCAGCCGGCCCGGCGCGGCGTCAGCGATGGCATGCGCAAACTCGGCCACCGCGTGCGGCGGCAGCGCGGCCAGCGTGTCACGCACCGCGTCCGGTTGACGGAGCAGGTCTTCGAGATAGGGACCCCGGATGATTGGATGTGGCGAATTCATGGTAGGCGCGAATTTAGCTGATCGAGTGAATCTCAAGTACTAACCGGCAGGCCAGCTTCAGCGGCGGCGCTGCCGGCGGCTTGCGGCACGACGGTCGGATCTCTCATATCCTGCTACTGACCTCTCACAACGATCTCCCACAAGGACGGCTCGGCGGTGGCCTCGGTGACCAACAACCGCAGGGAGGACGCCGTGATCTCAGGAAACCGAATGATCGTGGGCGCGGCTCCCAGTCGGCCACCGGTATAGGCATCGCGCCAGCCGTTGCCATGGTTGCATTGGATCACAAACCCGCGAATACGATCCTCGAACGGGCGAACCAGGAGCGAACTCACCCTGGTCGGGGTTCCCAGGTCGAGTTGAATCCACTCCCCGACGGTCTTGCCTGCCGCAGCGCTCCAGCGGGTGGTATTGCCGTCGCCATCGGTGACGTTTTCCGCCGCGAAGTCCGGACCGTACGCGCTGGAGGCCCGGGCGGGCCGGCCGAGCGCGAGATTCGCGTTGCCCACGCCGGGCTCGATGGTCAGGTTGTCAAACTGGGCCGCGTGCCAACCGCAGCCCAAGCCCACCATGCCCGCAAGGTACTGGGAGTTCGTCACACTGCCCAGTGCACGGCCATCGTACAGCGCCGTGATGACGGAGTCGGCCATCCGCAGACCCAGCCGATGCCATTCCTTCGGCTTGAACCCGCAACTGCCCGAGGCCAGGGCGATGTCCGCCGTGCCCAACTCCCAATAGCCCCATTGGTCGACCTTCAGCCAGTAGGCCTCCGGCGGATTCTCGTTCTGGTTCACCTTGCCCACCCGCCCAAAGAGGGACACATAACCGTCGCCTTCGAGATAGGCGTCCACGCCCACCTCGTAGTTGCTCCACGTGGCATCGCCCAGGATGGTCTCTGGCGGGGGATTCCAGTGGAAATGCCATTCGATGCCCTTGCGCTGGACCACTTGCCGCAACGCCTGCCCCTTGCGCTTCGAGGCTTTCACGACCTCAAAGCCGCCCGCTTGATCCGAGAAGTAACGGGGAGTCCCACCCCGCGTCGCGGCCTCGAACTCCTCGCGGTACGGCAGTGGAAACGGCCGTACGGGCGGTGCCTCCACCGCGCCTTTCGTCTGGCCGGTGGTCGTGGTTAGCGAATAGATGGAGCCGGGTTCCAACACGAGCGTTACCGCCTGCCCTTGGGGGACCAAGTCGGCCTGCGGCACGAACCACCCCTCCGCCTGGGTCCGCCAGACGTGCAGCGGACCCTCCGTCAGGCCGCCCCTCATCTGCAATACCACCGTCTGCGGCGTTTTTGCGTCGATGGTCTCGGCGATGACACTGAAGTCATGGCCGTTCGGAGCCACCAACGTCACCACGCTGCCCCCGCCCGGCAGCAGCCGGCAGGCGTCCCCCTCCAGGTAGGTCCAGCCCGGCTCCGCGAACTGCGTGGTGTGGGCCGTCGCCCAGAGGGCCGGGCGGTCTGCAAAACGGCCCGACCACGGCGTGTTGGCGTGCAACACACCCGAGCCTGGCAGGGGGAGAATGTCGTAGTAGGACGTCACCGGGCTCCAAATCACCGTCTTGGTCATGCGCCCCTCGATATAGTTGCGGTTATAGGCCTTCGCCAGCGTGCAGGCCCCTTCCCAATTCTCCTTCCAGGGACCGTCCTCGCTCGACCAGATGGGTTTCCCGCAAACCTTCGCGGCGGCGCTGCTCTGCGCCTTTGGATAGTGTATTCCCACCGCATGCACCGCCCGCGCCAAGGCCGGGTCATTCTGCATCAAGTCCACAATGGACCAGCGGTTGATGTTGTCGTCCGCCACGATCTTGACGCCTTGGAGTCCGCGTGCGTCGAGCGTCGAGCGCAGCAGCTTGATCCAGCCAAGGTCCGGCCGCGTCTCGTTCCAGATGCCAACGAAGTTGAGCTCGAGCCCGTGATGCTGGCGGGCGCCCGCCAGGAAGCGGCTGATGTACTCGGCATTGTCCATCGAGTAGAAGTTGCCCTCGCCAATCCACGCCGGCGCACCCCACTCCAGGCAGTCCAGGAAGACGGCGGGATTCCGGCGGCGCGCCTCCTTCATCAACCACCACTCGTAGCCGCGCTGGTAGTTCTCGTCCTTGCGGTCGTGTTGATGACTCGGTTCGCAGCCGTCGGTCGAGTTGACATCGCCGCCGATCTCGACCTTGAGATGCTGGAAGCCCGCGCCGAACTTTGGCTTGAACAGAAGGTCGAGGATCTGGCTGCGGGCCGGCTCGGGGTAATCGATGAGCAGCCGGGAGGAGGCCCCCGCGCTGCATGCGCCAATCCCCTCGAACACCCGGCCCCGCTGCTGTCCATCCAGCTTCAGCCGCAAGGGGACCGCGTTGGTCGCCTCGGCCCTGACGACGCCAAGCAGCGCCATTCCGCCCGCCAGCACGGCGGGGAGGGGAGAGAGGAAAGCCAGCCGGTGACAGCGCGAGTTCATGCCGCCCATTGTTGCCGCCCGCCGCCGCTTGGCAAGCCCAAGCGCGGCAACGGAGAACCGGGCGGCAATCTTGTTGTCAATTCGCGGGTGGAGTGCTTACCTTTGCCCAACAACACATATGCGCAAGACCCTCTCCCTCCTCTCTCTGGCCGGTTGCCTGCTCGCCACCGCGTCCGCTCAAAACGCCCCCTGTCCCGCGCCGCCGCTGGAACCCGACGCCCAGGGCTGGTACCCCCTGTTCGATGGCAAGACCCTGAGCGGTTGGACCGCCCCGGATCCCGGCCAGTGGGAAATGAAGGACGGCATCCTCACCGGCCGCGGCAAGACCAGCCACCTCTTCAGCCCGCATACGTACCGGAACCTCGAGTTCAAGGCCGAGGCCAAGCTCAACAACAAGGGCAACAGCGGCATGTACTTCCGCGCCGGTTACGGTCACGGCTGGCCCAAGGGCTATGAAGCCCAGGTCGAGAACACCAGCTCCGACAAACAACGCACCGGCAGCCTCTACAACCTCAGCCCGGTCAAGGAGCAGCTCATCGCCGACGACACCTGGTGGACCCAGCACATCATCGCCATCGGCAACCGCACGATCATCAAGGTGAACGACAAGATCGTGGTGGACTTTGTCGACACCAAGAACAGCTACACCGCAGGCCACCTCGCTCTGCAGCAGCACGATCCGGGCAGCGTGGTCGAGTACCGCAACGTGATGGTCAAGCCCCTGCCGGCCGATGCCGCCGCCGCGTTGGCCGTGGCCAAGCAGGACATGCCCGACCTCAAGGACAAGTAAGCCCCCGCCTGCCCCGCCTCGCCGCATGAAGCTCGGATTCCATACGGTCGCCTTCAACCGCGCCTATTGGTCGTTCGAGAAGGGTCTCGATCAGGCTCCGCGTCACGCTCCAAGAACTGAACATCCCTGAAGCGAACTGAGCCGGAACACGCGTCAAACAATCCCGGTGCGGCAGGCGCAGGTCCGCCTGGGGACGCGAACCCTCGCTGAATCCGCCAACTTATCCACGAAGCTTATGTCACTCCGCAACCTCCTGCTGGCCGCCGCAATGGCGGGCTTGCTGGCCGCCACCGTCGGATCCGCCGGCGAGCCCGCCCCCGCGCCCAAGAAGACGCGCGTCCTCCTGGTCACCGGCATCGACTACCCCGGCCATCCCTGGAAAGAAACCGCCCCGGTGCTCAAAGGCATCCTGGAAAAGGACCCCCGCCTCTCCGTCAGCGTGGTCGAGGATCCGGCCTTTCTGGATTCCGCCGCCCTCGCCAGCTACGACGCCATCCTGCTCCACTTCATGGACTGGGAGTCGCCCGGCCCCGGCCCGGCGGCGCGCGAGAACCTGCGGAAGTTCGTGGCCGGCGGCAAGGGCCTCATGCTCACCCACTTCACCTGCGGCGCGTGGGACAACAACGAGTGGCCCGAGTTCAGGAACCTGGCCGGCCGCGTCTGGGACCCGAAGCTCCGCGGTCACGATCCCCACGGCACCTTCCGGGTGGACATCGCCGATCCCGAGCACCCCATCACCAAGGGCATGCAACCGTTCGAAACCCTGGACGAACTCTACACCTGCCTGACGGGCGACGCCCTGATCCACGTCGTGGCCAAGGCCACCTCCAAGGTCGACGGCAAGGACTACCCCATGGCCTTCGTGCTCAACTACGGCCAGGGTCGCGTCTTCCACACCGTCCTCGGCCACGATGCCCGCGCCTACGCCAGCCCCGGCGTGGCCGAACTCATGCGCCGCGGCTGCGCCTGGTCCGCCGGCCTGCCCTAAACGGCCCCGGGGCTGCCCGGGACCGGACCCCCGCGCGAGGCCAGCAGAGCGCCAAGGCGAGTATCAATAGCGAGGACCGATCCTCCCGCTGCCAATCCATCGTCACCGTTCTTGTCCTCCCCGAGCGCCATGCATGGTACCGCATGCGCTTGGCGCTCCGCCGCGCTGTAGCGCGACATAGGATAGCCCTGGGCAATAGCCCGCCATCCTGCCCTTCGCAGGTGGCCCGCAGGCGCTCCGTGCGGAGCACCGCCGACCGCAGGTCCCAGCCCCAACGCCACCCCGCCCC
>CAYYMW010000299.1:0-8788 GCA_964472515.1 uncultured Verrucomicrobiota bacterium | reverse complement strand
AGCGGCCCTGCGGGAGGAGGGCGATGAGTTCGGCATTGGTCTCGGTGGTGCTGCGAACGCGCACCGAAACGCCCGGTTGGCCGCCCAGATCGAAGTCAATCAACCGCAGTTGGATGGTTCCGGGAGCCCGGTAGGCGGCCTGGTCCATAAGCATGGTGCCCACGCCCGGCAGCGGCAGATCGCCGGAGAAGACCAGGGCGAAATCCTGGCGCGGCGAGAGGTTGACGCGATGGTGAATATCCTCCGCCACGCGCACCGCGCGCACGCGCACGGTGTATTCGCCCGGCTCGGGCGTCCACAGGTGGACTCCCTCGACATTGTTGAGCCGGTCCGCGGCTTCAGGGTTCCGGATGGACTCACCCGCCAGGAACTGGTTGCCGCGGTAGAGAGTGCCGTCCGGTCCCACCACCTCGAGGTCGAGGTCATTCACCAGCGCGGGAATCGCGGCCGGCAGGCCGGGCACGTCGGTATAAACCAGGGTGACTTTGAACGGTTCGTCGGGATTCCCCACCACCACGCGCTGTTCCAAGATCTCGCCCTGCGCCAGTTCCGAGCTTTGTTCGATGAATTCGGTGCGGCGGTTCGTGCCGATCAGATTCGCCAGGTTCAGCCGGCCCCAGCCCTCGTCCATGTTTGGGATGGGGTCCGTGCCGCCACTGGCGTCATCCATGTCGTCGGCGGAGTTGATCAACGCCGCCTTGACCAGCGCGGGCGAGGGAGTCAGCCCGGCATGCGTTTCCCGGTAGTACTGCACGAACACGGCCGCCGCGCCGGAAGCGTGCGGACCCGCCTGGCTCGTGCCGCCCTGGTACTGGTAGTTGGGGGAGATGGACATCCACGCGTTCTCGTCGGTCGCGGAGGCCGACTGAAGCGAGGCGATCCACGTGCCGGGGGCGACGATATCGGGCTTGATTCGTCCGTCCTCGCAAGGCCCGCGGCTCGAGAAGTCCGCCATCGCATCGATGCCATCCGCATAGATGTAGAGATCAAGGCGGTCATTCTCCGAAGCGCCGGTGGCGATGACGTTCTTGCCCACCGCCGGGCTGCCGATGGTCTGGGCGCCGGGACCGGCGTTGCCAGCGGAGAACTCGAGGATGTAGGGCTGGTCTCCGGGGGTCTCGGCGTCGGCGTCCCGCACCAGTCCGTCGAACTCGGCCGCATTCAAATCGTAGCGTCCCTGAGTGTCGTCGCCCCAACTGTTCGAGCCGATCACCGCCCCAGCCCGCACGGCGTCTCGCGTCAACCGCTCGTTCGAAGGTGGAGCCTCATATCCCCCGGCGCCGTCAAAGATGCGTTGAGCGACCACGTGAGCTTCGGGAGCCACCCCAAACCCGAAGAGGTAGCCGTTCTCGTCGGTTTCGCCGGTGGCGCCGTTACCGGCCACAATGCCGGTGACATGCGTGCCGTGGCTGTGCTCGTCGGCGGCGCTTTCCAGCTTGCCATAGTAGAAGAAGGCGTCCACCCGCCCCGCCAAGTCGGGGTGCATGGTCTCCTTGTCGCCGTTGTTCAGACCGCTGTCCGCCACATCCACCACCACCCCTTTGCCTGTAAATCCCAGCTCCTCCATCAACGTGTGGTACTTCTCGCTGTTTGCGGGAGCACCGTCGACGATGCGGGAGGCGACCTCATCGTAGAGGCGGGGATGGGTGTCCGGTTCGATCCAGAGCACGGCGGGTGAGTTGGCCAGGACCGCCAAGCCCCCTGGCCTCACCCGCGCATGGACCACCGAACCGGAGGACAGCCGGGTGAACTGCGTCACGCTCGCCAGCGCTTTGCCGGCGGGCTGCGCCTCGGCGGCGGTCGGCCCCGGTGCCAGGAGGAGGCGAACCTCCGCCGGTTCCCCGGAGGCCAACAACGGGCTCAAGGCTTGGTGGACCTTATGGCCGGATTGGTACTCGCCCAGCCACTGAATGAACGGCAAGCGGCTTACCGAACCGGGCTTGGCGCGGCGCAGCCGCACGATATAGGCGTCATCCGGCACATAGCGAAGACACTCCACGCCCAGAGCCTGGAGGGCGGCGACCTGGTTGGTGAGCGGGGCCGTCTTGAACTGGAGAAGAAACAGACCAGATGCTTCTGGCTCAACGGTTTGCGGTGCCAGGGCGCGGGCGGCGGGTGGCTCTGGGTTGATGAGAAGCTCATTGCGCAGGCGGATCTGCTTGGTTTCCGCCGTTCCGCTCACCACCATGGTCAGAAGGCTGGACAGCCCCAACCAAGCGATGGCCCAGCCACTCGCCAACCGTTTCACAAGCGCAAGATAGCGCAAGAGGCGTGCCAAGAGAAGGTAAGTCGCGAGATCTGCGCAGCACCGGGGCGGCGACGACACCGCCGGTGGCTGGGGGGGAAATCAGGCCGGCTTGGTCGGAGCCTCGCGCTCGCAGGGCCGAACCACCACCCGGAGGCCTTCGACCGCGAGCACCTTGATGGTGGCGCCGCGTTCGACCATCCCGCCCTCGGTGACCACATCGACCCGCCTGCCGCCGATCACCGCCGTGCCGGAAGGGCGAAGGTTGCTCAGCGCCGTGCCGGTCTGCCCGACCAACTCGGGCCGCTCGACCTCCAGGTTGCCCACGGTACCCCTCGTCACAAAGAGGCGTCCGAGCCGGCTATTGGGGAAATAGCGGACCCACAAGACCGCTGCCACCACCAGACCGCCGGCGAGGGTGAAGAGCACCAGGTTGCCGGTCTCAGGCCCCAGCCGGGCGTACGCCACCACGACCGCCGCCACCAGGCAGGCGAAGCCCGCCAAGCCCGCCACCAAGCCGGGCAGGACCGTCTCCAACGCCAGGAGAACGGCCCCCGCCAAAATGAGCACAACCACCGTTGACATAGCTTGGATTAGTAATACGCCTCCCATGCGCCGGGTCGCAAGTGGTTTTGGCACGGGCCCCTCGCGGAAGGGGAAAATGCCTGCCGCCGTGAAAGAACAATTGCTTTTTTTTGAGATCGCCTTATTGAAGACACGGCGCGCGTTCCTTAACGAGGCGCCGCAACATGCTGAGATGAGCAATCCTTCGGATGACACCCGCCCTTGGGACCTGTCGGCGGCGCGGAGTCTGTACAACATTGATCGATGGGGGGCAGGTTACTTCGACATCAATGACGCCGGGCACGTCATTGCCAAGCCGTTGCAAGAAAACGGCGTGGCCGTGGACCTGACCGACGTCGCCGAGGAGGCCCGCGGCCGCGGCTTGAGGTTTCCCCTGTTGATCCGGTTCCAGGACATCCTCCGGCACCGGGTGGAATCCATCAACCAGGCCTTTCGCAATTCGATCGCCGAGTATAACTACCAAGGGAGCTATCGCGGCGTCTTCCCGGTCAAGGTGAACCAGTTGCGGGAGGTGGTGGAGGAGATACTCGACGCCGGCAAACCCCACCATTTCGGCCTCGAGGTGGGCAGCAAGCCGGAGTTGTTCGCCGGCTTGGCGCTGCAAGGCCAGCCTGGCAGCCTGATCGTCTGCAACGGATACAAGGACGCCGCCTTCATCCGCATGGCCCTGATGGGCCTGAAACTCGGCAAGAAGATCATCCTTGTCGTGGAAAAGCTCGAGGAACTGCGCCAGATTCTGGCCGTCTCGAAGCAAGTGGGCGTGGAACCGCTGGTGGGCCTGCGGGCGCGGCTGATGAGCAAGAGCGCCGGCAAGTGGGCGGAAAGCGGCGGCGAAAACGCCAAGTTCGGCCTCAATACGGCCGAGATGCTGGCGGCCGTCGAGATGCTCCGGGCCGAGAACCTCGGCCACTGCTTCAAGTTGCTGCACTTCCACATCGGTTCGCAGGTGCCGGACATTCTCACGATCAAGAAAGCCGTGCAGGAGGCTTCGCGGTTCTACGCGAAGTTCTACAAGATGGGCTTCCAGATCGAGTATCTGGACGTGGGCGGCGGGTTGGGCGTGGATTACGATGGCAGCCGCTCCGCGTTCGACAGTTCCACCAACTACACCCTGCAGGAGTACACGAACGACATCGTTTACTACATCTCCGACGTCTGCAGCGCGGAGAAGGTCCCCCACCCCGAGATCATCAGCGAAAGCGGCCGGGCCATCGTGGCCCACCACAGCGTGCTCATTGTCGAGGTGTTCGGCTCCATCACCAAGAACCAGTTGGGCCCCACCTTCGTGTACGGGGAGAACGAACACGCGCTGGTGCGCGAGTTGCTCGATATCAAGCGGAACCTCGCCAAACTGAACAAGCTGGAGGCCTACCACGACGCCTTGGAACGGCGCGAGGACGCCCACAACATGTTCACCCTGGGCATGTTCGAGTTGCCCGACAAGGCGAAGATCGAGAGTCTCTATTGGGACATTAGCGACGAGGTGGTGCGGAGCTTCCGCGGGCAGGCGTATGTCCCCGAGGAAATCCGCAAGCTCGAGGACAGCCTCGGCGACCAGTACATGTGCAATTTCTCCGTCTTCCAGTCGCTGCTGGACAACTGGGCGCTGGGCCAATTGTTCCCCATCATGCCGATCAGCCGGCTCAACGAGCGCCCCACCCAGGAGACCACGCTGGTGGACATCACCTGCGATTCCGACGGCGCGATCAACAAATTCATCGACCTCCGCGACGTGCGGGACACCCTCGCCCTCCATCCCCTTCCCACGAACGGCAACGGTTCGACCGAACCCTACCACATCGGCTTCTTCCTGATGGGCGCCTACCAGGATATCATGGGCGACCTGCACAACCTCTTCGGCCGGGTCAACGAGGTCCATGTGTTCCTCGATCCCGACGAGCCGTGCGGGTACTACGTCGAGGAGATCATCGAGGGCTCGACCATCGCCCAGACCCTGGCCTCCGTGCAGTACGACGAGAATGAGCTCAAGCGGCAAATGAAGTCGCAGATGGATGCGGCCATCAAGTCCGATATGCTCAAGCCGTCGGAGGCGATGCGCTTGCTGGACGAGTACGAACGCGGCCTGCGCGAGTACACCTACCTGACCATATGAGCCGCCGCCGGCCAGGTTGCCGCGTCCCCCACCCGGTGTGAGTGAACCTCCTGGGACATCCCACCTCCTGCCGACGCTCGGCCGCGTCGCCCGTGGCCTCTCCTGTCTATTCTGGGGGGTGCCCCTGGCGCTGGTGATTTCCGTCCAGACCGCCCGCACCAACTGGCTGGCCGTCTTCGGTCCCTTCCCGCCTCTGGCCACACAGGCGTTGCTGCTCTTCGGCTTGTACCAACTGACCGCTTTCCAGCGACAGGAGCGGGTCTGGCGGGCGGCGCTGGACCGGGCGTTCCTGCTGGGCTGGGTCAACCTCGGCCTGTCGCCCTTTCTCTTTTTCTGGCGCGGCCTGCCCGAGGAACTGCATTTCCAGATGGCGCTCGGCGTCCTGGCGCTGTCCGGCGTGCTGTTTCTTTTTGACTTGAACCACGTGCTTCAGCGGTTGGCGGCCATGCTGCCGGACGAGAACCTCCGGCTCGAGACCCAACTCTTCACCGGCGTGAACCGCGGCTTGCTGCTGACCTTGCTCGCCTTGGTGGCGGGCTGGACGGTCGCCAGTCAGTTCGACTTGCCCCTGCCGAGAATCCTCGCTCCCTACCTGCCCTTGGTCCCGCGGTTCCTGGCCATGGCCGTGATCTTCCTGGTGCTCCTGCCGCTGGCGCTGACCATGACTCTCCTTTGGAAGATCAAGGAGGTCATCCTGACCAGCATCTTCACCCACGAACGGTGACCGCCCCGCGCGGTATCCTCACTCGGGGGTAACGTCGATCAGCCGGTAGAACCTTACCGGCGTGCCGCCGCCGGGTGAGTCGGTCACCGCAAACTCGGTTCCCGCGAGCACCTCGCCCACCGTGGTCCAGCCGGTGGGATTGTCCGAGGTCTGGAGCCGGTACTGATGGCCGGCAATCCCCCGAACCCGGAAGGTGACCGTGCCGTCCGCCTGGCGGACAAAGGAGGAACGCACGATCTCGGGTGGCTGGGTCAGCCGCAGCCACAGTGCCACGTGGCCCGGTGGCGCCCAGCGGGTGGCATCGACCTGGATGGTGTAGCGGGTGTTCTGTTGCACCGGGAAGTAGGCATGCGCGGTGAGGCCTGGTTCATCGAAACCAATGGCCACTCGCTGCAGCGCCCCGAGCGTGGAACCAGTATAGACCGCCAAAACGGAGTCGAAATCGCTGCCTTCCGTGGAGAGGCTGAGATAGCCGTTGGTGGGGGCCACCCAGGACCACCAGACGGTCTGCCCCCCGCTGGCATCGGTCTGCAGGGGGTCCATCTGGAGTGGAAGCCACTCGCCGGGTTCGCGGGTGGCGGTCAAGTTCGTGCCCTGGGCGGTGACGGCGAAGCCCGTGAGCTCGATGGCGTTGCTGAAGTTGTCGTTCGGCGGCGGCACTCCTGGAAGGAGGTTCAAGACCGCCGTGCCGGTTTCGTCGGCATAGCCATCAATGGCCAGTTCATAATCCTGCCCCTGCACCGCCAGGAAGGTCAAATCGGCCGGGCTGCCATCATCTCCCCCCACCGCACCAGCCAAGCGCTGCAAACCGACCACGGGAGCCTGCTGGTACACCGCGATCGCCGCCAGGAAGCCGCTCCCCTCGGAGGTCACGCGGACCGCTCGGGTCGTGTCCGGCCGCCAGCTCCACCAGAGCGAGTGCCGGCTGTAACGCTCGTGCATTGGTTCGTTGCTCTCGAACGTGCCAAACGTATTCGTGCCCGTGACTGTGAGCGGGAACCCCGTCACTTTGCTCCGGTTCTCAAAATCGTCATTCGCCGCGGCGGAGAAAGTCAGGCTCAACGCCAGTTCGCCGGCCGCACCGTCCAGGCCATCACCGCAAACCTGGTAGGTTTGGCCGCCTTGCACCGGCACCGCCAACCGGCGGCCCCGCGTGCCTTCGGCGGGGTTGTCGCTGGCCGCCACCGCCGTCAAGGCGTCAACCGCCATTCCCATGTAAACACCGAGGTAGGAAGCCTCGCGGCTGCCATCCGTACTGAGGAACAAGCGGCCGGTTGCGGGCGCCGTCCACGACCACCAGAGGGTTTTTCCCGAAACACGCGGGTGGAACTGGGGTTCTCCGGCCTCGCGCGTGGCCAGCGAGTTGTCGGCGCGAACCGTCAGCATGGTGCCTTCAAGGACCGCCCGTTGGGCGAACCCATCGTTGGCCGGCGGGCTCGCGGAGTGGATGAAACGGGCCACAAAGACGTCGCTCACACTCCCACCGAACCTGGTCTGAAAGGCACCCGGCGTGGCGGGGAAGTGCGGGGGCAAAGGGGTGATCATCGTACTGCCTGCGAGCACGACGTCATCCGTGCCACGCAAGGCCAGGCTGCCCCAGGCCCAGTCCCCCAGCGACGCGCCGAGGTACCCAAAGTGGAGCAGTTCCGTCGCGGTCGGATTGAGCTTGGCCAGAAAGACATCCCCATCGCCGGAGCGCTGGTTGACCGCGCGCCCCGGAGCGAGGTCATCCGACGCCGTGGAGCCCGCAATGTAAATGTTGCCGGCCGCATCAACCGCCAAGCCGGCGTGTTCAAGGCGAAGGTAGCCTTCCGGCGCTTCCGCCCCATCCAAGTAGTAGCCTTGTCCATAAAACCACTCCAGCGGATGCTCCTCACCCGTGCCCCCCAGGTAGGTCGAGGAAACAAAGCCACCCATCGGATTCAGCGTCGTCAAGAAGTAGTCGCCCCCCTGGATGGGGCCGCGCGGAGCCGCTTGCAGGCAGCCTTCGGTGACGGGGAAGTCGGCAGACTCGGTGCGGCCCAGCACGATGGGATACTCCCCGTCGGCCAGGACAATCGCCGAGCCGAAGTCCTCGCCGGCCCCGCCCAAGATCGTGAGCGAGAGCACCTCGCTGCCGTCCGCGCTCAGGCGGGCGGCATACGCGTTGCGCAGGGTGGCGGAGCCTGCGGTCGTCATCGCGGGGTCAGAAGCGAACCCGGTCGAGGTGGTGGAACCCACCACCCAGGCTTCGCCGGCGGAGTTTACAGCCATGGCCGCGCCGGACTCGTTTTCGACACCGCCCAGGTAGGTCCCATAAACCAATCGCTTTCCGTCGGGCGAAAGTCTCGCCACAAACGCATCGAATCCCCCTGCCAAAGTGGTCTGGGCAACTCCCGGCGTCACCGGGAAGTTGGTGGACGTGGTCCAACCGGTGACCCAGGCGTCGCCGGTGGGATTGACGGCGATGCCCGTACCCAACTCCAAGCCATTGCCGCCCAGGTAGGTGCAGTAGAGCAAGCGTTCGCCATCCGGGCTGAGCTTGGCCACGAAGGCGTCCCGGTAACCCGCCATGGTGGTCTGCACCGCGTTGGTGATCGCAAAGTACTCAGCCGGAGCCACGGTATCGCCCACGACGTAGATGTTCCCCTGGGCATCCGTAGCCAGACCGCGCACCACCGACCAGACGAAAGCCACCTGAAACTGGACTTGGTCGCCCGCGGAGTCCAGCTTGGTAACGATACCCAGTTCGCCCCCATCCGACGGCCCGTACCGCCGCAGCAAAGGCAACTCCTGGGCCCCAGTGTGCCAGCCCACCAATATGGCTCCCTGGGGGTCTGCTGCCACCGCGTAGGCAGTCTCCTCGACGTACCCGACGCCTTTCCCACCCAGAAAGCTGACCCACGCGGGGGTCAGCGCTGGTGCGGCAAGCAAGACTACCGAAGACACGGTAAGTAAGAGACATCGAGCGGCTGTCCAGCAGCCCGCCGAGGAGAGCGTGGGTTGGGGTTTCATAGGTCGTTTGGCGGCGCGTACCAGGAATACTACCACCACGACCCCGATTTGTCGCGTGGCCAGAATGGCCTCGCGGCATTTTCCATGAGGCCGGTCTCCCGCCCCGCTCCCATGGCGAGAGGGAAGG
>CAYYMW010000298.1:0-8808 GCA_964472515.1 uncultured Verrucomicrobiota bacterium | reverse complement strand
GTACGAAAAACCAGTTGCCAAACCGCCCACCGCGCGTGCGTCCGCTCCAGCGCACCTCCTTCGGGGGGGCGGCAGCCGCGTTGGCGGTGGCCGGTTCCGCCGGGGCGGGGGCAGCAGGACGTTCGGCGGCCATCACGGGGCGGAAGGACGCGGCGGCAGCAGTTGCCGCTGCACCGGCTCCGACTGCAGGAGTTCGACCACCCGCGCGATGTCCTCGAACAACGGGCGGTCCGCGTGGAGGCGCTCCGAGACACCGCGCACCCGGTGATGCAGCTCGCGGTAGCGTTCGCCCATGACGTCGCCGCCGCGCAGGTCGGCGGCCTGGACGAGCGCCAGGGCCTGGATGGCGACCAGCTTCCACGCCTTGCCCAGCAGGTCGCGCGTCAAACGGGCGGAGATGGTGCCCATGCTCACCACGTCCTGGTTATTGGCGTTCGTGGGGATCGACTGCACGGAAGCCGGGGCGCTTAGCATGCGGCACTCGGCGGCGAGCGAGGTGGCGAGCAGTTGCACGCCCATGAAACCAGAGTTCAGGCCGGGATCGCCGCCCGCCAGCAACGGCGGCAGGCCCAGGCTGTGACGCCAGTTGACCAGGCGGTCCAATTGCCGCTCGACGAGCAGGCTCGCCTTGGCCACGCCGAGGCGGAGGTAATCGCACACCATGGCGATCTGCTGGCCGTAGAAATTGCCGCAATGAATGACGGACTGGGTGTCGGGAAAGACCAACGGATTGTCGGTCGAGGCATTGAGTTCGCGCTCCACCACGGCCTCGATGTGCCAGTACGCCTCCTGAAACGCGCCCAAGACTTGCGGGGCGCAGCGGACCGAGTAGGGATCTTGAATCTCCACGCCGGGCTCGACCGGTTTGGCAAGCGAGCCCCACTGGTGCTCGTCAATCATCCGCCGGTAGTGGGGATGCGTGCGGAGGTGGTCGGCGATGCGCCCCGCCACGGCCGTCTGGCCGCGAAAGCCGCGCGCCTTGTGAACCTGCTCGCACAGCACCTCGGGCGACGCCCAGAGAATCTGGAAAAGGCAGGCGGTGAGCAGTTCGTGCCAGCTCAACAGGACCCCTGCCTCGTGCGTGGCCAGGGCGGCCAGGGCGGTCATCACCGAGGTGCCGTTCACCAGCGCCAGACCTTCCTTGCATTGGAGCACCACCGGCTGCAATCCGTGGCGCGACAACGCCTCGGTGGCCAAGAGACGTTCGCCGCCGTGGCGGACGTGGCCCAGGCCCACCAGCAACCGCGACATGTGCGCGAGCGGAGCGAGGTCGCCGCTGGCGCCCACCGAACCTTCACAGGGGATTTCCGGCAGGACGTCGCGGTTCAACGCGGCGATCAACAACTCCACCACCTCCGGGCGGATGCCCGAGAAGCCGCGGGCCAGCGCGTTGGCGCGGGCGGCCATGATGGCGCGCGTCTCGACGGGCGAGAACAAGGTCCCCTGGCCCACGGACAAGTGGTGCAGCAGGTTCAACTGGTGCTGGGCGAGGTCGGCGGGGGAAACGCGGGTGGCGCTGAGCGGGCCGAACCCGGTGTTGATGCCGTAAACCGCGCGGGGCTGGGTGGCGATCTCCTCCACCAGCGCGCGGCTTCGGCGCATGAGGTTGAGCGCCGCCGGCGCGAGCGCACAGGTGTCCTGCCGCTGCGCGAGGCGCCAGACCTCGGGGAGGGTCAGCCGATGGCCATCGAGTTCAATCATGATGCGGCGCCGATCCGGACGGGCCGGCCGCGCGATTCACCCGCTGCCGTCCCACCGGGACCCTTGCCGCCCCGACGTTATGCCAACCGACCCTGTAACCGCAACCGCTTGTTGTGGCCTCCGTCCGGTCGGGGACCGCTTTCGAGGTGCGCTCCAGCGTTGCTTTGGCGGGGCAGGGCGGGCATGCTGGCGGGGATGTTCGGGGCGAGCCGATGGAGGACCATGCGTGCGCTTCGCCGGGTGGTGACCCGGGCGGTGGGCGCCGGGCTTGGCGTCGCGCTCACCGCGCTGGGGCAACCAGCCGCTCCCGCCCTTTCGGCGGAGGCCTTGGTGCCGGTCCATGAGCGCACGCTCAAAACCCCTTACCAAGTCACCCGCTGGAATACCGAGGAGGGCTTGCCGCAGAATACGGTGCTGAGCCTGGCGCAGACCCCGGATGGCTACCTCTGGGCGGGGACCCGCTATGGCCTGGTGCGTTTCGATGGCGTGCGTTTCACGGTCTATCAAACCGAGTTGGGAGATGACCCCGCGTATATGGATTGCCGCGGGTTGATGGTGGACAGCACTGGCCAATTTGTGGTCCAGACCAGGGTGGGCCTGTTGCGCCATCACGCCGGGAAATTCGAGCCGGCAGTGCTCAACGCGGCGCTGGGGGGGGATCTCATCCGCGACAGTTGCGCCGCCAGCGAGGGCGGTTTCTGGCTGGTCACGGGCGAGAACCTGTGGCGGGTGCAGGGCGGCCGGGCCGAATCCCGTTGGGTTGCCACCAACGGTTGGCCAAAGCCCTTCGAGCGGGTCACCCAGGACCGGGACGGCAAGCTCTGGCTGACCACGGAATACAACCACACAGGGCCGCAGCGTTGCCTGCGGTACGATCCGGCGACTGGCCGAATGAACCGGGCGGAGGAAATCCTGGGACCGCCCGCCGAGGGGGCCGTGTTCGTGCATCAGGACCGGCAGCGTCGGTTCTGGGTGTGCAAAGCCAATGAACTGCTCTGCCTGAGCCAGGGCCAATGGCGAACCTACCCGGCGCGCCATGCCTGGGGGGAGTCACTGATCCGGAACGTCGTGGACGATCCTCACGGAGGCTTGTGGGTCCTTTCCCGGGGCGATCGACAGTTGCACCGGCTGGCCCAGGACCAACTCTTCACCTACACCGCCGCCGACGGCTTGTACGGAGAGACTGACCTGCGGAGTCTCCTCGCCGATCGCGAGGGCAACCTCTGGGTGGGAACCGGTGGCAGTGGACTCACCCGGCTGCAGCACCGGCGCGTGCTATCCACCATGGTTACCCGGGATCCGATCGACGCGGAGGTCTTCACGGTCACCACCGGGCGGCAAGAGCGCGTCTGGCTGGGTTGTCCGGTGGGATTGACCCTCCTTCAACCGGCGGGCGCCGTGCTCTATACGAACATGCCCAGCCAGTTGGCCGAGGCGCGCTCGCGGCGGGTCAAACCGGTGTTGGAAGACCGGGAGGGCCGCGTGTGGATGGGGGTGGTGGCAAATGGACTCTGCCGTCTGGAAGATGGCTGGATCCGGCCGGTGGCCGCCGCCGCCCGCGGGTCCGAGGGGGAGTGGGATGTGAGCGCCTTGTTTGAGGACCGTGCCGGAACACTCTGGGTGGGATCGACGCGCGGCCTGCTCCGGCGCCAGGGTGAGGAGTTCGAGTTGATCAACGAACGCCAAGGGATGGCGGACCACCGCATCACAGGCATCCAAGAGGGGCCCGACGGCAGTCTGTGGGTGGGCACGGCGACCGGCGGGTTGCACCGGTTCAAGGCCGGCAAGCTGCGCCGCTACACCCGGGCGGACGGCCTCTTGAGCATGAACGCCTGGCCGTTGCTGGTCGAGCCGGATGGTACGCTCTGGGTCGGCACTCCCGCGGGGCTCAACCGGGTGCGGGAGGACCAGGTGCGGGCCGTGACCGAAGCACATGGCTTGGCGGACAATCTGGCTTACGCGCTGTTGCCGGACGACCGGGGCCGGTACTGGAGCTACTGCAACCGCGGGCTTTGGCGGGTGCGCCGCGACGAGCTTAACGCCGTGGCCGACGGCCTGGCGCAGCGCCTGCACTGCATCCCGTTCCGCGAAGTGGACGGCCTGGCGGGGACCGAGGGCAACGGCGATTACCAACCGGCAGCCGCCCGCTTGCCGAACGGCGAACTCTGGTTTCCCACGACCGTGGGCGTGGCCGTGGTCGATCCCGCTCGACTGCGCGACAACGACGTGCCTCCGCTGGTGGTCATCGAGCGGGTGGTGGCCGACCAGGAGACCCTGTTCACCGATGGGGCTCTCGCCGAAGGCGCCCGGCGCTCGCCGAACGGTTCGCTGCGCCTTGAGCCGCGACGGGCGCGCGCCTTGGACATCCGCTACACCGCCAACACGTTTGTGGACTCCGAGAAGGCCCGATTCCGCGTCCGGTTGCTCGGACACGACCCTGGGTGGCGTGAACTGGATACCCGGCGAACCGCCGCCTACACCAACTTGAAACCGGGCGAGTACCGGTTCCAAGTCACCGCCTGCAACAATCACGGCTATTGGAGCGATGCCCCGGCGGAGTTTGCGTTCTCGCTCGCCCCTCCCTTCCATGAGACCTGGCCCTTCCGCCTCCTCGGTGTGGGCGCGGTGGTGGCGATCATCCTGACGATCCACTTCCGCCGGGTGCGCCACCTGGGGGAACTGCATCGGCTGGAACACGACCGTGCCCTCGCCTCGGAGCGCGGCCGGATCGCCAAGGACCTGCACGACGACCTGGGCAGCAACCTGGCCGGCTTGGCCCTGCGTTTGGATGTGCTGGAAAGGCGCCTGCCACCCGCCACGCCCGCCCGGGCGGACACTGCGATCATCGCGCAGTCCATCCGCGCCCTGGTGGAACAACTGCGGGAGGTGGTCTGGACGGTGGACCCACAGTCCGACACCCTGGAGGATTTTGCGGGCTACCTCTGCCACCATGCCCAGTCGTTCGTGGAAGGTGCCGGTCTGCGATGCCGGTTGGACATGCCGAGTGAGTTCGCTCAGCGCGTCCTCTCGGCCGACACCCGCCACCACTTGCTGCTCATCGTCAAGGAAGCCTTGAACAACGCCGTGCGCCATGCCCATGCTTCCGAAGTCCGGCTTGCTTTGGCGGTCGATGACCGCTCGTTGGTTCTCACCGTCACGGACAACGGCTCGGGCCTGGCTTCCGGCCAGACCCCGCCATCCGGGTCCGGACGGGGGTTGGACAACATGTGCCGCCGCGCCGAGGAGATGCATGGCCACTGCATCGTGGCCAACGCCCCGGGCCGCGGGGTGATGGTGACTGTCCGGGTGCCGCTGGACGCTCGGGACGATTCAATCTGACTGCCTATGAACATCCGTGTCGCCTTGGTGGAAGACAACGAGAGAATGCGGGAGGCGCTGCAACTGGTCATCAACGGCTCGCCTGGATTTGCCTGCGCGACGGCGTGCGGTTCGACCGAGGAAGCCCTGCAGGTCCTGCCCAAGGCCGCTCCCGATGTGGTCTTGATGGACGTGAACCTGCCCGGCCGCTCGGGCATCGAATGCGTGCGCGAACTCAAGCGCCTCCTGCCCCGCATCCAGATCGTCATGCTCACCATCGAGAGCGAAAGCCGCCGGGTCTTCGAGTCCCTGGCCGCCGGCGCTACCGGCTACCTCGTGAAAAACCTGCCCCCCGCCCAGTTGCTGGCGGCGATCGAGGAGGTGCATCGCGGCGGTTCCCCCATGTCCAGCCAGATCGCCCGGATGCTCGTGCAGTCGTTCCATCGGCCCCCCGCGGCGGCGGTCACCGATGCGGACCTGAGCCAGCGTGAGGAAGACATCCTCAAACTCGTGGCCCAAGGTTACCGGTCCAAAGAGGTCGGGGAACAGTTGGGCATCGCCGCCAGCACGGTGGCGACCCACCTGCGGAACATCTACGAGAAGCTCCACGTCCGTTCCCGCACGGAGGCCATTATCAAATACCTCGGTCGGGAGGGGTGAGGATCAGCCTTCAGGCCACCCGCTTGACTTCCACGCCCAGCAGGGCGCCAAGTTTGGCCAAGCGGTCCGCAATATGTCCCACCCCGATGGCGCAATGATGTGCCGGGCCGGCTTGGGACCAGGCGTTCATGAACGCCTTCGCGCCGATGGAGAAGCGATAACGGCTGTTAGTGTTGCCGATTTGCATCACCGGGCCGGGTACCGACTCGCCCTCGGCCGTGAGCAGCGACACTTTTCCACCCGCGGATTGCACCACGGACAGGAGCGTCACCGGTCCGTGCTTGACGGTCATCTGGATCGAGAGGCCCTTGCCCGGCTTGCCGTGATAGACGGGCAGCGGCACGAGCCCCACCCGGCCTTGCGCGATGGCGAAATGCGCCGGGCCGTCGTGCCCGAGAAAGACGACATCGTCCGTGAAATCCGCGAGGTAGAACTCGGAAAAGGAACCGCCTACGCCGAACAGGTCCATGATCTTCATGGCCTGGACGTTCTTGATCTCGCACTCGCCCGCGACGGGGACATGGTGTCCGGTCAACAACGTGTTGCCGGCAATTACCGAGGTCACGATCTCGCGCAACGGGCTGCCATCCTCGCTCTCGTAGTAGTAGGCCAGCGAGCCCAGCCGGTGATTGGCGACCAAGGCGTCGAGAGCGCAGGAGGTGCGGGCCGCCCGGGTAATCTCGCCCGGTTCGCACTCCGGCGACACCTCGAACTCCTGGCGGAATTGGGCCATCTTGGCCTCCACTTGAGCGGGCGTCACCGCCTCACGGAGCTTGTGCAACTCGCACATCTCCACCAGCTCGAAATGGTTGCCGAAGACGGTGGATTGCTGGGTCATGTCGCTGTACACGTCCAGCATGCCGCAGTAGTAATGGCCCAGCACGCCGACCCGGTTCTCCCGCATGCCCGCCGCCACCTTCGCCGCCGCCACCCAGTCGCCGATTTCCCGCCAGGCCGCCTCTTCCTCGAGGTAGCCGGTTACCAGGTGGTAGGCGATGCCGGCGCGGTTGAAGACACAGGCGATCTCCGGCGCGGAACAGGCCTGGCAATGCTCCAGCCAGATGCCGGTCATCAAGCCGCGATCGCCCAAGGCGTTGAACTTCGCATAGTCCAGCTGCGGCACCGGCTGCAGGTTCAACACCACCACCGGGACCCGCGCCTGCTGGACTACCGGCAGGACGGTGGAGGACAAGGCGTAGGTCGAAACGTAAAGGAAGATCAGGTCCACGCGCTCCTGCCGGAACCGCTCGGCGGCCGCGCGGGCCTTCACCGGGTTATCCACCATGCCCGCATCCACCAATTCCACCCCCGGTCCCCGCAGCCGGTCCGCGATGCGTTGCTGGTAGCCGGTGAGCCGGTCCAACAAGCCGGCGAACTGCGGCCAATAGGTGTCCAAGCCGATGCCGAAAAGGCCGATCCGGAGCTTCTCAGAATGCGTGTTCATGCAGTGAAAACCTTTGTGATCGTGCGCGTCAGGTCTTTCTGGGGGACGAGCATGCCCGCAAGGAAGGCGTTTGGCGATGCTGATTTCGCCGGCTCCGCCGTCTGGTGTTCGGATCGGCGGCGAGGGTTCAGCGTTTGGCCTTGGACGGCCGTGGCTCGCTGTGCGAGGAGATGATCCCGCCTTGCGCGGCTCGCAGCCGCCAGCCCGGACGCAGGTTCGAACAAGGCATCACCTCCAGGCGCCGCTCCTCGGTGAAATCAATGACCAAGTCGCGGGTGCCTTCGCGAATCTCCACCCCGGTGATGGTGGTCTGGGAGAGTTGCTCGGCGGCCCGGGCGGCTTCCTGCACCATCACCGCCAGGCTGCCCTTCCGGCCGGAATCCTCGCTGCCCAGGAGTATCTTGCCGCGCTCCAGCAGCCGCCAGGGGCAATCCACATCCAAACCGGCGTCCCGCCCCAGCGAGAATTGCCACGTCGCATTCTGCTGGGCGGTGACGCAGCTAATCGATTGCCCCACCATCCAGGCCAGCCCGTCGGGCTGCCCTGCTTCCGTTGTTGTCTTCTTCATAAGTGCGGCGAAATGGCCATGATCGCTCGGACAGCCAACTCATCGGCGGACGGTTCAGCCTGACCGGACCCAGCCCCATTGTCAGCGTCGCGGCGTCTGCGGCCAGACTATCCCTCCCTGGCGCCGAATGCAATCCTCGCGCAAACACCTCCCCCGCCCGCCACGGCGAGCTCCAAGTCGCTCTTCCTGCGCCATCGAGCCACCCCGCCGGGGGAGCCGGCATACGGGACGTCAGCGGTCGGCGAGCAAGTGCAGACCGCCACGTCGGGGAGCACTGGCCCCAGGCCACGGTCGCGTTCATGCGGCGCGGGGGGACGCCTGATGCGTGGAGGGAACGGAGGTAGCTGGCGGTGTCAGCGATGGGTTTGAAACTGCACGGTGGCAGAGGATTGCGTGGGCCTCGGCGCCGATCCTGCCCGCCGAGATCGGGCCTTGCCGTGCCGGGCGGTGCTTCTCGCACGAACCGGTTGAAGGTGAATTCCACCCGCAATGGACAGCAATTCTCCGCTTTCCGACCCGCGCACCACTCCCGTCTTGAAGGTCTTGCCATACTTCATCGAGCCTCGAATCCAACGGCTATTCGTTGTCATGCCTGCCAGCCAATCCCCGGATGGGACCGTCTCGGTTATCCCCCCACCGGGCTGGTCGGTTCGAAACGACATGTGAATGAGCTTGCCGACGGCGTGAACCCGGGCAAAGTACCTCCCAGATGGCGGGCAGGGAACCAGTTGGGTGACCGGGGCTTTCGGTCACCGTGGGGCGGTGCCAGTCATCGACGCGCAAGCGGCATGGACAGACCGGCACAAGCCGAGTCTCTGGTCTGTCGGCGTCCCGGTCTGTGGGTTGGGCCCATAGCTCAGCGGTTAGAGCAGGCGACTCATAATTGAAAAAGCGCTAATAGTCCAATTCGGAACCACCTGGACTCTCAGAGACAAGTTCTTTACTCTCAGCTTGTTCCGCAGAATCCCCGGGAACCGAAAAGGACCTAAAAAGACCCAATTTTAGGCATCCAGTATCAAATCGCAGTATCAAATGTGGGAGCAGGCGATTCGCAGGTGACGACCAAGGCTGCTGACAAGGTTGCGTGTAAAGCGCTGGGGGGGTGGCCGTTGAAATA
>CAYYMW010000297.1:0-8862 GCA_964472515.1 uncultured Verrucomicrobiota bacterium | reverse complement strand
GGGGCTGGTTGGAGTGGCGGGAGGCGACCGGTGCTTCGCAGCAGCGGTTCTACCGCGTTGAATTGGTGCCGTGACAATTTCGGATACAAAGACGTCTATGACGACAAAAACAGCGCTGTGTGTCGCCGCGTTGGCGATCACCGTGGGAGCATCGACGGTTGCCTTGGGCCAGGGCGCCGCTCTCAATGTGGACACGGTGGTGAAGGACCTGTTCGAGCCTTACAGCATCGTGGTGGATCGTTCCACCACCAACAATTACTACTACATCTCCGAGCGCGCGGATGGGGTGGGTGACCGCGTCATTCGCTACCAACCAGGGCTCAAGCGGGTGGCCTTCCTGACCGACAACGAGGGCTTCGACCTGCAGGGCATCGTCCTGTTGGGACAGGACGTGATCGCCGCCGACGCCGGTCATCATCGCATCTTGCGTCTCCGTGCCCAGACCCCTTTCGAGGTGATCGCCGGCACCGGCCAGCAGGGCGCCACCGACGGAATAGGCGGCGCGGCGCAGTTCTCCACCCCGTCCGGTCTGGCCACCGACGGCACCAATGTCTTTGTCGCCGACTCCAAGAACAATGCCATCCGGAAACTGACCCCGATGCTGGATAACCTGGGCGCCGTGACCAACTGGATGGTATCCACTTTCGCCAAAGGCCCCTTCCGCATGCCGACGGCCGTGGCGGTGAGTCCTGAGGGTTACGTCTTTGTGGCCGACACCGGCAACAGCGTCATTCGCGTGGTCGCGCCGGACGGTTCGATCGCGCCCGACGTCATTCCTGGTTTCAACGCGCCCCGCGGCTTGTGCTATGTCGGGGGGAAGACCGGCTTGTTGGTCAGCGACACCTTCAATCATACCGTCAAGCGCGCCTTCACCGCTTACCACGGCGGTACGCTTTACTGGCAGGTGGAAGTGGTGGCCGGGACCGACATGGGCTTCGTGGACGGTCCGGCCGAAAGTGCCAAGTTCTTCGAGCCGATGGGTTTGGCGACGGACCTCGACGGCGCCATCGTGGTGGCCGACCTCAAGAACAACAAGATTCGCCGGATCAAGCGGGAGCAGATCTCCGCCCTGACCATGAAGCCCGCCGGGGGCACCTTCACCAACGCGGTGGAAGTCACGGTCGCGAGCCTCACGCCGGACGTGGAACTGCGCTACACCACCAACGGCGACGATCCCACCTTCGCCTCGCCCATGCTCCCCACCCCCTTGACCTTGGACGGCGGCCCGGTGGGGCTCAAGGTCCGCGGTTTCTCTCCGGATTACGCTTCCAGTGAGGTGGTCAGCAACAACTTCCAGTTCGGCATCAGCCCGCTGCAGGTTTCCCATCCCAGTGGCTTTTACACCAACGATGTCTTTCTGCAGGTCTCCTGCCCCACGCCCAACGTCATCATCCGGGCCTCCACCAATGATGTGCCGCCGCTGTCCGCGACCGACACCAACAGTTTCGCGTGGACGGATCGCATGTGGGGGCAGAGCGGAACGATCCACTTCGCCGCCTTCCGCGACGGGTACACCGCTTCCCCGGTCGTGAGCCAGACCATGCACTTCACGGTGGCGCAGCCCATCCTCTACCCGCCGGGCATCGCCGGCCCGGCGCTGACGACCAACCGGCCCGTGGTGCTGCGCATCGAATGCGGCACGGATGGCGCGGACTTGTGGTGGTGCTTCGCCCCGCGGCGCCCGCAACCGCCCTCCTCGCCGAGTCATGATCCCGCGCTGGACTTCTCCGTGGCGTCAGGCGCTCCTTTTATTCTGGCCACCAACGGTCTGGTTCAGGTGCAGGCCTTCAAACCCGGCTACGAGGACAGCATGCTGGTGAGCGCCACGTATAACCTGATCGTGGACGACCCCGTGATCGATCCCAAGGACGGCAAGTCCAGCGACAACGTGGTACCCGTGACCATCACTTGCGAGACGCCCGAATCGCAGGTCTTCTACACCTTGGACGGCACCGATCCCCTGGACCACACGGCGGCCAATGTCTTCCTCTCGGACGGCAAGACCTTCAACCTCGGTACCAACGCGCTGTTGCGCGCCCGGGCGTACCGGCCGGGCTTCGTGCCCAGCGCCACAGTTGCGGCGAGGTTCGATCTCAAGGTGGCGACACCCCTGATCGTGCCCCCGGGGATGAGCAACATCCTGGAGAACGATATCGAGGTCACTCTCAATAACAACACCCTCGGCGCCAAGATGTACTACGCGGTGGGACGCGACCCGGTGCCCGACACTGCCTGGACCACAGAGTATACCAACACTTTCCTGCACGGGCGCAGCGGCAACCTGCAGGTGGTGGGCTACCGCGACGGGTTTGTCGTGAGCGCCAAGGAAACGGCCATCTTCAACTTCAAGGTGGGCCAGCCGACCATCGAGGCGACCGCCTTCACCAACAGCGAGCCGGTGGTGGTCACGCTCGGGACCATCACGCGGGGCGCCAGCCTCTATTGGACCATCAACGGCGCCACGCCGACGACGAGCGACACTCTCTACACCGGCCCGTTCCCGCTGGCGACCACCGGAACCCTCCGGGTCAAAGGCTTTAAAGACGGGTATGAGTCCTCCGGGACGGAAAGCGCCGAGTTCAATCTCTTCGTGGCGCCACCCACCGTCACGCCGGCCAGCATGATCACCATCAACTCCAACCAGTTCTCGATGGTGACCAACACCTCGTTGTCCGAAATCTACTACACGATCGATGGCAGCGAACCCGCCACCAGCGCGGTGGGCTCGACCAGGCTGTACCTCAAGGACGAGGTCATCCCCGTTACCACCAACACCGTGGTCAAGGCCATCGGGGTGCGGGCCGGGTTCAAGACCAGTTCCTTGGTCCAACGCGAGTACACCATCAAGGTCGATGCGCCGATCATGAATCCCAAGGCTGGCTACTATCCGGACGGAGCGTTCATCAGCTTCGAGACGCTCAAGCGTGCGGACGGACAGGTTTACTATACGCTGGACGGCAGCGAGCCCACGACCTCCTCGATCAAGTTTGACGGCAAGGCGTTCAAGCTGAGCGCCGTGAACTCTCCGGGCACCGACCTCCGCGCGGTGCGCGCGCGCGCCTTCGCCCCCAACACCGAGCCCAGCGACATTGTTACCGGTGACATCCTTGGCGAGAGCCAGATCGGCGTCTCGCGCGAGACGATTCCCGCCGGCGTGGGTTCGACCGTCCTCGTGCCCATCGTCGTCAACCTGAAGACCAACGACGTCATCAAGTCGATCCAGTACCGTGTGCTGGCCACGCCGCAGGGGGCCGCGCCGAAGTTCACCGCCCCCTTGGATGCCATCTCGTTTGGCACTAACGACTTCGTTTCCGTCTACGGCGACCAGGCCTATAGCTTCAGCTTCCAATCGACCGCTTACACCATCGATAGCGGCGCGGTCACCACGAACGCGCTTGACGTGTTTGTCGCCCCCACCAACACCAACCTCAAGCTCGACACGTTCGGTGTGGTCGGCATGATCGCCGTTTCGATCCCCACGACCGCCCAGGTCGGCCAGCAGTACACCATCGAAGTGGCCAACGCGTCCGGCACCTCGGATTCCGCCCAACACGTGGTGCCGTTGGACGCGCTGCCGGCCAGAACGATCCTCGTGACCAACATCGCCTACGTCGTGGGCGATACCGCTCCGGGCGACTGGTATAACGCGGGCGACTTTGGCAACGACGAGTTGGATAACGCCGACGTCAACAACGTCTACTTCGCCGCCATGGGCATCCGTACTCCGCCGCCTTACACGGATGCCTTCGATGCCATGGATGCCTTCCCCGAGGATACCGCCGACGTGGTGGGCGGGGATGGGCAGATCCGGTTCCTCGACTGGAACCTCATCCTCATGCGCGCCCTGCGCCACGAGACGGAGAACTGGAAACGCGCGTGGACCAACAACGGCGTCCGCACCGTCTACACGGCCGCCCTCAATGGCGCGCCCCAGGCCCCCAGCCGCGAACTCGACGGCCGGGTGGTGGGCCAGATCTGGCCCGATGGCGCGATCGCGGCGGGCAATGTCGGCGAGGTCTCGCCCGGTCAATGGGTGAGCGTGCCGGTCGATGCGAAGGTTCTGGATGGCCGCCCGCTGGTGGGCCTGCAGTTCAAGAGTTCGGTGATGCCGGTCGATGGCGCCCCCGCGCTGGAGGACGGCGTGGTCTTCCAGCCCTCAGCTGTGGTTTCCGTGCCGATGACCCTGCCGGGTCTCCCGACCGACACCACGATCCAAGCCTGGACGCCGCTGCGCAATCCGCTGCCGTCGCCTATCGCGGGCAAGACCCGTTTGGGTTACCTCCACTTCCGGGTTCCGTCGACCGCGGTGGACGGGCAGACGTATCAAGTCAATATTGGGAATGCCGACGGCTCGCCGGATATGCGCGCGCAGTCCGATCTCGCCTCCCAAGGCGGTTCAGTGGTGGTGGGCCAGCCGGCGCCTGCTACCGGCGGAGAAGCGGTTCGCGGCTTCCGGTTGCGCTGGCAAGGGATTGCCGGCCAGCAGTACATGGTCGAATCGACCAGCGATCTCGCCGCCGGCCAGTGGCAGGTGGTGGCGGAGCATATTGCCGGTCTGGGCCGTGCCCAGGAGTTCGTCGACCAGCAAGGGCTGGGCGAAGCCCGGTTCTACCGCATTCGCCCGCAGGATTAAGCAGTCCGTTTCGCCTTAAGCGGTGGCACACCATCGATTCGAGCCGGACGCCGTGCGCCCAGCACGGCTTCCGGCGGGATCGTCCAGCAAGGCTGGCGCTCAAGCCAGGCGCCAGTCAGCCGATAAAGAAATGATAGTCATATCGCCGTCTGAGTTTCTATGAAGCGTTCAATCATCCCCATCCTTGGTGCTGTGGGCCTTTGTGTCTCCACGGCCCTCGCCCAGTCCCTTGTGGACGTGATCAAGACCGGCCTGTTCGATCCGAACGGCGTGGCGGTGGATTCGACCAACAACTACTACATCGTGGATAGCGGCAACAGCCGCATCTTGAAGTTCACCCCCGACACCAGCGTCAGCACCAATTTCGCGGGAACCCTTGGGGTGGCGGGTTTTGCGGATGGCCCTGGCTACCTTGCCAAGTTCGCCTACCCGCAGGGGATTGCCACCGGGCGCGGGGGCTTTGTGGTGGCCGACGCGGGCAATCATCGGATCAGGTTCATTGCGACTGACGGCACGGTGAGCACCATCGCGGGTGCCACCAAGGGCTTTGTCGACGACCTTGGTGCCGCTGCTTCCTTCAATTCACCGGCCGGCGTGGCGGTGGATGCTGCCGGAAACATCTTTGTGGCCGACCTGCTCAACAACGCCGTTCGCAAAATCGACCCCGCCAACAACGTCACCACGGTGGCGACGAATCTGCTGCGCCCCTCGGCGGTGGTGGTGGCGCCGGACGGGACGGTTTACGTGGCCGATACCGGCAACCACTCGATCCGGAGCATTGACGGCACCGGCGTGCATCTGATCGCGGGCAGCGGCTCGCGCTACGCCAGCGGCTTTCAGGATGCGGTGATCGCCACCGAAGGCCTACTCAACTCTCCCCGCGGGCTGGTCTACCAGGGAGGCGACAAGGGATTGCTGATCAGTGATACCGGCAACCGCAGCCTCCGCCGCCTCTACTTCAGCGCGCAGGTGGGCGTCTATTCCCTGAGCACGGTTACCACCGACGGCGCTGCCCAGTTGGTGTCGCCTGTGGGTTTGGCGCAGGACAAGAACGCCGATGTGCTCATCGTCGACCAGGACGCCAACGCGGTGTATCGCATGGTGGACACGACCCCGCAACAACCTGTCTCCAAACCGGTGATTGGGACCGTGAGTCTCATTATGAACCAGGCGACCGGCATTCCGGAGACCCTGCTTACGCCGAAAACCACCGCGATTTTCGACAACGACCAAGTGGTCGCGATCTTGGGCGAGGATGGTGCCAAGAGTTTCTACACCTTGGACGGTTCCGATCCGAGCGCCGATAACGGCGAACAGCCGCCCACCTACCGCAACGGGATGACGGCGTACCCGCGCTCGATCATCGATACCTCGACCAAGGATTTCAACGCTGACTTCGCATACACGGTCAAAGCGATCAGCACGGCTCCGGGACGCCAACCCAGCGACATTGTGATGTCCACCTTCCGCTTTGAGGCAAGCGCCCCGGCGATTCTGGGCGACGATCCTTCCGCGCTCTATATCGAGGACAACACCCGCGATGCCCTGATCTACTATACCGACGACGGCACCGAGCCAACCACCGACGGCAAGACTCCCACCGCCACCGCCCAGCTCTACACACTCGGCCAACGCCTTAACATCGTTGATGGCACCAATGACGTCACCATCAAGGTGCAGGCCGTCAAGCGCGGTTACGCTTCCAGCCGGGTCGTGTCGCAGACCTATGCGTACGAATCGATCCCGCGCAATACCATTGGCTTTACCGCCAACTACAACGGGGGAGTGGGTTCCACCGTGTTGATCCCGATCTTCGCGAATCTCCGCAACACCAACGACTTGGTTCGCACTCTGCAGTTCCGGGTGCAGGTAAAGCCCGTGGGGACGGCACCGCTGATTCCCGCCAGCATGCAGGTGCTCACGCTCAGCACTAACGACTTCATTCGTTACGAGCTCCCGGTGGAGGATGTCACCAAGACCCCCTTCACGCCGCCTCCCACCTACGCGCAAGCCTTCGCCAATCCCGATTCGACCGACCTTGCCCTGGCCTACTTGGGCGTGGACTCGGTCATGCGCATCTCCGGCCTGAAAGTGGTCACCATGGTGGCTGTGCCCATTCCCGCAACCGCCCAGGCTGGCGACACCTATACCATTTCCGTGCTCTATCCCTCCGCGACCGTCCGGGTGGCTGACTTGTCCGACTACTCCGTTCCCGTAGTGCTGACCCCGCTGGCGGCCAAGACCATCACGGTGGGCGATGGCGCTTCCCCGAGTATCCCTTACATTGTGGGGGATGTCGCCTTGGCGCACGGTTATAACGCCGGTGAGTTTGGCAGTGGCAACATCAACAACAACGATGTCAACGCCATCTTCAATGCTTCTGTGGGGCTCGGAGTGCCTTTCGATGGCAGCGATGCCTTCGATGCCATGGATTCCTATCCCGTCGACTCCGTGGGCGTTCCCGGCGGTGACGGCCAGATTCGCATGCTTGACTGGCAGACCACCCTCGAACGCTCCCTCCGTCTCGACGGCAACAACTGGAAGCGCTATCGGTCCGCCTCCGGAACTCTCACCGCCGAGTCGACCGTGCTCAACAACACGGCCCAGGCTCCGTCCCGTGAGTTCGCCGGTACGGACGGCAAGGCTTGGGTAACCCAGGGCACTTTCGCCGCCACCCAGGTTCCCAACGCGGTTCCGGGCGACCCGGTGCAGGTACCGGTCACACTCACGCTTAAGGATGGCATCCAGATTTCGGGGCTCCAATTCCGCGTGGCCGTCCTGCCCGAAGGCGGCGCGCCTTGGGTGGTTGAATCCGCCCGATTCATCGAGGCGGCGGGGATTCCCCGTCCTTCCTTCCGTACGCTCCTCCCGGGCACGGCTGCGGTGGGTTGGCCGGTGGGCACCTTCACAGCTCCTTTGAGCGGCAAGGTGGAACTGGGCAAGATCGAGTTCGTGGTGCCCAAGACGGCCGTCAAAGGCCAGTCCTATGTTCTGCGCTTCATCGGCATTGACGGTTCGATCAAGCTGCCGGACAACACCTATGCCAACTACCGCTTCGAATCCCAGCCCGGCTCGGTCTGGGTGCTTGGTCCGGTCGAGAAGGCCCCTGAGGTCATCACCGACGAGTGGCGCGCCCGGTTCTTCGGCTCGATCGCCAGCCAGTTCGGCGGCCTCTTCGCCGATCCCGATGGCGACGGCCGCAACAACCTGCAGGAGTACTTGGAAGGCACCAACCCGGCCAAGCTCCGCTTCCACAACCTGCTCGATCAGTGGAAGGGTCAGGCCGACGGCTTCCGCCTCAAGTGGTTCGCCGCGCAAGGCAAGACCTACATCGTCGAGTCCGCTCCGTCGCCCGACGGCCCTTGGACCAAGGTTGCGGAGATCCCCTCGGCGGCCTTCGATCTGAAGGAGTTTGTCGCCCCGAAGACGGGCGGTGACAGCCAATACTACCGGGTCCGCGAGGTCACGCCCTAAGCGGAACTAGCCCTTTCGCGACGGCCACGGCTGTACCCAGCCGTGGCCGTTTTGCTGTGGGGGTACGGCATGCGGAAGTGCCAGCGTGACCGGACCGGTGATCCGAAATGGTACGTCCGGGGAGGTGGCCGAAGGATGGGGAAGCCTCACCTTCCACCCGGGTGGCGAGCCCGCTGAGCCCTGAGGGCCTCGCGGTGAAAGGCCGCCCTTTTGTGCTCGTTTTTCCGGGGGGAAATCGGTACAAGAAGCGCCCATGAAGAAGCCATCCATCGTTGTCGTCGGCAGCTCCAACACCGACATGATCATCAAGCTGGACCACATTCCCAAGCCGGGCGAGACCATCCTGGGTGGGGAGTTTGTCACCGCCGCCGGGGGCAAAGGGGCGAACCAGGCCGTGGGTGCCGCCCGGGCGGGAGGTGCGGTGACGTTGGTGGCGCGGGTCGGGCAGGATATGTTCGGAGACCAGGCGGTCGCCGGTTTCGTGAAGGACGGGATCACCGTTGACCACGTGCGGCGCGACAAGGCCGCTCCTTCCGGGGTGGCGCTGATCTTTGTGGCCAAGGACGGTGAGAACAGCATCGCGGTGGCCTCTGGCGCGAATGGCCGCCTCGCCCCGGCGGACGTGCGGAAGGCCAAGTCGGCCATCCAGGCCGCGAGCGCGCTGGTGATGCAGTTGGAGACGCCCTTGGAAACCGTCCAGGCCGCTGCCGACCTGGCCGCCGCCAAGGGGGTGCGCGTCATCCTCAATCCCGCTC
>CAYYMW010000296.1:0-8931 GCA_964472515.1 uncultured Verrucomicrobiota bacterium | reverse complement strand
GGCGGGCGGTATCGGCGGCGGGAGTGGGAAAGGCCAGGACGAAGGTGTCGCGGTAGTCGCGCCAGTCTTCGCTGGAAGGCTGCGGCTGAGGAAGGGTCACGGTCAAGGCGCTGCCGCCCGGCACATCGAGCCGCGACCAGACCAACTCGCGCATGGCGTCGGCGGGGGCAATCCACGGACCGCCGGCCATTGCCCAGCCGGGGCAGTTCTGCATGGTGAACCGCAGGTGGAGGCGCTGGCATTCCTCGGCCACATGGCGGATGGCACGGTCCCACTCGGGCGTGAGGCAGCGGATTTGGGGTTCCACGTCCGGCCACGGCCCACCGAAATGGCCGTGGAAGAGCTGGATGCCGGCGAACCCGGCGCGGGCGACAGCCTCGAGATCGGCGGTCAGGCCGTTCGTCGCGATGTTACCGCCGATCAGGTGAAACCAGGTCTCGGGGCGATAGGCGGCTCCGGGAGTGGCGAACTCCTTGGGGTCGGGCGCCCCTGCCTGCATCGACAGCGCGACAGTCAAAGTCAGGCCAATGGCCGTCAAACCGATTCTCATAAGCTCTCTCTGGTGATGGGGGGTGGCCGGATTGGGGCCCTAGTTGGCCAGGCCGGCGGCCTTCATCTCCTCGCGGATGGCGTTCGCCCAGATGGCATAGCCCTTCTCGGCGGGATGGAGGAAGTCGGGCATCACCTCGCGCGCAATGGTCCCATCTGGCGAGAGGAAGCGGGGGCCAATGTCCAAGTAGTGAATACCAGGCTCCTGGCCCAGCGGCGCGAGGAGTTGGTTGATAGAGGCGACGGTGGCACGGGCGGGGTCGTCAGCCTTTTCGCCCCGCGGGAAGACCGCCATCAACAGCACCCTCGCATCCGGCGCCGTGCGGCGCAGACGCTGGCACAGCACGCGGATGCCTTCCGCAATCTCCGCCGGCGAGTTCTTGCGCGCATTCCCCGTGCCGGCGGTGTTGTTGGTGCCGATGTGCACGACGATGAGTTTGGGCTGGGTGCCCTCCAGCTCACCATGGTCGAGCCGCCAGAGCACGTTCTGAATACGGTCCCAACCGAAACCCAGATTCAGCACGTGCCGGGTGCCGAACAACTCCGCCCAAGCCTTGGGGCCGTTTCGAATCGCTGCCTGCGGTTCACCTCCCCAGAAATGGGTGATGGAGTCGCCCACCAGCACAATCTCCGGATCGAGTTGCCGCTGAACTTTGAGGATTTCCTCATGCCGGGCGAACCAGTCGTAGGAGTCGTCCTCGATCTTGGGGCGCGGAATCAGCGCAGTGTTGGGTTCGCGGTCGGCGTCCATGGGGCGGTACGGACTCTGGAAACGGTATTGGCCGGAGGCCACTTCCACCACGACGTTGCCGGTGATCTCGCGCGTGGCAAGAATGCCCCGGCCGACCGCGAGCGTTTGGCCGCTTTCCCGGACCGCGGCGGGGTCGCCCGTTGGCACGAAGATGGCGGCCGTACTGTTGGGCGGGACAGTCACCTCCAACGCGAGTTGGTCGCCTTCCCGCCGCCACGCACTGATGATCCGGCCATAAGGCGAATCGTAGTGCGCCTTGACCCAGGCGAGGTCGCCGACCACGGCGGGACGGATTAGGAAGTGCTTGAAACCCGGCGCCTGCGGGTCGGGCCGGATGCCGGCGAGGCCACTGTAGAGCCAACCTTCGGCGTGCCCGAGCATGCAGTGGTTGTTGGACGAGTCGGGGCTGGCATCCCATGCCTCGGTGAGGGTGGTGGCGCCCTTGCGCAACTGGTCGGCGTAGCCGGGGCCGTTGGTCTGGGTGACCATTCGGTAGAGGAGGTCGTCCCGGCCGGCGTCAGTCAGCGCGCGAACCACGTAGGAGAAGCCCACATCGCCTGCCGTCACGCGGTATTGGTTAGTGGTGATCGCGCGCACCAGGCGCTCGATGACAGAGGCTTGGAGTTCGCGGTCGACCATACCAAGCACCAGGGGCATGGCTTGGGCGGTCTGGCTGCCGCGATCGTACTGGCGGCCGGCCCGGTCAAAGAACCGCTGGTTAAAGGCCCGACGCGCCTCCTCAGCGAGCCCGGCATAGCGGGTCGCCTCATCCGCCTTGCCCTGCAGCCGCGCGGTCTGCTCCAACACCTTCAGGTCGCCGTAATAGACGGCGGTGGCCGTCAGTCCCTTGGAGGTGAGCTGAGATTCGCCTGGAGGGTTTGGGCCGATGTCGTACCAGTCCCCAAGGCCATGGGCCACGATATGGTCCTTGGCGGTGGTGCCGAGGTAGGCGGCGTAGCGGGCGATGACGTCGCTGTGGCTAGTCAACAGCGAGGCGTCCCCGTAGGTCAGGAACATGTGGGCGGGGTTGAAGGCACAAGCACTGCCCCACTCGGGTGAATCGCGAAAGCCGGCGGAGAACACGGTGTACTCGGGGGCGATATCAGGGATCAAGCCACTTTCGATCTGCGACTCCCGCATGTCGCGCGAAACCTTGGCGTAGAAGCGGGGCAACTGGAAATTGTAGGTCAGCCCATCGGCCAGCAGGTGGGAGACCTCCAGCCAGCCGAGCTTCTCGCGATGCGGGCAATCGGTCAGCACGCTTTGCAGGTTGCAGCGGATGGCGGCCAGGATGAGTCGATGCACCTGGTTGACGAGTTCGTTGGAGCACGCGAAATCCCCGGCCACCGGGGCCGAGCTGTAGAGAAACTGCCCCTGGAGATCCACGATGCGCGGGTAGTCCGGCGGCTGCTTCGAGTCATCCAGCGGGGCGGCACCCTCCACCTGGACGTAGCGGAAGCCGTAATAGGAGAAGCGTGGCGACCAGGTTTCGTCGTTGGCACCGCGGAGCGTGTAGGCAAACCAAGTCGGCCCCCCGGAACTGCGCTGTGAGACCGTGCCGTCGGCCGCGAGGAGTTCGCCGGGAGTCAGTTTGACCGTCGCGCCCGCGCGGCCGCGGACCGTCAGCTTGGGCCAGCCCGAGAAGTTCTTCCCCAGGTCGTAGACGTAGAGGCCGGGCTTGGGCTCCGTCACCCGCACAGTCCTAAGCTCCTCATGGATCTTGATCGGGGGCGACACCTGGGCTCGCAATACGCCGCCGGGTCCTTCGGTGGGCGTGGCCGCCGACCAGGCTTGGTCATCGAACCCGGGACGATCCCAGCCGGACATTTCGCGGCGGGCATCGTAATCCTCGCCGCCGTAGATGCAGGCGAGGGTGAGCGGTCCGGGAGCCGTCTTCCACGAGGCATCGCTGGCAATCCGGGTGGTGGTGCCGTCGGGGTGCTCCACTTCGAGTTGGAGGATCAGCTTCGGCGGGCCGAAGGAGCCTTTGAACTTCACGTACCGGCCGCCGGTTACGTTGTACATCCCGTTGCCCAGCATGACTCCCAAGGCATTGGTGCCGGCGGCGAGCGACGCCGTCACGTCGTAGGTGTTGTAAGAACAGGTGTCGCGGTAGTCGGTCCATTCCGGCGTCAGGACATCATCCCCCACACGCGCGCCGTTCAGATGAAGCTCGTAGTGGCCCAAGCCGCAGACGTGCACCACCGCGCGGCGAACCGGCTTCGTGAGCGCGAATTCGTGACGGAAGAGCGGCAGGGGAGCTGGCGGCGCAGACAATTCACCCCATGGTTTCATGCCATATTTGCCGAGCACATGGACCGGCGCCCACACGGCATCGTTGAAACCGGCGTACTCCCACCCACTCTTGGCCTCCTTGTGCGTCTTCCAAGTGCCATCCACAGGTACCGACAGGGCCTTGCCGTCAGCCAAGGTAACCTCCAGGCGGCCGAGCAGGCCGGCCTCGTTGGGACCGGTGCCACCGTTGGCAGCGGTGACGGCCAGTTGGTTGACTCCCGGGCAAAGATAGGTCGCGACCTGAGCCGAATGCACCGTGCCGTAGTCCCGGCCGCTCAGCGCCTCGTGACCGTTGATGAAGAGGGTGAAGCTGTTGTCGGCCGTCATCAGAACCCGCGCTTGGGCGATCTTCGTGTCCTCGGGAAGCTCGAAGGCCCGGCGGAAGAAGCGGGCGCCGGGCGGGTACATCATCCGCTCGTCAGGCTGGCCGGCCCAGACCCATTCCAGACCCTGGAGCGAATCTGTCTTGGGAGAATCCGCGGTGATCCACTTGGCTGACCAATCGGCTGGTGCCAGTAGACCGATGCTGAAACGCGCTGGTGGGCTCCAATCCGAGGGTTGGTCGTGTTCGTTCCATACCCGGACCTTCCACAGAACCGTCTGGCTGGCCTGCAGGGGCTTGCCACCGTAGGGCACCAGGACGCTTTGGGCGGACACTACTTTTCCGGAGTCCCAGAGATCCCCTTGATTGGCCGCCAGACCGGCTTCCGTGGAGGAGACCAAGAGTTGGCAGGCGGTCTGGGAGGCTCCGCGTTCGGCGTTCGCACCGGCGTCCAAGACCCAGCTCAGGCGCGGTTGGCGGGCCTCGACCGCCAGCGGGTTCTCCTCATGCTCACACCGGAGCTGGGTGGGCTGGGCGCCCGCAGCGGTGGCGGCCAGGCAAAGCGAGGTGAGAAACAGCCACAGGACCGGGGCGGGGAACAATCGCGGCGCTTTCATAGCGGTATCGTAGTAGGAATTGCCGCCACGGCCAAGGCATCGTTTGGCAGACGAGGCAGCGAGATGGGCGGACTCTGGTCAACGGGTACCGGACGCCGGGGCGAGCAGCAGCAACCGTCCGGAGCGGCCGGGCATCGGGTCGAGGACAAAAGCCCCGGTATGCACTCCCAGATCCTCACCGGTCCAGAAGTCGCTGACCCGGGTGGCGCCTGGCAAGGTGAGCGAGCGGCGGACCGGGGTATCGCCCCAGTTCAGCAATACACCCAGGACGCGGTTCCCCTGCCGGATGGTGCCGGTTTGCAGGGTGGCGTCCTCGAAGGTGGCGGGGACGCCCGGGTTCGCCACAGCCGTGCGGAAGAGGTTCCACTGGGCCGCCGAATACTTGGAGGCATCATCCCCGGACAGCAGCATGCCTCCCGTGGCGTAGGTGGCGGTCAGATGGAACATCTGCTCGTTGGTGGGGGCTTTCGGATCGAACAGGAGACAGTCCGGGTCGTTCCACCACAACCGGTTGTTCTGCCAGTTGCGGAGGAGGTTTTCTCTCGCCACCCGGGTCCAGCCGGCCCAACTGCGATCGACATCCATCGAGGACCGGGCAGCATGAATGACGCCGAGGGAGGGCCAGAGCGCGTGATTGCAGCCCATGAGCAGAGCGTCGCCTGCGCCACGCCGCACGGCGGCCATGCCCCGGCGGTAGGCTTCCACGCTGGTGGCGGAGGGATCATGCCGCCGCCCGAACGGCAGAGCGCCCCAGATATTGGCGTCGAGCTTGAAGTAGGTGATGCCCCAGCCGCGCATGGTGCGGAAGACCTTTTCGAGGTGCTGTTGGGCACCGGGGTGCGTCCCGTCGAGCATGTACCAGGGGCCTTGCCGCCAACCGCCAAAAGTGACGCGGTCGGAGCGCAGGGGGCGGCCTTGATCGTCCAAGATGAACCATTCCGGATGCTCGCGGAACACGCGGGACTCCGGGCTGGCGATGAAGGGGGCCACCCAGATGGCGGGTTCAAAGCCGGCCGTACGAATCTCCCGCAGCAGCCCGGGCAGCCCCTCTTTGAAGCGGTCGTTGGTTTCGAGCCAATCGCCCATCCATGGCTGGTAGCCATCATCGATCTGGATATAGCGGATCGCGCCCGGGAGGTTCGCTTTGAAGGCCGCCAGGTTCTCCCGGATGTTCGCGGCGGTCACGCCCGGCCCAAAGCAGTACCAGGAGCACCAACCGGTGGGGAGCTTCGGCCACGTTAACCGGGGATGGACCTGGTTGAGTTGGGTGGCCAGACGCTCCAACTGTTCGTGCGCGGGGGCGCCAGAGAGGACCATCGTTTCCTCCAATTCCCAACTCTCGCCGGGCTTGAGCACCTGGTTTTCCGTGTTCACCGCTGCCTGCAACCGGGTGGTGCCAACGCGGAATTGTCCCACAAACCGCCGGCAGGAACTGAATCCGAACAGGGTGGCCGGGCCACCGGGAGGCGTCAGTTGGAGCATCCCGTAGACCGAGCGCAGGCCCGGTTCCTCCGGCAACCGGTAATGGCCGCGGTCGGTCAGGCCGTCGAGGTCCACCATCTTCTCCAGGGTGCCGACGACCCCGCCGAACATGTTGTAGGACTCCCCATGCAACACCGTATCGGGAGGCAGGCCATGTTCGAGGTCGAAGAGGATCACTTCCTTGATGGCCAGCGGCTGGCTGGTGGTGTTTCGCAGCGTCCAGTGGCGGACGTCGCCGATGTCCCGGCTCATGACCAGGAGGCCGCCAACCCCTTGGCGGCCATCGGCCAAACGCACGTGGGAAGTCGCCTTCGCAAGGTTGACGACCACGGAGTCGGCAGCCATCGAGAACGCGGTGAGGCTGACCACCGCAAGGAGAGCCAGGTATCGGCACATAGGCGGCGAAGTTAGCAGGGTGAGTTCAACGCATCTCCATCGTGACGACGCTTTGGATGGTCACCGGCCCCAGAAGCCCGGCCGGCATCAGCGGGGCGTCCTTGGCCACGGTCGAGGACAGGATAAAGGTGTGGCGTTGGTCGGCGGGCAGGTTGGCGTCGCCCACCAGGCGGTTGTTCCACGGGTTGACCACCTCGACCTCCAGGGTGTTGTCGCCTGGGCGTGCGACGTCGGTAATGTCCAGCCGCCAGGGGGCCAGCCAGAGGGTGCCCAAGGGCTTGCCGTTCAGGCGGACGGTGGCGAGGTCGCGCACCTCGCCCAAGTCCAGCCACAGTCTCCGGCCCATGTTCCCGTCCTTGGACAAGGCGGGCAGGACGATGGTCTTGCGGTAGACGGCCTTGCCGGAGTAGTGGCGAATGCCAGGCTCGGGCCGCTGCGCCCAGTCCTCCAGTTGTGGAAAGACGATCTTCTCCGGCGCGCCCCAGCCCCGAGTGAAGGCGACTTTCCAGTCGCCGGTGACTTCGATCGGTGGGGGCACGGCAGCAACTTCCAAGGTGCGCATTTGGTCACCGGCGGCCTGCAGTCGATAGGTGCCGGGAGCAGCCACATGGGCCAGGACAGGCCCACGGCCATCGCGGTGCAGGGTCAAGGGCGGCAGGGTGGTGCCGATTCCGGGCTGGGGGGTACCATTCATCCACTCCCCGAGTTCCGCTTCCGTGAGATTGGCGGACTTGAGTTCCAAGGCGCTGGCCCGGCCCCGGTACTGCGGATTGGCGGAGGCGGCAACGCCATGAACGAGGCGGTGGCTTTGCAGGCCTTGGCGCGCGGGCTTTCCGTTCAGGTAGAGCATCGGGCGGCCGTTCTGGTAAACCACAGCCACATGGGTCCAATCAGTCAGGGGAGTGGGATGGACGAGCACCGGGGCAAAGTAGTTGCCGCCGTGCTCGAACACGCAGACCCCGTTGCGTCCCACCGCCAATCCGCAGCCGGCGTGCCCAGCGTCGGTCGAGAACGTGTTGCCGTGCGGTGGAAAGAGGACGTCGTTGCGCGGCTCACTCATCCCGCTGACCCCTTCGTTGGCTTCGGGAACGAGGGTGGTGTCGGCGGCGGGTTTGACCCAGCAAGCCAGCGTGAAGTTATTGGTGGCGGAGGCGGCGGTGGGCTGGACGGTGGTCTTGGGCAGACTTCTCGCGTCCCAGAGCATCTCCTCATTCCGCGTCGCCATCACGATCTGCCGCTCTTGTGCAGGCTGATCGCGAAACACCACAAAGACCGATCCGTTCGGCCCCAGATTCAGCGGCACGTGGGTATAGTCGCCTTGCTGATCGTAAGCGACCAGAGACTCGCGGACTCCGGTAACGGGCCGCCAGAGCTCCGGGGCCTTGCCCCTGACGCGCAGCCAGACGGTGGTCGTCAGTGGCTCCGCCTTGGGGTTGGCGACGAAGTAGATGTCTTCCGTCCGGGTGCGGCGGTGGGTAAACCGCAGTTTGGGCTGGCTGACGAAGTCCGGTCCCACCCCAAGCGAACCAAGCACCGCGGTAAGGTCCCTGCCCCAGACCACGCGGCCTTTGCCATACGTGCGCTCGCCTTCTGCCTCCACCTTGGCGCCGCCCCAGAGGTCTTTGGCCACGGCCGCGACCTGCTTGTCGCCCTTCGGATAGTCCTCAAGGCTCGGCGAGCGAAGCGGCGGGCGTCCCAGGATGGTGGCCCCGGATTTGACCAGGGCGCGGAGCTTCCGGGCCACGGCCGGGCGCATGGTGGTTTGGTCTGGCAGAACCAGTACGCGGTAAGTAGTGCCGTGCGGCAGAGTGAGCACGCCATTCTTCACGGTCAGTTTGTCCACGAGCACCTCGCCATTCAGGTAATCGAAATCACAGCCCGAAGGCAGCTCGGGTTGGCGAATCCCGGTCATCTTGGGGGTGTCCTCACCGATGAAGTAAGCTACGTCAGCCACCCTGTTACCCTGTTGCAGCAGAAAGCAACTGCGCCGCAGGTAATCGATCCAGGCCTTGCCGGGTCCGAACCAAGTGTTGTGGCGGTTGAATTCCGTGCCGAACCAGGCGTTGATGCCCGGGACCTTGTCCTCCCACGGCTGCAGGATATTGACGTGCAGCACGAAGTGATTGATCCCCTCGCAGAACGCCCAGTCCCCCCGGGCCTTGAGCGAGGACGGGACCGTCTGGAACGCGGGACCGCCGGTGAAGGACTCGCCCGACACCACGGGCTTGCCGTAGGTGTTGCCGCAGGAGGAGGCCGCCCGGCATTCGATGGACCCCAGGTCGCCGGTGACCCAGTACTCGCCGCTGACACAGTCAGACTGGCCGCCGTATTGGAGGAACTCGGCGGGGAAGCCCCAATGCCCGTAGTTCTCCAGCCATAGCTGGAGTCCATGGGGATGGCAGAGGTCGCGCAGCCCGCCGACGTAGTCGGTGGCGACGCGATCCGCGACCAACCGGCGCAGATCCCACAAGAAGCGGTCGCTCAGATCGGCGTTGCCGACGACGCGGCCGGTCAGGGTG
>CAYYMW010000295.1:0-9011 GCA_964472515.1 uncultured Verrucomicrobiota bacterium | reverse complement strand
CAGTAGACCGGCGCTGTGACGGGGTTGAGCGGCCCTCCCCCGCCGCCTGGACCGAAGCCACCCCAACCGGGGCCGCTTCCTCCACCGCCACCCGGGGAGTAGGGCAAGGACGGCAGCGACGGGCACCAGCACTGGCCAAAGCCCAGCGCGGCGCTGACAGCCCCCAGGACGTCGCCGGTGGCCACGCCGCAAACCATGCCGATGATCGTAATCAGGCACTCATCCCCGAGACAGCCGCCCAAGGCGCCCGCCACGTCGCAGATCCACTCGCGCCAATCCAAGAGATCCTTCGGGTTCAGATCGCCCTCGATCATGCTCTTGATCTTGTCCTTGAACATGTCCGTGATCTCTTCCCAGCAGTCGTGTTCCGGACAAATCGGGATCACTTGGGTCTCGTTGGCGTGCCAACGGAAGTCGTTGCCGCAGTAATAGCCCCACTTCACCTTGAACTTCGGGAAGACGGCGCAACCGGTAAAGGTGGTGCCGCAGCCAAAGTCGTCGTGCTTGCCGACTCGCTGAGGCGTCACCGCCTTGCTGGCCGCCGGCCGGACCCGGATCAGCACGGGGATCTTGAGGCTGCTCTTGGCCGGGATGGTCTTCACGCTGTCGATCAGCGGGATCATCTCGTAGTTCGCATGGTAAGGCACCTCGACTTGGATCTGCTCGGCCGCGATCAAGCCATGGTTGGTTACCTTGATGTAGACCTGGGTATCTTCGCCCGGAACGACAATCGGCATGATGAGCGGGTTGTCGATGGTCACCACCGGGATGGGCACTTCGGTTTCAAAGACCGATTCCAGGACTACGCGGTAGTGGTCTTCGATCGTCGTGGGCACCACGGTCCAGCGGTAACTCACCGTCTGGCGGTCGATGAACGCGCTCACCTCGTTGGTGATGCCGGGCAGAATGGTCACCGGCGAGCGGTAAACGCTGTGCTGCACCGCCGAGACCGTGAGTTGGTACTTGCCTTCCATGAGGTTGGTCAAGGTCAGGTAGCCGGTGTCGTCGGTCGTACCGCTGGCCACGATCGCCCCGGTAAGGCCATCCGCCACGGTCACGGACGCCCCCGCCACCCGCGGGGCTCCCGCCACGTGATAGGTGAAGTCATCCTGCACTTCGACGTGCAGGTCGCCACGGGCATCCGAGATGGCCCGGAAGTGATACGGCACCACCACGCTGGCGTTGGCCGAGGTCAGGGCCAAGGCCCCGTTGAACATCTCCAGCGGCAGCTCCGCCGCCGGCGTCAGGAGCAGGACGACATGGGTCGTCTCGCCCGGAGGCAGGTTGTCGATGGTGGTCGGAGTGGCCAGCTTCAGCCATGGCACATCCCCCAGTTCCACGCTCAACTCGCCGGTGGCCGCGCCACCGCTGTTGACCACGTCGAACTCGACGGTGGTCTGCCGTCCGCGGGTCATCCCCGCGTTGAGCACCCCCGGCGTGGCGACCAAGTTCGGCACCAGCGGCGCAATCACCGCCGCCAACTGCAGGTCAGCCGCCGCGCCCTCCGCGGAGGTCAGCCGGATCGCTGTCTGCCCGCGCACCGCCGAGGCGAGATTGGCCGCCGTGAGCACGTAGCGGAACTTGGCGGTGGCCTTGCCCTCCAACCGGGCCGGGGCTTCGCTGGTCATGCTCATGTAAGCGGAAACATCCTGCGCAAATGCCGCCTGGAGTCCGGTTAGCGGCAGGGCGCCCAGGTTCTCGATCTCCACCTCGTTGGTGACCGACTGTCCAGGAATCAGCGTGTGGCTCACGCTGGCGTTGACAAAACGGAAGCCCAGGAGATCGAACTCGTCCTGCACCGTGTCCGTCTGCACTCCCGGATGGTCGGCGCCAATTTGGTAATGGCCAGCTTCGCCCGGCAGCGGGACGAAGAGGGTCTCGAACGCGCCGCTCGCGTCGGAGCGCGCCGCGATGGTTCGCCGGGTGCCTTTCACCAGCACCCGCACCGTCACCGCCACGTTCGGCATCGGTTCGAGGGTGTCGGCCTTGAAGGCCACGCCGCGAATGGGCACCGGCGTGCCAGACACGGCCGTGGCCAGGTCGGTCTCGGCGCGCGCCCGATAGGCAGGGTTGACCGAAATGGGCTTGGCGGACACCGAGGTGTTGTTGCGCTCCGAACCCTCTTGCACGGCGTTGGCCGCATCCGTCATCACCACAATGTAATAGTCACCGGGGTTGGCCGGCAGAATCAACGTGGCGGAGCGGGTATAGGCTTCGCCCACCGCCAGCGAACCCGAGCGCACATACTGCCCCAGCATCTGGCCGTTCGCTCCGTCGGCGAAACTCGACACGTAGACGCGGTCAATCCACGGCCCGGTGGCGGTGGCGATGCCGTTGTTCGTAACCGCCCAGGAGATGCTGTTGGTCTTGCCAGTGACCCCACCGGCCGGGAGGGCAATGTCCGCCACCCGCAGGTCGGGCAGGTCAATATCGCTGACGTTGATGGCGGTCTGGCCCGGCGTGTAGCCCGCCGCAGCCGCCGTGATCGTCACCCGCTTGATGCCGTCCGCGACGTGATCCTGGACGCCCGTCACTACGAACGTGGCGGTGCGCTGGCCCTTCGCAAGGGTCAGAGTACTTGGCACCGTCGCCTGGGTTGGATCACCGCTGGTCAGACTGACCAGTAGATCCGCGGTCGGTTCGGTATTCCGGCTCACGGTGCCGGTGACCTGGCCTCCCTCGGCCACCAACTCGCTCCCGAGCGTCACGCTCAGCGTGGGGCCATCGTCATCCGTTACCGTGATCGGGGCGGAAATGCGGCTCGCCACAATGGGAGTGTTGAACTGTCCGTCCAGCACCGTCGCCGTCACCTGCACCGCACGCGAACCGTCCACGTCCTGGTTGTTGACCACCCCCACCGGGAAGCTCGCTTCGGCCACGTTGCCCGGGATGGTAACGCGCAACGGCACCGTCACCGATCGCACATCGGTGCTATCCAGTTGCAAGGTGATGCTCTCCGCCGTCACGGGGTTGCGCGTCACCGTGGCCGTGGTGGCGGGATTCGCCGCCCCTTCCGAAACAACCGGGTCCGCAAAAACAAGCGCGACCTGCGGCGCATCGTTGTCGAGGATATCGAGCGAGTTGGGAATGCCATAGAACCCGCCCAGAACGGCCGAGATCGTCACCCGGGCCGTGTTGTTCGGCAGGGCATTGTCGACCGGTGTCGCCTGGAAGGCGGCCCGGCGTTCCCCGGCCGGGATGGTCACCGCCGCCGGCACCCGCAACTTGCGGGCATCGCTGCTCACCAGGATCACCTGGAGCGGGAGGTTGGTGTCGGTGTTGCGGAAGACCGCGCCCGCCACCGGCGCTCCATTCTCCGCCACGCTGGCAGCGGCCAGTTCGACCACCAGGGTGGCAACGTCATCGTCCTTGATCGTGAGGGTGCCCCGGTCGCCAGTAAAGCCAACCGCTGAGGCCGTGACCTCCGCCGTCTTGTCGCCGTCAAGCAGCACGTTGTCGATTGCAGCCACCGGGAACGAGGCCGAGGAACTCCCCGCCTCCAACACCACCGTTTCCGGAATGGCGATGGCGTTCGTATTCCCATTCCTGAGGGTGATCTCCACCCGGTTGGCAGTGGCCGAGTTCCGACTGATCGTGCCGCGCGCCGCGTCCGCCCCGCCATTCTCCGGCAATTCGAGGCGGTTGAAGCTGAGGGTCAGTTGGGACGGCACGGCAATGGCCTGCCCGCTGATGCCGGTGTTATTGGCCTCATCCTTCTCGAACACATTGTTGGCGGCATCCGTGCGGATCACCACCCACCTTTCACCCGCGCCGAAGGACGGCAGCATGAAGCTCTGCGTGTTCGTCACCGCCCCCCCAGCCACGATCGTGCCGGTGAAGGTGTAGTTGCCCAGGAACGTGTCCGCGCCGATGTTCGCATCGCTGGAAAGGAAGACTTGGTCCAGCCACGTGGCGGTCACCTCGCGGTCCCCGCTGTTCCGGAGCACCCACGCGAGCGAAACCAACTGTCCGGACTCCGCCGTGGCGGGCACCCGGATGTCCTCGACCACCAAATCCGGATAGGGCGCCAGCACCGTGGTGATGTTCCGGGCCAGGTTATTGTTGCTCTCCGCCTGGACGCCGCCACGGTACTCGTAGACATCGTTCTGACCGTCGGTTGTCACCTCCAGCAGCAGCGTTCCGGTGCCGGGATTCCCGTCCGGCAGGTTGAAGGCATACTGCCGTGCCCGAGCCTCGCCGGCCGGAATGGGACCGTTGGAGGGATCGGTGGGATCATACGCGACCCATCGGTCAAGCAGCGTCCCGCCCGTGGTCAGGTTGCGGACGATCAAGCGATCACGGAAGGCCCTCTGAACCGCGCCCTGCCCCAGATTGGCGTCCTCCCAACTCACCGTGAGCTGGCCGCCGGAAGCCGGCGTGGCCGGTGTGGCGGCCAGGTTGCGCACCACCAGGTCCGGATAGGTGAGCAAGGTCGAAGTCGCCGCGAGGGCGCCTGCGTTGTTCGCCTCAGCCGTGCTCCCGGCATTCTGTTCGTAGACGTTGTCGTACACGTCCAACTTGACCGTCACCAGCAAGTTCCCCGCTCCGGACGGGCCGTCGGCCAAGGTAAAGGCCTCCGAGCGAGCCTTCGCTCCCGCGGCGGCAATGTCGCCCGCCTGCGCCGAGTCGTACAACAGCAGCCGGTCGAGAATCTTCTCGCCGGTCGTCAGGTTCGAGATGACCACCCACTCGTACCAGGCGCCGCTGGCCGGGCCGAGTCCGGAGTTGCGGTCCTCCCACCGCACCACGGCCGCCATGCCTGAAGTCAACCCCGCAGCCGGATCCAACCGCAGGTTGGCCACTTCGAGATCGGGCGCCGCGATCGTGCGGAAGGTGCCCACGGTGGAAACCGACTCGTTGCCAGCGCGGTCCCGTGACTTAATCCGGAAGTAGTACTGCGTCTCCGGGAGCAAGCCCGTCACCACCACGCGATGCGACGTCACGAAGGTCGGGTCGGCCGGCGTGCTGAAGCCGAGCGTCTCCGTGCGACCATACTCGACCTGCGAGGTGGCAGGTTCGTTGGATTGCCACGTAACAATGGCTGTCGCGGGCCGGCCCGTGGCGGCCACCTCGGAAAGGACCGGCTTGGTAACGTCCACCACGAAGCGCAGGGCGTTGGTTTCAGCCAGCGTGTTGCCGTCGGTGTCCTGAACCGCGGAAATCACCAGGACGTTGGTCCCGTCCATCCCTGCGCCGATGGCGATGGGAGGTGTGCGATAGGTATCGTTGGCCTGCGCTGTGGTCGTCCAAGTCCCGCCGTCGGGAACGGTGGGCAGGGCCGCGGCGGGATTCACGTTGGTGACCACCAATTCGGGCGCCGGGCTGGCGCTCATGCTGCGATCGAAGCGGATGGTCACGGTGTAGTTGGCGGTGTTCCCCACCGGATCCGACAGGTTGCCCCGCGCCTCCACCACCAGCGGCCGGATGCTCCGGCCCTCGTATTCGGCGACCACCTGCACGCTTGCCGGATCGGTGGTAGCGAACGTCTTGGCATAAGTCCGCTCGGTACTCACCTGAGCGCCATTCAGCAGGAATCGCTTGAAGGTGTACCGCAACGGCTCCTGATCGACGCTGGCAGGGGCGGCAAAGTTCGCCGTCTCGCCGTTTGCGTAACGGCCGGCCCCGGTCACGGCCCCCAATCCCGCCGGCTGCGTCGCCGTCGCCACGTCATGCACCAGGTTGGTTTCGGCGAAATTGGCCGTCACCGAGTGCGCCGCCTGGACTTGCAGGCTCAGGACGGAGTCGGTGCCCAGCACCGTCGCGCCCTCGGTCCAGTTGTTGAAGCGGTAACCGAAATTCGCGAGCGCGCGGAGGGTGGCCTGCGATCCGTACGCGTAGTTGCCCGCGCCCTGAACCGCCCCCGCTCCGGCCGGGTTCACGCTGGCCGCCACCTGGAAGTTCTCCAATCCGAAATTGGCGATCAACTGCCGGTCCCGGGTCGCCTGGAAGATGTAAGTAGCGCTGCCGCTCTGGAAGGCCCCGTTCTCGGTCCAATCCTGGAACCGGTACGGCAACTGGGACGTGTTCGCCTGCGCGGTCACCGTCACGGTGGCTCCCTCGGGATACGTTCCGCCACCCGTTACCTGGCCGCCGGCCGCCGGATTGGCCAGCACCGTGATGTTGAAGAACCGGGCGATGCGGAAGGTCGTGCCGAACGAGTTCCCTTCGGCGCTGGCATGGCCCTGATCATTGTCCTCGTAGATCGCGTTGCGCGAATCCACCGTGATGGTGATCTGGTAGTTGCCCGGCACCACCGTGGTCACGGCCGCGCCGCCGTTCACGCTCGCGGCTGCCGCCAGGGCCGCCAGGTCCCGCTCCTCATTCAGCAGCGTGGTGCTCGTGCTCACATTGCGGACCAGAACCCGCTCCTTGAACGCGGCGCCGGTGCCCGCAGAGCCGCGGTTGGCCGTCTTCCATGCAATCTGATACCCGTTCATCGCATCCGGGCCCGTCACCGCCAAGTCCTCCACCACCAAGTCCGGATAGTCCGCCTTGTTGACCTTGAAGGTGGCCGACGACGGCGTGATGTTATCCCCCTCGAGCAGGAACTCGTTCACGGAGTTGCTGAAGTCGGTCTGCACGATGAGATAGAAGTCCCCGCTGATGCCGTCCGGCAGTTTCACTGTCTCCGTGACCTCGTAGCTGGCGCCGGCATCCAACGCCCCGTTATGCACGTAGATGCCCAGCGGAATGTCATCGCCGTCACCCAGGGTGGCGTTCTTCGACATCACCACGCGATCCGACCAACCGGCCGCGCTCGCCACCACGGTGCCCACGTTTTGTACCGTGAATTTGACGCCCGTTTGCTGGCCGCTCTGCAGCGTGCCCGAAGGCGGCGTCACCGAAACCACCTGCAGGTTCGGGAAACTCACACTGCCCGTAGGCACCGCCTCCACATCCAACTCGTAGAGGTAGTTGAGCCCCCCCTCGGCCTCCGCTCCCCGGACCACGGCATAGTAGGTCCCCGTCTGCGCGATTCGCACCTCGGCCACGCTGTCGAACGGACGACCGCTGCCCGCCTCGGCCACGTATCCGTTGGCGCTATCGTACAGGCTCACCACCGGGCGCACCTGGCTCCCCTCCGGCAGCCGGGCGCTCAGGAAGACGGAGGTGCCATTGGTCAGCACGCCCAGCTTGTAGTAGTCCAGGTCCCCGTTCTGCCGGATGTAACCGATTGCAGCCGCAGTCCGCCGATCGCCGTTCGCTTCCAAGCTCAGCGTCGTCGCCCCGTTCACAGAACCGTTGTCCTCGGTCTCGATTACCTTGGGCGGCGCGGCCAGGAAGACCCGCAGCCGGTACTCCCCGTAGTGCTCCCAGTTGTAGGTCACCCGGATTCCGTACCTGCCCGCATCCGTCAACACGACCGGCTCGGTCTGTGCCCAGCCGTAATAGTCCGCGTTGAACTGGAAGAGCACCGAGCCGTCCGGCTTGAGCACCTGATAATGGAGCCCGGTCGCACCTGGCCGACCCGGCACCTCGATGCCCAGTACAAACCGATCATTGGCTTGCGCTTCAAAGGACCAGAAATCCGCGTCGTTGCGGTCTGCAAGCCGTCCGCGTCCTTCCACGGTGCGCAGAAAGTCACCCGCGGGAGGCAATTCGGTCGCCTTCTCGAAGATGCCATTGTCGCGATCCTCGAAGACGAATCCGCCCTCCGCGCCAATGATAAACTGGCGCTGGTAGTCACCGGCCAAACCGACCCCGTAACGATTCTTCAACGCTGCCCGGGCCAGGAATCGGTAGGCTCCCGGTTGCAGCGGGCCGTCGCTCACGTAGAAACTGACATCCAACCCGCCGGCGTAGGATCCGACCGCCAGCGTGTATACCTCGTCGTCGTCGGTGCCTATGGCGCCGTCCGCGCCCGCGGACCGCAATTCGTAGTTCTCGGCATGGTTGACGGTCTGAGGATCCATGTCTTCACCCAAGCGGAGCGAGAAGCCCTGCCAGACACCCAGGCTCGTGCTCCCTTCCTCCGGCAAGGTGTCGCTGACAATCACTGGCGGCACGGTGCTGGAAAGGTCGATATCGAGCAGGTACTCCGCAAACAGGCCGTTGCCCACCTTCCTCGCGTACGTCGAAGGCACCCAGACCGGCCAGTTCACCAGCGCGCCCGTTCCACCACCGGCGACGGCATTGGCCGCTGTCGTCCCCGCTCCGTCGTCAAACCGCCAGAGCCCGGCCAAACCGGTCTCGTTCCCGTTGAGGCGATGGTCCTTGGCCGCCAGGATTTCCGCCCCCGTCCGGGCGACGCTCCACAGCCGGACCTCATCCATCAGTCCGACGAAGAACCAGTTCGGCGACTCATAGTGATACTCCGCCCCGATCGTGAAGGGATGATCGTCATACCCGATGGTCACATTGCTCGTCGCGGTGGCTTTCTGCTCGCCGTCCACGTACAGGACCTCCTGCTTGGTGGTGTCGTCGAAGGTGAATGCCACGTGGTACCACCGGTTCAGCTCGGGATTCCACTCGAAATCCACGCTCGTGCCCTGCCCACTGGCATTCTGCGCCAAACCTCGGAGCGTGCTGTCCTGCATCCAGATGACGTAGGAGTCGCCGGACGCTCCACCCACGGTCTTGGCAGCAATCACCCGGGTGCCGGAAACCGTGAACAGATTCACCCAAGCTTCGACCGTAACGCTCGACGGCCGCACGGCGGTGCTATCCGGCACCGAGACAAACGTGCTGCCTCCGTGGAAGTACAAGGCGCTGCCGGGAACGCCATCGAAAGCCATTGACTTGGGCAGGTTGTACCCCGACACGGCACTGTAGTAGACGCCGCCCGCATCCGCTGGCAGGGTGTAATCCAAGGTCGGAGCGCCCCAGGCGCTCGCCGCAACCGCTGTCCCCGCGCTATTCAAGATCCACAGGGTGCTCCCAAATCCGCTGCTGGCAGGCTGCTGTTGGTTCAAGACCACCCGCGTGCCCCCGGCAAGATTCCCCAACCGGTAGTAATCGCTGCCATCGCCGACGGAGATGTAGCCCAGCACCTTGGCGCGCTGGTGGCCGCC
>CAYYMW010000294.1:0-9081 GCA_964472515.1 uncultured Verrucomicrobiota bacterium | reverse complement strand
GGTTTTGAAAACTACAACCCTCCGAGTTGTCCGGTTTTGAAAACTACACGACACGGCTTGTTTTCCCGCTTGACTATGGCTTCGGCGCGTTCTGCAATGCCTTAAAACAGCAACTGATCGGCCTCAACACCCGGTCAGCTCAACGAACCGCCGTTTCAGGTTGTATGAACATGAATCGCCGCCGTTTCCTCAAGACCAGTGCCGCCGCCACCGCCCTCTTTGGGGCCGTCCCGATCCTGGGCGCCGAGGCCGCCACCAAATACCGGACCGCCCTGATTGGCAGCGGTTGGTGGGGCATGAACATTCTGAACGAAGCCATGGCGGCGGGGCGCAGCAAAGTGGTGGGCGTTGCCGACGTCGACCAGCGCCGCTTGGGACCGGCTGTCGCCAAGGTGGAGAAAGACACCGGCGATAAGATCAAGGGCTACCGGGACTACCGCGAGATGCTCGAAAAGGAGCGCCCGGAAATCGTCATCGTCGCCACGCCGGATCACTGGCATGCACTGGCCACCATCGATGCCTTGCGTGCGGGCGCCCACGTCTATGTCGAGAAACCGGTCTGCCACACGATTCTGGAGGGCCGCGCCATGGTCCGCGCCGCCCGCAAGTTCGGGAAGGCGGTCCAGGTCGGCACGCATCGGCGGGTCTCCCCGCACAACAAGTCGGGCATCGATTTCCTCAAGGCCGGCAAGGCCGGCAAGATCGGCTCCGTCCGCGCCTTCGTTCATTACGGCGGCGGGCCCGAACGGGCCGCCGCCAACAGTGAACCTCCCAAAGAACTCGATTGGGACCTGTGGTGTGGGCCGGCGCCGCTGCGCCCGTTCAACAACCTGATCCATCCCAAGGGATTCCGCATGTTCCTTGACTACGCCAACGGCCAGATTGGCGACTGGGGCATCCATTGGCTCGACCAGATTCTTTGGTGGACCGAGGAGAAGTATCCCCGCCGGGTCTACTCCACCGGCGGACGCCCGATCCGCGGGGCCGCGATCAACCTTGCTGAGGCGCAGACCACCGACGCGCCCGACACCCAGATTGCCACTTTCGAATTCGAGTCGTTCACTGCCACATGGGAACATCGCATGTACGCCGGGAACGAGGTGGAGAAGGGCGAGAATGTGGGCGTCTATTTCTACGGCACCAAGGGAATCTTCCACATGGGCTGGCAGGATGGCTGGCGGTTCTACCCGGTGAACAAGAACGAGCCAGTCCAACACGAGGCGCCGAAGCTCAACGAACCCGACAGCCAGAACATCAAGGAACTCTGGGCGGATTTCCTCGAATCCATCGACCGCAACCGCACCCCGGTCTGCGACATCGAGATCGGTTATCGCTCCACCTGCATGAGCCTGCTCGCGATGCTTTGCTTGAAAACCGGCCGCAGCCTCCAGTGGGATGGCCGACGCGATCAAATCGTCGGCGACGACTACGCCAACAGCCTGCTCAAACGCGACTACCGTCGCGGCTACGTATACCCTGCGGTCTGAGCGAAGCAACCACGCTGGTCTTCCCGCTCCCCGGCGAACTGCCCGCCGGGGGGCTTGTGCCAACGTCTTTCCTACCGGCTCCCAAAAAAAACAGCCCAATCGACTATGCCCCACACGGGGGAGTCGATCAGGCTGTTCGTGAAAGGCTGGATCGAGGCCTAGAAGGTGTAGCCGAAGGTCACCGTGACACTGTGGACCGACATGTCGTCCTCGAACTTGTCGAGGCCCATGTTGTAGGTGTACCGGTACATCGCCTTGGCGAACACGTGGCTGCTGATGTCCCAACGGAAGCCTGCGCCGCCGCCGAGGCCAAAGGTGGATTGCTGGTACGAGAACCGCTGTCCGCCGATGGTCTCATCGTCGGAGAAGTAGTCGATCGCAATGACCGCCCCGATCACCGGGGTGAAGCGCGACTTGAGCAGGTTGTAGTCCAGGCCGATGTCCCACTTCATCTCGTTGGCTTCGCCACGAAGGACGGCGCCGTTGCGGGTGGCCTTGTTTTCCACCGTGCCGAAGGCGCCGTTGACGTTCACATTGAAGTTGTCGGACAGGTTGTAACCCACTCCGAGGCCCATGCCGTAAAACGACTTGAAATCGACAGCGGTAGGAAGGCTCTGGGACCGCAGACCGGTGTCGCCACCGTAGGACCAGTTGCCCGTGGCGAAGACTTCCCAGCGTTTGCTGCGCGTAATCTCACTCTGACCCCAGGCGGTCGACGCCGCGAGCGCCAGCGCCACCAACCCGACCGACGTATAAGATAGCCGTGACATAGTAGTTACCTGTGCTTTGAAACGTGCTCAGACTTTGCTGAACCAGTAATGCGACGACGTTTTGACATTATCGCCTAAACGTCAAGCAGATTTAGTCGCGGAACTTGCCTTCCCCCAATTCCTTGCCTGCGGCCGCGCTGCTTGGGCCTCCCCACGGGAATCGAGGCCGCCGCCGGTACTTACCGGGGGCCGGGCCAAGGCCTGCCCGGTCGTGGACCCCAGGCCCGATGGGCGGGTCACCGGAGCACTCTCAGGCCGCCTGTGGTCTCGACGGCGACCTCCCTCGCGTTGGGGGGGATCTCCGAGACGGTCTGTCGTCCGCCGGGCCAGTACACATGCAGTCGCTTGGGCGCGAAAGCAGCGCTCATTACTTGCACTGTCGAGTCCTGCGAGAGCCAACCGGCGCCAAGGTGAATCTCCCGCGCGGGGCCCAGGCGGGAGCCGTCCCCCAACCGCAACCGTGCCCCGATCGCCTGCGGATTGGACGACGGCCCTTCGAGTCGCACGCGAAGTCCCGGACGGGCCTGCTCGTTATGAAACAACAGCGTCCCCGCGCCATTCTGAGCGGCGACCAAGTCCAGCCGGCCATCCGCGTCGTAGTCGCCGAGCGCTGCGCCGCGGCCCTCCCCGTAAACCTGCAGTCCGCTCCTCTGGCCGGGCACCGGTTGGAAGCCTCCCATGCCGTCCCCGCGCAGCCAGAGGCCTCGCCCGGCGTCGTACCGCGAGGTCTCCCGATCCACCGCGAAGAAATTCTGGTTGAGAAAGAGGTCCTCGGCCCCATCGCCGTCCAGATCGCCCACGCATACGCCAAAGGCGGGAGCGAGTTGGGCTTCCAGCGGAAGCAACACCACTTCGAAATGGTCGTCCCGGTTCAACAGGACGACGGACTCAAGGGTCGCCGCCTCCAGCCGGCTCATTTTCGGCACAACCTCGAGCAGGATCTCGTCAATCCCCATGGTGCTGAACTGGGCGAAGCTGCCAATCCGCTGCCGCGCGAAGGGGAACAGGGCCGCGACCTTGTTCCAGCGCTGCCACGGCACCCATTTACCCAGCCCCGGATCATGGTAGGCCTCCAGAAACTCAACCACCTCATCTCCGGCCAGTTCGCCATATAAGACCAGCAGGGGCCGGCCGAGGTAGCGTTGGTAGCGTCCGTTGCGGCCCCAGTTTGCCGCGACGATGTCCATGCGTCCGTCACCGTCGAAATCGCCCGCCGCCACGCCTTGCCACCAGCCGGTGAGTCCCTGCAGGGTGGCCGGCCGCGCCTCGTCCCCGGCGGCTTGTGGGAAGACCAGTTGCGGGTCCCAATCGATGAGTCGGCCGCGCTCGTTGCGAAACACCCGCAGCGGGCCCCACTCGCACGCCAGCACAAGCTCCGGAGCCCCGTCACCGTTCAGATCGGCGAACACCGCGCTGTTGACCAGGCCGGCTTCCTTCAGCGCCGGGGTGTTGGCTTCATCCAGACGGAAACGGCCGCCGCGGTTCAGAAAAAGACGCGAGGAAGCCGGCGCCGGGTAGCGGCCGGGTACGACACGCCCGCCGACGAACAGGTCGAGCGCTCCGTCCCCGTCTGCGTCCGCCATCGCCAGCGGGCCTGCGGAAGATTCCCCCATGGGCAGATTTTCCCGCAAGCGAAGCCCTTGGGCCGTTGCTTCGTAGACGAGCACCCCGTTGGTATCGCCGGTCTCGTAATTGGACCGCGCGACCAGCAGCAGGTTGGTGCCGGGGGTTAGACCGCAGCCCAAGGCCGCGGCTTCATCGTCGGGTGCCGGGCCGAGGGGGGCGGCGAACGGGAAGGCCGCAAAGCGCCCGTTGCCTGCGTTGCGGAGGAGTCCCAACGTCCCCCCGCGCCCCGTGCCGATCAACAGGTCGTCCCTTCCATCGTTGTCGAGATCGAACCAGGTTGTCCCGGGCCCATGCTGGCTGAGGCGCTTGGTCAGCGACGGTTGGCGGGCGAAATCATCGAAGACCTCCTGGTGGTGGCGGTGAGCGAGTTGGTCGCTCGCGTTCGTGAAGCACGGTATCGGTGGTTCCGGCGGCGCGGACCGGCTTGAGGACGCCGCCGCTGCGGCTTCATCCAGCTCGTAGACCCAATTCGGCCGCGCCTCTGTTACGGTGCTGGTCTGGCCGCTGGGCCAGGTGACCTCGAGCGTCAGGCGATTACCCGTTGCTCCGGCGGCAAACGTGCGGATGGGCTCGTCGCTGGAGACGTAGCGCCCCCCGCTGAGCATCTGCTGGCTTTGCGGTGCCGGACCGCCCAGCACTCTGATACGGGCTCCGATGCCGCGGGTGTTGCCAGGCCGCCCCTTCAAGCGAACTGCCAGCCGGGGTGCGGCGGTCTCGTTGCGGTAGACCAGGCAGGGTTGGTTGAAACAGTTCAGGGCCAGGTCCAGGTCGCCGTCATTGTCCAGGTCGGCGAGGCACATTCCCTGCGAAATCTGCCGCGCGTCGAAGCCCCACGCCGTGCTCATGTCCCCGAACGTCAGGTTTCCGCGGTTGCGAAAGGCGTAGTTGGGACAGTCAAACGGCTTGTACATCGACCGCAACTTGTAGAACTCCGGCAGGGACAGGTTGCGCCGATGGCGCAGCGCGTCGATCCGCATGCGGGTATCGAGATAGAGCAGGTTCCACGCATGCCCGGTGGTGATGAACAGGTCCTCGTAGCCGTCCAGGTCCGCGTCGAGAAACACCGGCGACCAGGTCCAATCCGTGGCGTCCACCCCGCAATACTGGGCGATCTCCGCGTACGTCCCGTCACCCCGGTTCAGAAAAAGCGTATTGCGCTGGTAGTCCGGGCGGTTGTCGATCACTCCGGGGATCGACAGGGGGCGCGACACCGAAATCTGGGTCTGGCGATTGGTGTGGTCGCGCGACAGCATGTCGGTGGCGAAAATGTCGTCGTACCCGTCGCGGTTCAGATCGGCGAAGTCCACTCCCATCGAGGAAAAGCTCGTCTCGCGCAGCGCGAGCCGGGGCAGGGCGCGGAACTTCCCGTGGTCGAAGTTGATCCAGATGCGGTCCGGCGAGTAGGTGTCGTTGCAGACATAGAGGTCGGGAGCGCCGTCGCCGTTGAGATCTCGGAAGACGGCCGAAAGGCCCCAATCGGTGGGTGGCGCCGCCAGTGGGCGGCCGTCCTCGTCGAGAAACGAGCCGTCGGTCCAGGATACGGGGGTGAAGCGTCCGTGGCCGTCGTTGCGGTACAGGACATGGGGTTCGCCGTACTCGATGACCGTGCCGTTCTCATCGATGGCGTAGCGGTTGGTGAGGCCGGGTTCGGTCGCCGGCACGCCATTGACATGCGTGACCTGCAGCTTGCCGTCCTTCCGGGCAAGGGTGAACTGCATGTTGGGCTGGTCCTGGAAGGTGTCCTTGCGGTAGTTCGCCACGTACAGGTCCAGCGTGCCGTTCCCGTCGATGTCCGCCAGCGTCATCGTCATGCTGCCGGTGTTGGTGGCCAGGCCGGAGGTGGCGGTGGTCTCCCTGAAATGACCCTTGCCGTCGTTCGCGAACAGCCTCACCCCGCCTCCAATCGAACTGACCAGCAGGTCCAGATGGTCATCTCCATCCACGTCCGCCAACACGGCTCCGGTGGATTGCTGCCCGGTGCACGCCACCCCCACTTGGGTGGTGAGATTCGTGAATCTCCATCCCCCCAGGTTGCGGAAGAGTGCGTTGGGACCGTCCAGGTTGCAGAAATACAGGTCGCACAGCCCATCCCCGTCGACGTCCCCCGCGGCGACTCCGGATCCATTCCACAGCACCATGTTGGTCTGCCCGCGCTCATCCGAGAGGTGGTTGGTGAACGCGATCCCCGTTCCCGAGCCCGGCATGAGCGTGAAACCGGTCTTCCCGTCCTGGGGCACCGGCAAGGCGGCGCGGCGGAAACCACCCTCCCGCTGCCAATCCAATGCATAGGCGCTCGCCATCGCGAGGAACAGCAGGAGCACGCTCCATCCAAGGCTTCCCCGGCGCTTCTGTTCAGCCAGGGCGGCCGGCGCGTGTCTGGTCTGGTGCAGGGCTCTTTGGATCGCAAACATGCGGTTGCTGCGTCCCCGCCACCGTGACACAGCCCGTCCCCTCGAACAATCCAAACGTGGGTGGTCGCGCGCTTCCGGGCATCGCTCCGGCCGCGCCGCGACCATCGGAGGGGAGGGTGCCCCGATCCGAGTTCCCGGCCGTCCGCGCGCCGCCTTGCTCACGTCACCTGGCTGGCCTTGGCTTGGCGCAGCCTGTCGAGCCCGACGGCGAGGATAATCACGATGCCAATGATGATCTCCTGCATGTAGTTGGGCCAGCCCATCTGGTTCGAGCCGTTCCGCAGTACCGCCATGATGAGCGCGCCAATCATCGAGCCGGTGATACTGCCGATGCCGCCGTTGAGGCTCGCACCGCCGATGACGACGGCCGCAATCACATCCAGTTCCAGCCCCACCGCCACGGTCGGATCGCCCTGGGTGAGGCGGGAGAGTTGCAGGAGCCCGCCCAATCCAAAGAAAAGCCCGGCGAACGCGTAGATCAGCAGCTTGTGCAACCGTACCCGCACGCCGCACAGGCGCGCCGTCGCCTCGTTGGAACCGATGGCGAAAAGGTATCGCCCGAACACCGTCCGCCGCAGGACCACGGCCATTACGGCGGCCAGGGCGATGGCCAGCCATACTCCGTGCGGTAACGGCAGCAAACGATCCGTCTGGGCGGTGGCCATGATGTTGTTGATCGGGCATTCCTGGGGAAGGTTGACCGTCTGGTTGCCCCCGAGCCACTTCGCCGCGCCGCGGGCGACGCCCATCATCCCCAGGGTCACGATGAACGGCATCATTCTGAACCCGGCAATCACCGCGCCGTTGAGCAGCCCGGCCGCGCCGCCCGCCAGCAGGGTCAGCACGCACGCCTGGACCAGGCTGTGCTGCCGCACAAACACACTCGCGCCCACCACGCTGGTCAGGGCCACCACGGAACCGACGCTCAGGTCGATGCCTCCGCTCACGATGATCATCGTCATTCCCAGCGCGCAGACCGCCACCACCGCCGTCTGGGTAAACACAATCTTGAAGTTGCCGCCCGAGAGAAAGGCAAGCAGGCCTGGGTAATCGTCGATGTTGCCGAGCGACCCGGCGCGGAACGCCGACCAGAGTCCGCCCAGACCATGACCGCCTCCCGTCACTGCCCGTGCGCGCAAATCCTGCAGCCCAAGCAGGCTGGCGAAGAGGAGTGCCACAAACAGCAGCATCAACAACGGCCCGAGCACGTAAAGCAAACGCGCAAAATCGAAGCGGGGTGGGGCGGCGGGTTCCTTCATGAATGGTGGGAATCAACAGTGTCGTTCCGGCCGATGGCCGCGGCAATGATCGCGTGTTCCGTCCACGCCGAGGCCGGGCGGGCCTCGGTAAGCGTTCCCCGGCACATCACGGCAATCGCGTCGCAGATTCCCAGCAGCTCCGGCAGATAGGAACTGATGAAGAGGATGGCCTTGCCTTGGGCCGCCAGCGCCCCGATGAGACGATAGATCTGCGCCTTGCTGCCGACATCGATGCCCCGCGTCGGCTCGTCCAGCAGCAGTACCCGGGCGTCGTGGTGGAGCAGCCGTCCCAGCGCGATCTTCTGTTGGTTGCCGCCGCTGAGCTCAACCACATTCTGTCCCGGCCCGCGCGCCCGCACCTCCAGCTCCGTCATCCAGCGGCGGGCGGCCTCGTGCTGTTTGCGGCCGCTGATGAACCCGCCGCGGGCCAGGGGCCCGTAGCGCGTCAAGGTGAGGTTGTCCGCCAGGCTTTGTCCCAGCATCAACCCTTCCTCCTTGCGGTTTTCGCTCAACAGCCCGATGCCTTCCGCGAGACGGCTCGACGGCGTTCCGGCTGCGCTTGCTCTGCCGGCAACGGTCACCACCCCGGCTTTGAGCCGGTCCAGGCCGAAACAGGCGCGCACCATCTCGGTGCGTCCCGCGCCGACCAACCCGGCGACCCCAAGAATCTCGCCCTCCCGCAACGTGAAACTGGCATCCCGCGGCTTGACCCTGCCCGCCAGCTCCGTCGCCGCCAACACCGGCCGGCCCATCTTGTGTGGCGTCCGGGGATAGATCTCCTCAATCTGGCGGCCCACCATCAGGCGGATCAGGTCTGGGACTCCCACCTCGCTCAACTTTCCGGAGCCGACGCTCTGGCCGTCGCGCAGCACCGTGAAACGGTCCCCCACCCGCTGGCACTCCTCCAAGAAGTGGCTGATGTAGACCACGCTCACCCCCCGGTTCCGCAGCCGGCGGATCACCGCGAACAGGTTCTCCGTATCCACCTGCGTGAGGCTGCTGGTGGGCTCATCCATGATGATTACCTTCGGATCGCCCACCAAGGCCCGGGCGATCTCCACCAATTGCTGCTCCGCGATGGGACGGGTGTATACCGGCGCGTCGAGGGGGATCGCGTCTTGTTGCAGTTCCGCCAGCGCAGCGTGCGCCATTTCCCGCCGGCGGCGCCGGTCTAACCAGCCCCAGCGGGCGGGTTCGGCCCCCAGCAGGATGTTCTCCTCCACACTCAGGTGCGGTGCCAGGTTGAGTTCCTGGTAGATCATCGCGATCCCTTCGCGGCGGGCGTGGAGCGGGTCTTCCGGATGAAACGGGCGGCCATCCAGGCGCACTTCCCCGGCGTCGGGTCGGTGCGCCCCGCTCAGAATCTTCATCAGCGTGCTTTTGCCGGCGCCGTTTTCTCCGATCAGCGCGTGCACCTCGCCGGCCGCCACCTCGAACGATACCCCCCGCAACGCGTGCGTCGCGCCGAAGCGCTTCTCGACGCCTGTCATTTCAAGCCGGGGAGGCATTGGGGGGCGAACCTGTGTCC
>CAYYMW010000293.1:4261-9100 GCA_964472515.1 uncultured Verrucomicrobiota bacterium | reverse complement strand
TCACTGGCCCGAGGCGCTCCGGCAAGCCGTGGGCGGTGAAGCCACGGCCCAGGTGGTGCGCATTCCGTTCGCCGCGATCGAACCGTTGCTCAAGAAGGGCAAGGTCGAGTTCGCGTGGCAGCAACTGTGCCAGTGGGTCCGCCCTCCGACGGCGGTGCTGCTGCGGGCGATGCCGCTGGACACGAAGGTGGTGATTCCGCTGGCCTTCATCGCGCCGCTCTTCATGGCCCGCCGCAACGCGCCCGAGCTCGCGACCGAGACCGAGCTGCCCGAGAGTGTGCCGGACCTGTTCCAATCGATGCCCGGCGCGCCCACCGAACCGATCGTTCCCGCTGCAACCCCCGCCAGCGCGCCACCGGCGGCGCCCACGTTGGCGGCACCGGCTCCGATGGCCGCCGAGGCTCCCGCCGCCAAGCTGGCGACGGTGATGCCCGCCTTGATGGCAGCCACTCCGACCACCGAGAGTATCCTGGCCGTGCCATGGGCGGAGGTGTTCCCCACCTGGCCCGAGCCAACGCGCTCGGCCATGGGTGTCTCCAAGACGCCGCTCTCGATCCAGATACCGCTCTCGGTCTTGGAAGGGCAGTTGAAGAGCGGCCGCATCCAACTGGCCTGGAAAGACGTGCGGCGCTGGGTTCGCCCGGTAAGCGCGGCCCCGCAGGGTCCGTTGGCGGAGGACATGCTGCTGGAGTTCCCGCTGGGCATGGTGGTTCCCAAGTTCGTCAACGCGCTCAAGGGGCTCCAAGCGGGTCAGGAAGTGACCGCCGCTTCGGAGGTGCCGGACTTGTTCGAGGCGGAGGGGCAGAAATCCGCGCCGACGCCCATTCTTCTTCCCGAGCCACCGGCGGGCGCTCCGATCACGGTCCCGCCAATGCCGACCTTGCCGCCACCCGCGACTGCTCCCATCCCGTTCACGGGCGCGATGCCGGTCCCGGATCGCGAGCCGCCTGCGCCCGCGCCGGCCCCCCTGGCTCCCCCGGTCCCGCGCACCGCTCCGGTGCCGGCGCAAACGCCCGCCGCCGTTCCGTCACTGCGGCTGGTCTCGGAGACGGCCGCTCCGCCGACCGCCCCCAGCCCCGCCGAACGGGACTGGCCGCTGGCCATCGCCCTGCCGGTGGCGATGCTGGTGGCTTCGAGCGCGCCGTCGGGCCGTTTGCCGGCCTCCCACATCGACTTGGAGTGGTTCCTCCTTCCTGAAGCGTGGGGCGATGAGACCCCCGACGGCTGGCCCAAACCTGCGGAGGAAACCACGCTGCGGGTGCCGCTCGAACGGTTGGAGGCCGCGCTGCGCGCCGGCGTGATGGAGGTGAGTTGGAGCGACTTGGCCGGCTGGGCGCGGCCGGCGATTCCGGACGGACCACGATGTTATCCGCCTGATCGCGTGTTCCGCATTCCGCTGAGTCTGCTGGCGGACCGCTATCTACGATTGCGCGCCCAAGCCGCGCCAGGCGAAGCGCCGGCCGACAACCCGGTCTCCGCGCCGGCTCCCGCCGCGCCAACCGCCCCGACAACGTGTCACCCGGGCGAGTTTGTCTCCATGCTGGCGTTGATTCCCGGCGTAGAGGGCGCGCTGCTGGCCAGCACGGACGGACTCCCGGTGGCGGCTCACCTCCCGACCGGCTTGGACCGGGATGCGATGAGCGCCTTCCTTCCGCGATTGGGGTGTCAGGTCTTCGCGTTGGTCAAGCCGTTCGGTGTCCAAAAAGCCGACAGGGTGGTGTACCAGTTCGCCGAGTTGAATCTGGCCGTATTGCCCGTGGACGGCATGCTGGTGGCCGTATTCGGCAGCCGCATGGGGGAGGCCGCGCTCCAGCAAGTGCGCACCATCGTCACCGGCACCCGGTTGACATGAAGGCATTCGCTGAGCCCGATTCCTGCTGTTCTGGATGCGCGCGCCCGGCCGCGAAGGCCCCGCGGCAGGAGTCGATTGCGTTCGCCGCTGGAATCGTGATATAAACCAAGCCCATGGCTCTCATCATACAGGCCACCAAGGAAATCCAGATCAAGATCGTGTACTACGGTCCCGCCAAGAGCGGAAAGACGACGAATCTGGAGCAGGTTCAAGCGCGAGTGCAGGTCGCCCCCGGCCAGACCAAGAGCAAACTGCTGACGGTGGCGACGAACACGGAGCGCACCCTGTTGTTCGACTACCTTCCCTTGGAGGCCCCCACGATTGGCGGGTATCGCTGCCGTTTCCAGTTGTACACCGTCCCGGGCCAAATCATCTACGGGCTCACCCGGCAACTGGTGTTGCGCGGGGTGGATGGCATCGTGTTTGTGGCCGACTCGCAATATGAGCTGATGCCGCAGAATATCGAGAGTTTCACGGACATGGTCGACAACCTTCGTTCGCTGAAATTCAACCTCTCGGACATCCCGTATGTCCTGCAGTACAACAAGCAGGACCTGCCGAACGCGGCCCCCAAGGAATATCTGGACTACGTGCTCAACGACCGCGAGGTCAAGGTGCCGTCGTCCACGGCGGCGGCCTCGCGCGGCGAGGGCGTCTTCGAGAGTCTCAACGCCATTTCCCGAGTGTTGATCATGAAGTACCTGGTCGAGCGGGAAAAGAGAGGAAAATAGCCATGCTGCAGTTCCCGCAACTGACGGAGGAAGACCTGCCCGCCCTGCGGGGGACGTTGGAGGAGTTGCTGGCCAAGAGCGAAGCCTCGGCGGTGCTGTTGGTCGAGCGCGCCGGCTACTTGGTGCTCAGCGCAGGCGATCTCAAGCCCTTCGACTCGTCCCAACTCGCCACGCTCGCGGCCAACGCCTACGCCGCCACCGAATACATAGCCGGCTTGGTCGGCGAGGATCGGTTCAACTGCATGTTTCAGCAAGGCGACAAGATGAGCGTCTTGTGGCGCCAGATCGACGAGACGGCCATCGTGGTGCTGGTGTTCCGAGCCTCGGTCGGCGTCGGGATCGTCCGCCACTACGCCAACTCCGCCACCACCTCGCTCGCCGGCCAGTTTGAGCAAATCCGCGCCCGAACCGGAGGCGGCGGAGTGGACCTGAGCAGCCTCGATCCGGTGGACGTGAGCGAGGTGTTCCGCAGCGCCCAGAAGACCTGACCGGCCGGCACCGCTTGTCCACCCGGCCACCCCCGGCAGCATGGCCCCAGAGCCGGACCCACCGTTGTTCGACCGTGACCGTTGCGCGGCGGAACTGCGTTCGCTGGCCTGCCAGGGAATCTGGCTTGGTACCTCGTCGTGGAAATACCCGGGTTGGGAGGGCCGTCTCTACGACCGCGCCCGCTACACCTATCGCGGCCGGTATTCGGAGCGCCGGTTCGAAAGCCGGTGCCTCGCCGAATACGCGGAGGTGTTCGCCACCGTTTCCGTGGACGCCGCGTACTATCGGTTCCCGGACGCCGCTTTCTGCGAGAGCCTGATCTCGCAAGTTCCCGCGGGCTTCCGCTTCGCCCTCAAGGTCACCGGCGACATCACGCTGAAGCGTTTTCCCAGACTGCCTCGGTTCGGCGCCCGGGCCGGGGCGGCGAACCCGCGCTTTCTCGACGCCGAGCGGTTTGCCGAAGGCTTCCTTGCGCCTTGGGCGGCGTTTCGGGAGTCGATCGGCCTGTTGATGTTCGAGTTCTCCCATTTCCACGCGAGTGAGTATGAACGGGGGCGCGATTTCGTGGCGGATTTGGAGGCGTTTCTCGGCAGACTCCCCGCCGACTGGCCTTACGGCGTCGAGATTCGCAACCGGAGCTTCCTCCAACCGCAGTACTTCGAGGTCCTCCGCCGCCACGGTGTCACCCACATCTACAATCAGTGGGCGGACATGCCGGAAGCCAGCGAGCAGATGGGCCTGACGGGCAGCCGGACCACTCCGCACCGGGCAGCGGCCAGGTTCCTCCTCAAGTGCGGCCGACCCTACGAGCAGGCCGTGCGGCTGTTCAAGCCGTATGATCGCTTGCGGGAGCCGCATCCATCGGCCCGCGCGGCGGGAGCCGCCTTGATCCGGGCCGGACAAACCCAACCGGGCGGGACGCGCACGTTCATCTACGTGAACAATCGTCTCGAGGGGAACGCGCTGGACACCATCGCCGCCATGCTCGAACAAGCGCGGCCTCCGCGGCCGTGATTCCGTCTGGCGGCCCCGGCCTTTTCCAGGCGGACACGCTGCCAACCCTCAGGGAAGGCTCGAGGGGCGATACCGACAGACTGCTTGGGGTGACGGCGACCATGCAACCGCGGGTCCATTGCCTCGCCTTGCGCGGTGGGTGCGCTGGAGCATGGTTGGGTTGCGAGGATGGCAACTCAGCCAGCGGCCCCCGGGGGGCTTCGTTGCGAGGTGGGCAGCTAACGCGAGGAGGGAACGGCGCTGCCGGAGCTGAGGAAGGTCACATAGCTGGCCGCTGGCAACACCGATTCAGCCCGCCCTTCCCAGACCGAAAGACGTTCACCTTCCTGCATGCCTCTTGAGGCATCGGTAGTGAACCGACGAAGGTTCGAGACGGATGCAGGCCAACCAGCGAGGCGCGCCCGGCGCTCGGCCCCACGATTCACCACGTGGAGAATGTACTGGCCGTTGAGCAGGTCGCCGAAGGCCGCCGGGGTAACCTCCGAGCGATCCGTGGAGACCGGCAAGGCAAACGCGCCCCGAGGAGTCGCCGCCAGTTGCTTGAGGCTCCAGAAGCGTTGCGTCGGCCTTAGCGGTCCGGTTTCGTGGTAGACTCCGGCGCCCGCCAGAACGGAGTAGTCGGATGTCAGCTGCCATTCCATGATGGACGCGGGCTGAGCCAAGGCGCAAATCCGAACGTACAGCTCAATTTCCTGGAGTTGAAACCAGGGCTCCAACCGCACGCCTGGGTACTCGTGCAGGTGGGCATCCGGC
>CAYYMW010000293.1:0-4251 GCA_964472515.1 uncultured Verrucomicrobiota bacterium | reverse complement strand
CTGCTTCGGTGACAAACAAGGGCACCCCGAGTTGCCGGGCCACCTCCGCCCAGCGGGGCAGAATCTCGGCGGTGCAGCCGCGCCAGGTGTGAAACGCCACGGCACCGATATGCGGGTGGGCGGTGACGTCCGCCAGTGCCGGCCGGATGAAATCAAGCGCCGCAGGAGTGCCGTGGGCGGTATCGCCCAACAGCAGCTTGGTCGTCAGGCCGGCCTGGGCCAGGTGCCGGCCCATGACTTTGATGAACCGCAGGTGCTCCTCCGGGGTCTGTCGCACCTCCACCCCGGTCTCGGGCTCGTTAAAAGAGAAGTAGGCCGCCTGGGCTCCCGCATGCTCCTTCAAGAAAAGCAAGTAGCTGGTCAGCGAAGCGGAAATGCGCTCGATCTTGCCGTCATCCAGCGCCACGCCCCGTAAACCAACGGGCTGCGAGGGGGCGCACGCCCATTTCGGAGGGACCCAGGCGCTCACCATCAGCGGCACCTGTCGCCGACCCAAGGCCCGGGCGGTTTCATGGGCGCCAAGGATCTTGGGATGAAGGTCGCCCGCACGTGCTCTGGCCAAGGGATCAAGGTGCTCCACCGGGTCCCACTCCGCCCAGGGAAGATCGAACCGCCCCCACGCGCACGGGAGGTGCTCCAAGTTATACTGCAAGACCGCCGCGTCGGTCTCAGGGAACTGGAGACGGAAGTTGCCGCCGATGCCGTCGAACGGGCGTCCCGGACTGGCAGGGTCCAGCACCAGGTTGACCGGAGGATCGTCAGGAGTGGTGTCGGCCTTCAGGTTCAGTCGGATTCGGCCCTGGCCTCCCGCAGCAGCACTGCCGGCTAACAACTCGAGGTAGACCTGATACCCTGACGGCTTGGCGTCCTCCCCGTCGGCGAGGAACCGCTGCCGCACCGAAGGGTCGTTGAGAGAGGCAGGCCGGTCGGAGGCCTCGCGCCGCACGCACACCGTCAAGGGATCAGTCCAACGGACCTCAAGTGCAGCACGGGGTGCCTTTACCCGCAGCCCACGGGCGGCGTGGCGCAGACACTCGCGGAGCAAAGCCGGAGGTTCACCGGTCAGCGCTAGGAGGGGGCCCCCCGCGGTTCCGGGTTGGACGAGTTCGAGCGATCCGCCAAGGAATGGCGCATCGGGCAACTCGAAGCAGAAGTACACTCCGGTTAGAGGTGCGTTCGTGTGAACCGTCCATTCGAGATCGAGGCTGGCTTCACCCCGACCAGTGTCTTCCACTACAATCTTGAACGCAACTCCCTCGATGGCGGACTCGACGATACCAGTAGCGCCGGAGCGGGAATAGCGGGGCTTCTGCAGATACTTGACTGCCGAAGAAAACCCCGTCCAGTTGGGATGCACCAGACGCAACCCCGCCTCGAAATCGACCGGTTGGCCGGCAACCCGCAGGCCCGTCAGGTTGCCCCACGGCGCGAGGGTAACCTGGGCTCGGGCGGGTCGGACGGTCACAACCGCCAGCACGAGGGCCAAGACCAGCGCTTGAGCGGGCCAGTTTATCGGCTCGGTTCTCATGGCGAATGCGGAGCGGAACGGTTTCTCGGTAAAGTCGGTTGTCGGACTGGCTCCTTAAAGGTGCGGATTCCTCGAACTGCCGTCAACAAGGACCGTCGGACTCCCGCCCCGCCTCGGACTAGTTGCGTTTGTCCAGCTCAGCCCATTGATCAGTGGATGAGTTTGGGTTTCTGGCCCTCTGCATAGGGCCAGGCCACACTGCGTCCACGCCGATCGCGAGCAAATGCACCGCGTGGAAGAAGTCGAACACCAACCATGCCCGGGTTGAGTTCTCACGCCCCCCCTCGGCGCAGGCCAGGCTCGAGTCCGCGCAGACTTCGCCGATCCGGACGGCAACTCGCTGATGATTCACAAGCGCGAAGCGGGTTGACCGGCCCTGCCGGGGCGGGCTTCCAAGGGGAGGCCTGGTGGCGGAGTGGTTGACAAGTGACGGGTCTTGTACTATTTTACTAGTACAACGATGTGAGTGCTGATGCAGCTATGGCGGACGATTGGTGGCGGAACTGGTCCTTGGAACTGGATTCCGGTGTCCCGGTCTATCGCCAGATCGTGGACCGGATAGCCACTGCGTTTGCCGTGGGCCAACTCAAGCCGGGGGACCGCCTGCCAACCATTCGCTGCCTCCACCAGCATCTGCGGGTGAACCCCAACACGGTGGCCAAGGCCTACCGCGAGTTGGAGCTGAAGGGTTTATTGGTGGGGGAGCGGGGCAACGGCTCGTACATGAACGCGGAGGCCACGCCCCAGCCGCCCTCGGAGGCGGAGCGCGAGGCGGCATTGGCAAGCCTCTACCAACGGATGTTGACGGAGGCGGCGGGCCGCGGGTTGGGCGAGCGGGAAGTGATCGAGTACATCGAGAAAAGGAAAGTCAATGAACGCGCTGTTTGAGAAGGTCCTACGCAGTTGGCAGCTCTTCAAGAGCGCCGTGGCGGTCATTCGCAGCCAGCCCAAGCTGCTGCTGTTTCCCTTGGTGACGACGCTGGCCACCCTGGCGATCGCGGTCTTCTTCCTGGCGCCACCCCTGGTGCTCCTGGTCATGCCTCACTCGTCGGGGGCCGAGCTCGGCGGCGGGCTGGAGCGGGCGTTGGGGGTGTTCGGCTTCCATGTCAGCAAGACCAGCGGGCTGACGGTCACGCCGGATGCCATCGCCTACGCGCTCTGGTTGGTGGTGTATCTGGCCAGCATGTACCTGGCGACCTTCTGCAACGTAGCGTTCTTCCACGAGATCCTGGCGGCCTTGAACGGGGACCGGGTTTCGCTGCGGCGGGGCTTTCGAGCCGCCGCCGAACGCGCCCAGTCCATTCTCTGGTGGACGCTGCTGGCAGGCGCGGTGGGGGCGCTGATCCGCGCGCTCGAGGAACGGCTGAGCTTCGTCGGCCGTTTCATCGTGGGGCTGATCGGGCTGGCGTGGAGCGTGGCGTCGGTGTTCGTGATCCCAGTTCTGGTGGCAGATCCCGCCACGCGAAACCCCTTCAAGGTCCTGTCGAAGTCGGCCGGTTCGCTCAAGCGGACCTGGGGCGAGATGCTCGTCGGCTTCGTGGGCTTGCAGGGCATGAACGCCGTCGTGCTCTGGATCACGCTCTTCTGGTGGGTGCTCGGTGGCGGCGTGGCGTTGCTGATGCGGAATGGCTGGGTGCTGCTGCCCGTGGGCGCGCTCTGGTTGCTGGCGATCATTGCCTACAGCTATGTCGCCGGGGTGGCCACGAAGGTCTATCTCGGCGCGCTCTATCTGTACGCCACCGAGGGCGTCGTGCCCGAGCAGTTTGACCCGGCGATGATGGACATGGCCTGGAAGGTCAAGAGCAACTGACACGCTCCAGCCTCGCACCCTTGGCGTGGAAGGCGACGGCGGGGCAACCGCCAAGAAAAAGGGCGGAACCCGGAGGTTCCGCCCGTGAAGTCAGGGGTTGGGAGAGGATCAATAATCCATCTCGCCGCCGCCCATGCCGCCGTGCCCGCCAGGGCCGCCGGCCGGCTTCTTCTCCTTCTCAGGGATCTCGCTGATCAGGCACTCGGTGGTGAGCAGCAGGCCCGCGATGGAGGAGGCGTTCTGGAGGGCGGTGCGGGTGACCTTCTTCGGGTCCACCACGCCGGCCTTGACGAGGTCTTCGTACACGCCGGTACCGACGTTGTAACCGTCGTTACCCTTGCGGCGCTTGACTTCCTCGACGATGACCGAGCCTTCCATGCCGGCGTTGTCCGCCAGCGACCAGGTCGGGTAGGTGATCGCCTTCTTGACGATGTCCACACCGATCTGTTCGTCGCCTTCGAGCTTGAGGGCTTCGAGGCTGGGGAGGCAGCGCAGGAGCGCCACGCCACCGCCGGGGACGATGCCTTCCTCGACGGCCGCGCGGGTCGCGTGGAGGGCGTCTTCGACGCGGGCCTTCTTCTCCTTCATCTCGGTTTCGGTCGCCGCGCCGACATTGATGACGGCCACGCCACCGGCGAGCTTGGCCAGGCGTTCCTGGAGCTTCTCGCGGTCGTAATCCGAGGTGGTTTCCTCGATCTGGCGGCGGATCTGGTTGATGCGGCCCTGGATCTCGGAGGCCTTGCCACTGCCTTCGACCAAGGTGGTGTTTTCCTTGTCGATGACGACGGACTTGGCGCGGCCGAGGTCGCTCATCTCGATGTTCTCGAGCTTGATGCCGAGGTCCTCAGTGATGCACTTGCCACCGGTGAGGATGGCGATGTCTTCGAGCATGGCCTTGCGGCGGTCGCCGAAG
>CAYYMW010000292.1:0-9141 GCA_964472515.1 uncultured Verrucomicrobiota bacterium | reverse complement strand
TCCACGCCCTGGGGAGCCACGCGCAAGGCATCCGCCATGAACACGCCCAAGGCCAGCAGCGCGCCCACTGCGGCACACGCCACACTCCACCGCGTCGGCCAGACCGGCCGACTGGCCGTGTCGTGCCAGGCGAGCAGGCCGCCCCCCAGCACCAGCAGAACTGCGATCAAGACCGGGGCGAGCACGGGTCCCCACCACGGCAGGGGCAGCAGGAAGAGGATGTCCCAGTCGAAGACCGAACGAGGCCAACGCGTCAGCGGAACAAGGAACACATAGTAAAAGAGGTCCCAGACGCCGAACGCGAAGGCGGCGTAGCCGAAGCGGCTGCGCCGGGTGTCCCCCGCGAGCCACCCCACCGTTCCCAGCATGACGAGCGTGGCGGCCTCCCGGATGAGTTCCGCCTGGCCGAGTCCCTTGAGGTCCGGCAGCGGATTGGGTTGGTAAGGATCGAAGCTGGGCATCATCGACCGCAAATAGAAGACCACCGCCGCTTCGACCCACGCCATCGCCGCGGCGTAGAGCGTTACCACCAAGAGACGACCGAAGGGCCCGCGAGTCATAAAGAGGAGTCGTTGGGAAGCCGGGTGAAAGGCAGGCGCGCGCTCACAACGCACTCGAGGCCACCTGCTGCGGCACGACGAGCGGCGGGACCAAGCCGGGCTGGGCCTCGGTGACGTTGCCCGCCATTTCGCGCAACCGGGCTTCCACCGCGTCAATCGCCCAATCAGGAGTCGAGGTGCCGGCGGTCACTCCGACCGTATCGAGGATGTTGAACCAATTGGGGTCGAGATCGCCGGCGGTCTGCACGTGATGCACGCGGGCGCAGAAGGCGCCGCAGGTGGCCACCAATTCGCGGGTGTTGTTGCTGCGCGCCCCACCGATGACCACCACCACATCGCAAGCCTGAGCGAGCGCAATCGCCGCCGCCTGGCGTTGTTTGGTCGGCTGACACACCGTGTCCGCCAGACGCACCTCGGCATTCGGAAACCGCCGCCGGATCAACTCCACCAAGTACCGGACGCGGTCGATCGGCTGGGTCGTTTGCGCCGCCACGCCGAACTTCGCCCGCTCCGGCAATGCCTCCACGTCCTCCTCCGTCAGCACCACGTCGTATGCGGGCAAGTCTTCGGTAATGCCACGCACCTCGACATGGTTGCGCTGGCCAACGATCACCGGGTGGCAGCCGTCGGCGACCATCTGGCGCACCCGCACATGGGCCAACCGTACCAAGGGACAAGTGGCCTCCATCACCTCCAGGCCCTGCTTGCGCGCCTCGCTCATGGCGCGCTCGGAAGCCCCGTGCGCCGTGACCATGACTGCGGGCGTGTGGACGTCCGGCAACCGGGCCACGGTCCGCACCCCGCTGGCCTGGAGCGTGGCCATGACCTCCTCATTGTGGACGAGGTCGCCGAGGATGGTGACAGGCTGGCGCTGGGATTCGCGCAGGGCGAGCTGGATGGCGTCCCGCACGCCAAAACACATGCCGAGATGAGCGGCGCGGATGATATTCATAACCAAGGATGGGTTTGAGAGTTCACCAAAGTACTTTGCGTTATAAAGTTTACAGCCATAGGACCGCGCGACGCGGGCCGGCGTTCAACTCTGCCTAGCCTGTCGCACGATTTGTTCGAGGAGATTGATGTAGTTGTGGAAGGCGGCGCGCCCGGACGGAGTGAGGGCGCAGGTCGTGAGCGGCTTGCGCTCTTGAAAGCTCTTGGTGAGCGAGACGTAACCGGCCTCCTGCAAGGTGCGCAAGTGGACGCTCAGGTTGCCGTCGGTCATCGCGAGGGTGTCGCGCAGTTCGGTGAAGGAAAGCTCGGGGGAGGCCGCGAGGAGCGACATGATGGAAAGCCGCCCTTTCTCGTGGATGATGCGGTCGAGCTGGAGCAAAGGTTCCGGATTCACGCTGCATTCCGCTCCTTCTCCGTGAAATAGAGATAGACGCCGTAGACGGCGTGCAACACGCCGAAGAACGCTCCCATGAGGAGGTGGCCGGCGACCGGGGTGGCGGGATCGGGCACCCCCAGGGCGAAGAGCGCCCCCCCACCGGCGATGAAGAGCCAGCCAAAGAGTTTGATGCCCCTGGGCATGAAGAAGCCGGCGGCATGCGCGGCGCAGCCGTAGAGAATGACCCAGCCCAAAGGGACCCAGGCCATGGCCAGCGAGCGGTTGAGGCCCTCCAGCGTATGCCCGCTGCCCGCCGGCACGCGGAAGAGAACGGTCAAACTCACCGCGAAACCGGCGATGAACGCCGGAATGACAGCGGTCACCACCCGCCGCGTGGGGGGGGACCAAAGTGGCTCCTTGTCCCGGATCGCCTCCCGACGCATCAACAGGAACGAGCCGATCAACGGAAACACACTGATGCTCAGCCAATAGCCGACGAAGCCACGCGGGGTATCGACCTGAAGCAGGATGCCGGCGGCGGCGGCGGCAATGCCCACGGCGCCGGTCAGCAGCATCACCGGGGCCAAGGCCCGCCGGTAGATGGCGGAGCGCTCCATGAGGGTCCGGATGGTTTGCAGGTGCTCGTTGGCCCAATCAGCTTGCACGGGTCTACTTTGCCACACAAAGTGATATTGTCAAGCCCCGGTTTCCGGCCCACCTGCCTCCCGAGGCCGGTGGATTCAAGACCTTGGCGACAGGCGTTTGAGGTCCTCCGAAAGGCGCTTCAACTCTCGCTGCTCGCGGTCGCTCAGGCGATGGAGTCCTTGGTCGGCGACCTTGTCGAGAAGTTGATCGATCCGCTCTTTGAGCCGGGCGCGCTCCAGGGCTTCATCGTATTGCTGGTACCTTTCCGAGGCTTGGAACGGGCGTTCGGACCACGCACGTGGCAGGAATTCGCTCGAATCGGGAAACCGGATCAGCAGGAACATGACACCGAGCGAAACCGCCACGACGACGGCCAGCAACACCGGCTGCTGGAGCACGCAACGCGGGTAGAGCAGCAACGCGATCGCGAGGCCGCCCAAGGCGCCACCAAGATGCGCGTCGTGACCGATATTATCGGCTCGCTTGCGAAGGGCGAGGTAACTTCCGAGAATGAACAACGGCGCATAGAGGTAACCAGGGATGGAGACCGGCAGGAACAGGCTCGAAATGCCCGAGCCGGGAAAGAGAAACATCGTGGCAAACAGGACGCCGCACGCCCCACCCGAAGCCCCCAAAGCGCGGTAGTTTTCGTACCGATGCAGCCAGAGCGAAACGAGGCTGCCGATCAAGACCGAACCGAAGAAGAGGAGCCACAGCACTCCCAGTCCGAAAGCCCGTTCCAAGGGCTCGCCAAACGCCGCCAACGTCAGTGCATTGAAGCCGAAGTGCAGCCAATCCGCGTGGATCAGGCCGGAGGACAACAAACGGTAGTACTCCCGGTGGCCGAGAATCCGTTCAGGGCGGAACAGCAGTCGCTCCTGGTAATCCCGGCTGGCCTGCCCCTTCCAAGTTGTCCAAGCGAGAAGCGCCAGCAGCGCCAGGGTGCCGAGCCCGTTGCGCGAACCGTGGTTTGCCCAAGCAAGAGCTGCGAGATCGTTCATACGTATCCACCGCCGTCCGGTCTTGCATGCCGCATTTTCAGCCTCGTGCCCAACTCCAAACCGGGCAAGAGGCCGTGAAGCCCCCAACGAGGTAATGCCGGGTATCTATAATCACTATTGCTATCCAATCTCAAGACTTATTATAGATGCACTTGCCTTATACATCATATTACCTCGTGTCCCCTCCGATGCCGGCACGCGTTCCGCATGCCCGGCAGCGGGCCGGACCACCCGGGAAAGAACCGGGAATGCCGACGGCTGGCACTCCCATGACCTGCCTTCCACGAGCGCCTCCGTCCGGCAATGGGGAACCGGACCGGCACGAAAATCCCCCTTGCGAAGGCGGCGGCTTTCCCGTTTGCTAGATTACCTCGAGCCTATGAGCGAGCTAATGAATGGCTTCTCGTGCCGACTGGCCGGGGAACGGGACATCCCCGTCCTTTGCGCGCTGGCGGATCGCGTTTGGCGCGAATACTACCCGCGCATCCTCAGCCCGGCCCAAATCGACTACATGCTGGCCTGGATGTACGCCCCGGAGACCCTCCGCCAGGAACTGGGCCGGGGGGTCTTCTGGGAACTGGCGCTGGAGGCGCAGGAGCCCGTCGGCTTCATCTCGTATGAAGTGGGCGGAGTTCCGCGCAAGGTGAACCTCCACAAGGTCTATCTTCTCTCCCGGTTGCACGGACGCGGCGTGGGGCGCGCCCTGCTGACGCATGTGCGGCGCCGGGCGACGGCGCTGGGGGCGGAGGAGGTGCGCCTGAACGTGAACAAGGGCAACGCGCAGGCCATCCGCGCCTACGAACGGGCGGGCTACCGGGTGGTGGAATCCGTCACCAACGACATCGGCGGCGGGTTCGTCATGGACGACCACATCATGGCCTGCGCGGTCGGGGCCGCAGCAGCGCCGCCGGCCGGCCTCAGGCGATAGCCTTGGCCAGGCCGTAAGCGACGGCGGCGGCGAGCCCGCCCACCAAGGTGGTCTGGCATGCGCTCTTGAGCCGCGGTACGCCAGTGAAGTGACCCTTCACGAAGCCGAAGATCAGCAGCGCGACGAACGTGATGGCGGCGGAGACGACCAGCGCCGAGTGCGACTCCCGCAGCAACAGGTAAGGGCAGAGCGGCACCATGCCCCCGACCACGTAGGAGAGGGCGATCGTGACCGCGCTGCGGACCGCCCGGCGCGGATCGGGTTCTTCCAGGCCCAGTTCGAAGCGCATCATGAAATCGCGCCAGGCCACCGGATCCCGTTTCAAGGCCTCGACCACCGGGCGGGCTTCCTCGGAGGTGACCCCATACGCCGTGAAGACATCCACAACCTCCTTGGTCTCCATCTCCGGCTTCTCCACGATCTCGCGCTCCTCGCGCTGCAACTCGCTGCGGTAGTGTTCGGCCTCGCTACGGGCGGCCAGATAGCCGCCCAAGCCCATGGCAATCGAGCCGGCGGCAATTTCCGCCAGGCCCGCCGTCACGACGATGTGGGTGGAGGTCAGCGCGCCGGAGATGCCGGCCGCCAAGGCGAAGGGGACGGTCAGTCCGTCCGCCATGCCGATAACCACGTCCCGCACGGTGTCGCCGCCAGAGAAATGCTGTTCGATATGTTGCATGCGTCCGAAAGAGGTTCAGGTCATTCTGCGGCAGGGGGAAGGGAAGCGGGCCCGGCGCCGGCTTCCGCCGGGGGCAATACCGGCAGGTATAGCCGCACCCGGGTTCCCGCGCCGAGCCGGCTGTGGAGCCGCACGCGGCCCCGATGAGCCTCGACGACGCGGGCCACGATGGCCAGCCCCAGCCCGGTGCCGCGCGCCTTGGTGGTGCCGAGCAACGCGGTGAAGGCACGGCGCTGCTGCTCCGCGGCCATGCCCTTGCCGTTGTCCGCGAACTCGACCCGGACCAGGCTGGGAGCGGAGTCCTGACGACGCAGTCGCAGCGCCCGCGAGCGGATCGTCAGTTCACCGCCTTCAGGCATGGCCTCGATGGCGTTGAGGGTCAGGTTGAGGAAGGCCTGTTCGAGTTGGGTGGCGTCCCCCCAAACCGTGGGCAGGCCCGGGGCCAGTTGGCGTTGGAGCACCACGTTCTGCTGCTTGAGCTTGTGGCGCACGAGCAGGAGGAGGTCCTCCAGGAGCCGGTTGACGTCGAGCGCCACGAACTTGGGCTCCGTGCTGCGGGCGAAATCGAGCACCTGCTCCACGATGCGGTTCAGGTGGTTCATCTTCTCCCCCATGACCTGCGCGTCCCGGGCGCGCGGATCGGAGGCGGGGAACTGCAGCCCCAGCGAGTGCCAGAGCATTTTCATCACCGCCAGCGGATTGCGGATCTCATGCGCCACCTCCGCCGCGAGCAGGCCCAGCGCCGAGAGCTTTTCGCTCTGGCGCAACTGCTCCTCGAAATCGACCAACCGCTCGTAGAGCCGGGCCTTCTCGATCGCCACGGCGGAGAGGGCCGCCAAGGCGGTAAGGATGTGGATCTCCTCGTTGGAGAAGTTGTGGGGCTCGCCCGTGTAGACGTTCAGGGACCCGATGGCTTCCCTCCGGAAGGCCAGCGGCACGCTGAGCAGGGAGACGAGCCCTTCGCGCCGCGCGATTTCGACGCTTTGGTACCGGGTGGAGGTCTGGACGTTTTCCACCTGGATGGGCCGCAGCCTGCGCACCACCGTGCCCAGGAGGCTGTCCGGCACATGCAGGCGGGGTTTGGCCAGGTAGGCCTCGCCGGCGCCGTGGCAGGCGCGCAGGTCCAGCCAGTCGCCGGTCTCGTCGAGCAGCAAGAGCGAGCACATGCGCGCCCCCATCAGCGTGGTGGCTTCCCGGGTGATCAGTTGCAGCGCCTCGTCGAGGCTGAGCGCGGAGTTGATCGTCTGGCCGACACTCACCAGCGCCTCGAGCAACTTCGCCTTCAGCCGCACCTGCTCGTAGAGCCAGGTGTGCTGGATGGCTTCCGCCGCCTGGGCCGCGAGTTCCACCAGCAACGCCTGATCCTCCGCGCTGAACGCCTCGGGGCGGTCGGCGTCCACATTCAGCACGCCTCGCACTTCGCCCTTCAAGAACAGCGGCACCGCCAGCTCGCTGCGGACATGGGGCCGCACGAGCACGTAGCGCGGATCGCGCGCCACTTCGCCAACCCGCGCCGGCTCGCCGGTCTGGGCCACCCAGCCGGTGAGGCCTTCGCCCACCCGGAGCCGCAACGAGGCCGCCTCGAGGGGCAACCCGTGGGACGCCTGGATTTCCAGCCGCCCGTCCGTGGGATTGAGCAGCACCACCGACCCGCTGGTCGCCCGCATGAGGCGAACCGCTTCGCGGAGAATGAGTTGGAGGGCTTCCTGCGGCTCCAGGGTGGAGTGGATCACTTGGCTTACCTGGTAGAGCAGGCTGAGCCGCTCATGGCGGGCCCGCAGGTCAGCCAGTTCCACGGCAGGATCGACGGGCGTACTCATGGGCAGCGTTCACCGGAGGCGGGAGATCATCAGTGCGCCAGCCAGGCTGAAGCCGGCATTGGGCAGCCAGGCCGCGACCCAGGGGGGCAGATACCCGCCCGTGCCCAAAGCCAGGCCGGCGCGCAGGACCATGAAGTAGCTAAACCCGATGAAGATGCTGGCCGCGACCCCGACGAACGCGTTCCGGCGTCCGGAAGGCGCACCGAAGGGCACCGCGATGAAGACCACCCCCAGACAGGTCCACGGTTCGGCCAGCCGCCCATGGAACTGGGTCTGCAGCTTGGCCCGGTCCAGCGGTTTCAAGTACGGATGCAGGTGCTGGTAGACCAGAATCTCACGCAAGGTCAGCCGGGGGCGTTTCGCGGCGCGGATGGCGCTGAGTTGGCTGAACTTGATCTCACTGCGAATCTGCTCGGGGGTCTCGGTCAGGTCCGGAAGGGCGAGTTCATCGAGCTCGCCCCGCAAAGGAACGCTGCCGGGCTGATTGAGGTACACCAGCTCCTTCGCTTTGTAGAAGACCCAGATGCCGTTGGTATGGATCGCGGTTTCCGCGGAAAGGCGCCGCCGGGATCCGTCCGGCAAAGGCCATTCCACATTGGCTTCGCGCATGGCCCCGGTCTCCAGGTGGAAGGCCCCGATGTTCCAAGTGCGTTGGTCGCGGTCGTTGCGGAAGGTCAAGTCGCGCTGCCAGCCGAGTTCCTCCGGGTTCTGCCGCACGCGGGTGTGGCGATTCCGGATGGCCTCCGCCGCCTGAGCGGCATCCGGCACCGCATACTCGTTCATGGCGAAGAGCCCGCAACTCAAGCACAAGCCCACCAGGAAATAGGGAATGCTCAGACGCCAGACGCTGACCCCAGCCGCCCGCATGGCGGTCAACTCGTTGTGGCGGGCCAGGTTGGTCAAGGCGTAGAGCAAGGCCAGGAGCAAGGCCAACGGGGTGACGGTAACCAGATACTCCGGAATCTGGACAAGATAGAAGGCAGCGATGTCGCGGGCGACCATCTGCTTCTCCCTGAACTCATCCAGATTGTTGACGAGGTCGGCCGAGATCCAGAACACCAGGAAGCCGCCGAGGCAGTAGCCCAGCGGCACCACCAACTCGCGCAGCACATAGCGGTCCAGCAGACGCACGCCCGCCATCATTCGCGGGCGCGGCGAGAAAGTCGAGTTTGGAGTCAGCTTCGGGTGGCGCCGGGCAGCGCGGACTCAGGCGAGGTCCGGGGCGGCACCGGGACACGGTGCGCGCGCGCTACGCAGCGGCTTGCACCGCCGTCAGAATCAGTTGCGCGGCCTCGGCTTCGTCAAGGCGGTCGGTGTTGATGGTCAGGTGGTAGAGCAACGGGTCGTCAATGTCCGCGCCGAAATACTCCTTCAGGTACCGGCGCCGGCCGGCATCGCTTTTCTCCATCAGTTGCCGGGCGGCGTCGCCCTCGAGGTGGAGCATTTTCTGAAGGCGCTCGAGCCGCCGGGCGGGCGAGCCTACCAAGCGCACGTGGAACACGTGCTCCAGCCGGGCGGTGATGACATTGGCTCCGCGTCCCACCAGGATCACATTGCCCAGCTCCGCCAGGCGAAGGACCGTTTCCGTGGTTTGATGCACGAGATCGTAGGAAGGCGGATGCAGCCCCACCAACTCCTGCATAATGTCCTGGATCGAGTAAGTCCGGTCTTCCGGCATGTACTGCGCCAACCGGGTGGGCAAGTGGTGGTCCTGCAGTACCTTCTCGACCAGATCGCGGTCGAACACTGTCCAGGGCGAACTCCCGGGCAGTTTCTGCTCCAACAAGGGCGCCAGATGCGAGGCGACGGTGTGAGCACCGGAACCGGTCTGGCGGGAGAGCGTGATGGCGAGCCGCCGGGTTGGCGCGAGCTCGGGCTTTTCCGCCGGGTTGAGCTGGCAGTTGATGAACGCCAGGCACTTGTCGAAGCCGAGGGTGTCGATCATATGGTGCCTTGGTTGAGGATGGAGCAAGCCCATGCCTGCCCGGGGTCGCAGCACCACAGCGCGCCGAGAGGTTCGTCCCTCGGAAAAAACTGCTCTGTCGAATCCCGAGGCATAAGCTGGCTGCCTCAATATAGCACATCCTGCCGTTCCGTCACGAACCGTTGAGGGCGAGGCGGAGGCGCGGGCACGGCCAGTGACAAAGTCCTTGCAGCGAGGAACCGGGTAAGGTGGGCGGGAAG
>CAYYMW010000291.1:0-9158 GCA_964472515.1 uncultured Verrucomicrobiota bacterium | reverse complement strand
ACTCAAGACAAACCGTACGCTTGCCGCTAATATGGATACGTTCCGCAGGTATCTGCGGAAGGCGCTTTCTCGACCGGGACAAGGGCCCGGCAGTCGAAGGCACAGAGAATCTTCCCGCTCTAAGGGGGAAGGTTGTCTGTGCTTTTTTTATTGGGGCGGTGAAGGGCAATGGAAGTGAAGAGCGAGATGGACGAGTTGTACCGGCCGAGAGAGGTTCTCTGCCCGCGCGAACGCACTCCGTCGCGTTCCACAGTTTGTGGCCCCGCCTCTCCCGCGCTGCCGCCCGCAATTCGGCAGGCAACTTGCTCTTTTTGGGTCGGTATGGGCGTCTGTGTCTGCCGTGCTCTCACCCGTGCAAACCAGGGCATGCCGGACGCCCACACCCGGCTTTGACACGCTGGGCCGGACGCTTCAAGCGAATCGGTTGTCCCGGCGCCATGGCTTCTGTTTTGGGCACTTCGCCCCCCGACGGAAGCCCGATGCCTGCCGGGCGTCGTTCCAGGGGTGGGCGGAGCGCGAATAAGGGAACACCATGTCTCGAATACTGCTGATCGAAGACGATGAGATGCTGCGCAACGGCCTGAAGTTGGTGCTGGAACGTGCCGGGCATCAGGTGGACACCGCTGGCGATGGACGGGGCGCGGAGGCGCAAGTAGCCAGGTTTCAACCTGAACTGGTCGTCACCGACATTCTGATGCCGGGACGGGACGGTTTGGAGACCATTCGTTCGCTGACGGTCTCCCGCCCCACCTTCGGTTTGCTTGCCATTTCCGGGGGCGGTCATTTGGACGGCCGCGTTTACCTTACCCTTGCCCGGCACTTGGGGGCCACAGCCACCTTGGCGAAGCCCTTCTCCAATCGGGAGTTCCTCAGAACGGTCGAGGATCTGCTGCCACAACCGGCGGGTTCCCCCTCGCTGGAGCACGCCTGCTAACAGCGGGGACGTCGTTTCATTTGCCCGGCAAAGGGTTCCCGTTTCGGGACACGGGCCAGGCAAGTTCGCCGCCAAAGTGAACAGACCCGCTATCTCGGTGAGACAGCGGGTCTGAAAGAGCTTGAACCTCAAATGGTTCGAGCCAGAGTAAACGGCCGGTTACTTCTTCTCGAACTTGCGCATGTAGGCGATGAGGGCCTTGGCCTGCTCGTCCGTGATGGCCGGAGCGGGCTTCATCAGGACCTTGGCATCCTTTTTGAGACCTTCCTTGATGGCCTTGACACCTTCCTCATCCTTGAAGGTGGCCTGCACCTTGGGATCGGTATAGTCGCGCGCCTTCAGCAGTTGGCCGGTCTTGGTCTGGCCTTTGCCGTCGAGGCCGTGGCACTTGGAGCATTCCTTCTCGTACAGCGGTTTGATGTCCTCAGCGGCCCACGTGGTCACAGCCGCGCAGGTCAGGGCGAGGAAGGCGGTGGTTAAGATGCGTTTCATAGCAGTGGTTTTAGGATACACGATTGATGGAGACATGCCAATGGCGGTCATCGTAAAGGCCGTCATCAGAAGCGGTATTGCACGCTGGAATAGACCATGTGGGCGTCGTAATCGTTACGATCGCCGGCCAACTCGTCTTTCCAGGCGAAATAGCCATATTTCAGCGAAAGCCGGACATTCTCGCGCAGCTTGCGGGTCACCCCGGCCGTCACGCCGTGCTCATGCCCGCCCGCGCCATACGGTACTCCATCGACGGAGTTGTCCTCGTAGTTATTCGACTCGTAGTAGAAATAGTTAAGCTGAAGATCGGTTTTGTTGTCCACCACGAAGCCAGCCGTGGCGGTGGCCGTCCAGTAGTTGTTCTCCGCGTCCAGCACCGCCTTGGTGACCTCGTCCGCCGGCGTGTCGGTCTTGCTCGCCACGTAGTTGAAGCCGGCCTGCAGGTAGAGCCGGCTCCACGGAATCCACGTCACGTTCTGGGCGAACACGTGCGTGTTGATCTTCGCCCCTTCGCTCTGGCTCAACCCGGAGACCGGGTCCGGGGTGGTCTGCACCCGGGAGAACTGGAAGTCGTAGCGGCTGACCAGGGTCAACTGGCTCAAAGGACGCCAGGTAAACCGGACATTGGCATCTTCGGTGTTGAAGTCCTGGCGGCGGAAGTAGGCCGGATAGACGTCGCCGGGGTTGTTGTTCGGAATGCTGTCGATCGGATGGTCGTAATGAGTGTCGCGCTCCTTGTGGTAGGCTTGGAGGTCGATGCTCGCGCGTCGGTGCAGATACCAGTTGATGCCGGCGGTGTACTTCTGCAGGGACCGTTCGTCTTCCGTATAGCGGTCCACGGGCAGCACCGTCGGGAGGTCGAGCCCCCCGGTTTCACGCAAGTCGCCGCTGCCCTGCGTCCAGTCGCCCCGGGCATAAAAGACCCAGTTGGTGACGCCGGCATAGCGCACTTCCAGCCGCTCGGTCACGTCCAGGAGCTCGCGCTGGTTCTCGGCTTTCAGGTTCGTATCCGGGCTGAAGGCGTCGCCAGTGCGCGTAAAGAACGACGTGCCGTCCAAATCCTGCTTCTGGACCCGCACCGACGGAGTCACGGTGAAGGCCTCGAACGGGGTCACCATCAGGTTGAGGGTGCCGGTGTAGTCGCTGGCTTGCGAGCCGCCGTACAACTCGGTGAAGCCGAGCCCATTGGCCAGGGCCGGGTTATAGCCGACATCGTAGTCGCTGCCATAGATGCGACTGCCCCCCAGATCGGTGTCGAGCGTGCTGAACAGGAAGCCGGTGCTGAAAAACACCTTCTCGTGCAATTGCGACAGGCCAAAGGCATGGACACTGAACATGTCCGTCTTGACCTCGGTGCGCTGGTTGACGTGGGTATCCGCCGGTTCGCCCGCCCACTGGCGGAGCAGGAGTGAGTTGTTGATCCGGGAGTTGTCATACCGCAACCCCAAGCCCAGTTCCACTTCCTTCACCGTATGACGGAGGTTGCCCTGGAAGGAGTCCCGCACTTCATCGAGCGCCCAGAACGAGGGCGTGATGCCACGCGTGGTGCCGCCGCCGCCGGGATGGATCGTGCCCCACGAAGTGGAATCCTTGTCGCCCAGCCGCCAATCGCGGGCGTACTTGAAGCTGATCTGCGGCCAACTGGGAAGGGTCAGGCCGCCTTCGAACCAAAGTTCACCGCGGTCCAACGCCAGCACGTCATTCTCCAAGGCCATCCAGCTTCCGCTCTGGGGCAGGAAGCCGCCGCTGCCATCGTACCAGGTGCGGTATTCCTTGTAGCCGAACCTCAGGTAACCCCGGTCCTCCCGCTTCAAGTCCAGTTTGATCGAGTAGTCATGGTTGTCGAAGACCACGCGGCCGTCCGCTTGGAAGAAGGTCTTCTCGCCAACCTTGGACTCGAAGTGGAAATCGTCGATGCCGCCGGAGGCCCCCCGGCGGACTTGTTGGCGTCGCTGCAAGGCCCCGCGGTCGCCGCTGAGCGGCACCGCGCCCACGGACATCTCAATCCAATTCTTATACTCCTTCGCGCCGCTTTCACCTTCGGCGGCGGCTTTGGCCTCCGCCGGAGGTGCGGTCTCTTGGGCAGGGGCGGCGGCGGCGGCAGGAGTGGCATCCTCCGCCATGCAGGTTCCCAGCAGGGTCGTGCAGACCCAGGCGGCGTGGCGGACGTTCACTGTCGATCGGGAGCGCGTCTTCATGAACGTAAGGGGTTAGAATCGAAGGGAGGAACTGACTTGCGAACCGTGAATGGCCTCGTGGCATCCCGCCGTCCAGCAGGTGCCCTGCCGGACGCGCGAGGTGTGGTCCACGCCGCCGATGCGCAGCTTGCCACCCTGGATTTCCTGGAAGTGGCACTTCAGACAAAGGTTTTGGTTCCGCGCCGTCAGCAACTTGGCATTGACCGACCCGTGCGGATCATGGCAGGTGGTGCATCCCTCGCGCATCGCTTCGTGCTCGAAGACGTGCGGGCCTTTCTGGGCTTGATGGCACTGCAAGCAACTCTCGTTCTCGGATAGCAGCGCCACGCCCCCGCCCTTGGTGGCGGGGCCCTTGTGCGGGTCGTGACAATCGCCGCAACTCATCCGGCCCTCCTGGACCAGGTGATGCGACGGCAGATCGAACTGGCCGCGCTTGTCCAAGTGGCACTCGAAACAGGTGTCCGCCCCGCGGCGGGGGTTGAGAATCATCGCCCGACGGTTGCTCGGGAGCATGCCGGTGTCGCCGGGGCGGGCGGCGCTGGCAATGCGCGTCTCGCCGGCCGAATCGATGTGCAGACTGCCGGGACCGTGGCAGGACTCGCAGCCCATGTTCAAGGCGTTGGGCCCCTTGGCCTGCACCCGCGCATGGCTCGCGGAACGGACGAACTCCTTGTACAGGGCCTCGTGGCACTGGGCGCATTCCTGCGAGCCCACGAACTTGGCGCCGGGGATCTCCGGCGGGGCCATCACGACTCGATCCACGGTGTTGCAGGAAATGGCCGTCAGCAACAGCGCCGCGCCCAAAGCGAGGGCCGGCCCCAAACGAATCCGGGAACATTGCTCCACTTGGCTCATAGTTTTTGTGGCCCTTATGTTGTAGGTTGGTCTTCTTTATGCCAGCCGCCGTCGATCTGGTCAAGACCGACGGCGGCGCCTGCACGTCTATTTCTCTCCCCCGCCCGGGGGCGGAGGCCTACTTGGCGAGCTCCGCCTTCACTTTGTTCTCCGCCACGGTCAGCAGCGTGCGGGCGTACGCGGCGTTGTGCGCGCCGCCGCTGTGGTCGTGTACGACCAGGTAGAGGTTAAAGCGCGCTTGCATGATGTTGGTCGGCACGGATTGCACGCCGGCCACAAGGTTGGTCTGCTCGGCTGCGGTCGGTCCGCTGATGGTCAGGCCGTTGGGATTCGAGAGTGTGCCCAGGCTGGTGGTTTCCCAGGCGCGGGCGCCGTACTTCACCCGGATCGTTTCGGGGGCTTTGGTGGTCGCCCATTGGTCCAGCAACCCCTTGACCGTGTCGACGCGCGCCTGCAGCGAGGTCTTGGTGCTTTCCAGCTTGTCGACCGGATCGTCGTGGCACTCGAGGCAAGCGCTGTTGGCGGAGGTCAAGTCCACCTTCCAGCCATGGCCGGTGACCACGGGATTCGCCTGGGTCGGATCAGCCGGGGAGAAACTCTGCATGTGGCAGGTCACACATTGCTTCTCGACCACCGTCTTGTGCGGCGAGTTCTTGGTGGTGACCGACGCGTCCAGCACGCCCACCTGACCGACGAGCATGCTGTATTGGGGCGAATGATGCGGCGGACGGCTGGTGCTGGTCCAGTTGGCGCCACGGTCGTTGTGGCATTGGCCGCAGAGGTTGATCGTGGGATCGTACTGCTCGGCGAAGGTCTTGCTGGTCGACCAGGAGTACTTGGCGGTCGAGGCCACCGGGTTGCGCAACTGGGCGCCATGGGCGGTTTCCTTGTGGGGATCGTGGCAAACCACGCAATGCACCGAGATGGCGGCCGCTTCCGGACCGCTCGGATCCGCCGCACCCGCCAGCTTGGCCAGTCGCACTGACCCCGAGTGGCAGGCGCCACAGGAGTTGATGCGTCCGGTCACCGTGGCCGCGTTGGTGGAGAGGAGTTCCTCATGCACGCTCTCGCTGACATGGGCGTGGGCGGTCCCTTCCCACTCCTCGTACATCGGGTGGTGGACATCCGTATGGCAGCCACCGCAGAGCTTGGAAGAAATCTCGATCTTGGGCCGGAGCGAAAGGTCGCCCGGCTTGGCGGCATGGGCGGCGGCGGGACCGTGGCAGTTCTCGCACTGCACGTTGGCCAACCCCGGCGTGGTCGCCTCGTCTTTGAACCCGGTCGGGAAACCGTAACCGACCGTGTGGCAGGGCAGGCAACTGGCGTTCTTATCCATGCCGATCGCCTTGAGGCTGGCCAGCGCGCCCGCGTGCTTGGTGGCCATTTCGTTGGTGTGGGTCTCCTCGTGACACTCCGCGCAAACAGCGGAGCCGGCATAACCGGGCTCGGTCAATCGCACCTGGTAGAACTGGCTCCCGGCCGCCAGCGGCGTCTCTGCCGCCAAACCGGAGGTCGTGGTCAGCAGTTGCCACGTGCCGCTGGCCACACTCTCCCGGCCGACAAGTTCGTACTTGCCCCCAAATCCCTTCCAGGCGACGACTGCCGCCTGGTTGGACTTGGTGATGGAGGTGATCGCCGGGGTCAGCGGCATGCCGCCCGCGACCCGCTCCGTAATGTGGCCGTCCGCTGCCTCGGCGGCGGATAGCCGCGGGCCGGCGAACAGAAGGGTGGCGGCGACGAACAGAACGGCGCTCCGCTCACAAGCGGGGGCTTTGGTCAGGCCTCGATTCATAATGACTCATCGCAGATTGGCTGCCGGCAAGCATGGTTGAGCGGGTGCGATCAGCCGCGCCAGCGGGCACCGCTCCCATGCACACCATGCATGTGGCTAATACCCAACCACAGTTCAACCGAGGTGTCATTCCACGATTCTTGCCTTTCTTTTGCCATTCCTTGCCGCGTCTTGGCACGGCTCCGCCGCGATTAGTTGAGAACACGATTAGCAGCAGTTTGCCTTTTACACATTTGAAGCATTTGTCGCTTATGACATTTGCGCATCCATCACCGCCCCTGCCCGCCACCCCTTGCCTGCGGGCTCGCGCCGAGCCTTGGGCCTCCCGCCCCGGGTTGCGGAACCCGTAAGGTATTTCGCGCCGCTTTTTCCTCGACAAGCCGGTCGGCTCTGTTCAATCTGGCATTAGACCTTTGCATCAGGGCCATTATGCGCACCCAGCCGAAGGCCAAGGTGTCCTCCGCCACCGCACGCAGGCGGACGGAGACACAATTCGCTTGGCGGCCGCTGGGAACACAATGGCGCGGTGCGAACAACGACCACAAAGTAATATGAACCTCCGCAACACCCTTAGTGTGTTCGCTGCGCTCTGTCTGGCCCTCGGGGGGGCGGGACTCCCGAGCGCCCTCGCTCAGACCCCCCCGGCTCCGGACATTCTCTCGCTCTCCCGACCCGCCGGTGGGGAGATGCAGTTGATCTTCCGCGGCAAAACCGGTCCCTTCCGCGTGCAAAGCCGCGCGACCCTCGAGGCCGGCGCCGCTTGGTTTGACGTCGCCACCGCGAAGGTCACCGAAATCGAGGCCGGGGTCTATCTGGCCCTGATTCCCATGGGCCGCGACGACATCGGCTATTACCGCATCGTCAACGAAAACGAGACCATCGCCGAACTGAAGGGGTGGACCGCCTTGGTGCAGGTCTCCGCCCCCGCCAACGGCTCCTACTTTGTGGCGGGCGAAGCGCCGGTCATCACCGTGACCATCTTGGACACTTTTGCGGCGGGGATCACCCGGGACAGCCTTTCCGCGCTGGCCCTCTACATGCATGGTCCGCAAGACCCCACCAAGACCGTCACCCCGCTGAAGCTGCTCAATGTGACCGGGGATCGCACCAAGTCCGTGCATCACTATGTCAACCTGAAGACCAGTGCCGACGCCGTGGTGAAGGACAACGTGATCACTTACAACCTCAAACCGATCACCGACGAAGCGCCGGGCACTTACACGATCAGTCTGCGCGCCACGCTGGCAGCGGACACCGTGCAGCAATTCATGAAGTTCGCGGATATCCAGATCGGCACCGCGGACAAAGAGGTCCTGGTGACCAGCGACGCCTCCTGCGCCGCTTGCCACAAGGGTACCGAGAGCGGCAAGATGTACATGCACCATATCGATCCCACCACGCGCGGGGTCAATTGGGCGTATGACTACCAGCCCGAGAAGAGCTGCAAGGCCTGCCATAACAACGATGGCTACGCGGCCTTCACCTGGAACGGCGTCCGCGTGCCGGACCACATCGCCATCCGCGTCCACGGCGTGCATATGGGCGAACATCTTTCCTCCGACCGGAGCACCAACGCCACCGGAGGCATCTTTGTGGACTACATCCACCAACTGTTCCCCGCCGACGCGCGCAACTGCACCGCCTGCCACGTCAACGACAACTGGAAGACCAAACCCTCGACCCTGGCCTGCGGCACCTGCCACGACAACACGTGGTTCGGCACCGAGGACACCATGCCCGCCGGCATGGTCATGCATGAGGGCGACGCCGCGACCGACGACGAATGCGCGGGCTGCCACAGCGCCAAGCGCATCACCACCTACCATACGATCGTTCCCGCCGTCTCCTCGAACAGTGTGACCATGAGCATCTCCGCGCCGGCCAACGGCAAGTTCTTCGTGGCGGGCGAAACCCCGAGCCTCTCGATCCAGGTCCTCAAGGGCGCCACGGTTCTCGACCCGAAGACCATCGTCGAGCCGGCCGTCTCCACCAACGTCCAGCCCAACGAGTGGCGGGGCGCGAACCTCTATGTCTACGGCCCGCGGTCCGAGGCCGTTCCCGTGCTGACTACCTCGGCTGCCATCAAAGACCCGACCAAGTCGACGCTGAGCAACGACCTGCGCGTGCGCCTCAAGCCGGCGAACGAGGACACCAACGTGACCCGCACCGCCGACACGATCCTCTACAAGCTGGCGGATGTGGCGGGCCTGGCGCCCGGCACGTACACCGCCTACATGGAAGCGCGGCCCGCCGTGGGCACTTCCGCGACGAAGCTCATCAACTTCCAGATCGGGCAGACCAACGTGGAGCGGATGCTGGCCGGCAACTGCGCCAGTTGCCATGCCGACACCCGCATCCACTCCACCTCCCGCAACCTGGCCATGCAGGTGGAAGCCTGCAAGGCGTGCCACGACAATCAGCACCAGATGACCGGCAAGACCAACTGGACCAACTCCCAGTACGGCTATGGCGTCTCGCCCATCGGGCGGCGCGTCCATGGCATCCACAATGGCCGTTACCTGGCCAAGCCGAACGAAAACGGCAACTTCGGGGAGACGATCTTCCCGCAGGACGTGCGCAACTGCACCAAGTGCCACAACGACAGCACGAGCTGGAGCGAGAAGCCGAGCCGTCTGGCCTGCCTCGCCTGCCACGACTCCGATCTGGCGAAGATGCACGGCACCCTGAACACCTACGACCCGACCCCGGCGGATCCGTGGAGCAGTGACGAGTTCGAGACCTGCGAACTCTGCCACGGCCCCGATGCCGACTTCTCCATCAAGAAGGTTCACTCCATCGCGAATCCGTTCGTCGCGCCTTATCCGCGCGAACCGGCGGAATAGCTCATCACCAACGTGATCGGCCGCAGCGGCTGCCAAGCCAAGGC
>CAYYMW010000290.1:0-9187 GCA_964472515.1 uncultured Verrucomicrobiota bacterium | reverse complement strand
CCTGGCCGGGGGCACCGGATACCGCGCCGGGTCGCAACCCGGGTTGGGCGGGGGTGGGTCCTCCGAGGGTCCATCCGGCGTGCAAGGTTGCTTGCGGCAATCGGGATTGCACGGATCGGGCGGCACCTGGGGACAATCGCTCTGGCAGGACGGGTCCAGCAGATCGGGGCGCATGGTGAAGGTGTCGTAGGCTCCAAACTTGACGTTGAAAGGGACATCATAGGCCCAGCCGTTGCCTTCCAAGAAGGACATGGGCCGGGTGCAGAGCTTCTCCCAGCCGGCCCCCAAGTCGCCCGGACACAGATCGACGCAGTCCTCCACCTTCCACTTCGCGGTCACGCCGATCTTCAAGCGGATGATCTTGCCGCACTCGTCGCGAATGGGTACCACCGTCACCCGTCCGCCGGTGATTTCACGGGTGTCTTTGCGCCCCCCTCCCTCGCCCGGCCCCCCGGCCAGATTGCCCGGGATGGTGCGGGTTTCGTTGGCCCAGTCGAGCTTGGGTCGGAGGACCTGGTCGAGGTTCTCGTCGTCCAGGTCCAGTTGCTCGATCAACTCAATCAGGTCGTAGGAGCCAAGCACCGAATCGCAGGTGCTGTCCTGATCCATCTCCTGCTCGAGAGCCTGGGTAATAAAGGTGTGCAGATACTTCATGTGGGTCTCGACTGTCTCGCTGGTGCGGAAGAACAAGCCCACGATATCGTCGTCTGTAAACGCGAGTTCCCCGCTGGGGCTGTCTGGAGTCGTGGTCAGGTACAAGAGCCAGATCCAGACGATGCCTGGGTGGATCAGGGTCGCGATGCCCTCCATGGCGCAATGACGGGCCACCAGTTCCGCGGTAAGCAGTTGTGCCAGATCGCCAAGATCGCCGCAGCTCCACCAGACGCAGTTCTTGGGGTCCTTGCGGCACTCGGCCAGGGGATTCGGCGCCGGCGCGTTGAGGAGGGCGTGCGGCCCGATCGCCGCCAGCGGATGCGGACGATGGGTCCGGCGGTCCACGGGCACGTGCTCCAAGCTCGGGTCCGCAACGCAGCAACTGGCGTCGGCGTTCGCCGAAGGCGGGGGCAAAGGCAAGGGCAGGCTGGCGGACGCCCGGGCGAGCAGCTCGGCAAACAGATCCTCGCCGCTGAGACTCAGGTCGCCGGGCTTGGCCAAATGGCCCCCCATTATCCTCAAGACCGACTCGAAGTCCCCCCAAGTGTTCCCTGCCTGTTTCAGGAAATGCGCCCAAGTCCGATTCCAATCGGCGTCGGCATAGTCACGGTAGAAAGGCTCCCACCCGGCCCAATCGACCAGCCCCGGTTGCGCGGAGAGTCGTTCGAGCGTCAGCAGCGCGCCGTCATCCTGAACGGCCAAGGCGTACAGGGGCACCTGCACGCTTTCTCCCGGCACCAGCACCGCGGGCTTGACGCCGCCCAATACCAGGACCTGGTCCTCGGTGCGCCGCAAACCCCAGGACGAACGAAGCGCCTCGGCGGAGCTCGCCACCGGCGTTCCGTCCGGGCTGGCCACCACATACACGGGGACTGGCAGGTCGTTATTGCCCCGGTTTGTGACGTGCAGGTGAAAGACGAACTCCCGGCCGACCCGAGCCTCGTCGGGCACCAGGAGCTCAGCCTGACACTCCGGCCCGCCGCCGGCGCGCACCTCGAACGCGCCCGGCAGAGTCTGCTCTCCGTAAACCGCCAGGTAGGGGATGGTCTCCTGCGTCGCCAAATGGTAAACGACATCGCGTTCGGCGGAAAGGGCGTGCAAGTCGTACTTGCCCGGCGGCGCGCCACGCAGGTCGAAGGTCGCCAGCAGGCGCGAAGGATCGACCAGCTTGCTCCAGACCGGGGGGATCACAAACTCCTGCCCCACCAACTCGACGCGGGTCAGTCGGTCGAACAAAGCCCCCTCCAGCTTCACCGTCACTTCGCCCAGATTGCCCCCCACCGATGGCTCGAGGGCGGTCACGCCAAACGGAAGGTAGCGGGCCGACATCGTGTAGGCCGCCGAACCGAACCGCGGGACACTGCGCGCGTACAGCATCACGTAATAGGTCCCCGGTTCGGTAAGGGGGATCACGAGGCGCTGATCGGGCTCGTTGGGGAAGGGATGCAACTGATCGAACTGGGTGCGGGTTGGCGGCAAGCCAAAGCGAACGTAAAGCTCGTTGAAGCCCACTTCCGCGGTGCTGTCGAGCCGCAGTTCCAGGGTTTCGCCCGAGCCTGTCTCGACGCGATAGAACGCGGCCCGCCCCTCCGGCAGCGCGCCCGGCACCGGCACGCCCAGTGTGAGCTCCGCCACCTCGAGCACCGTCTGTTCGAGCGTGGCGCTGAAATTGTTGTGCTCCTCATCCTCTGGCACGTGGTTGCGAATGTCACTGCGCAGCAGGACATAGTAGGTTCCTGGCGGCACCCCGGGCAGCGCGGCCTGCACCTCGTTGGTGTACGCGCCTCCGATGGGCACGTCCCCGGCGTGCTCGAACCGCCCGATCAACTCATCCTCCAAGTCCCACTGGGCATCGCGGGACAGGAAGAGCGCATCGGTCCACTCGCCCAACGCTGCGTTGCTCCCTCGGTTCTCGACGCGGTACACGAGCCAAACGCTCTGCCCCGCCAGAACGCTGGCAGGGATCGCGATTTGCCCCGCCACCAAGTCCGCGGGCGGGTGGCGGCGCACCATGGTGTAAACCGGATCGCAAGCGGCGTTGTTGGCGGTCGGTTCGGTCTTCTCGATCTGGCGGGCGCTGTCGGCCACCACGAACACATAGAAGGGACCCGAGAGCCCGGCGGGTGCGACGCAGGGGATCGTTTGCGCATAGCTCTCGCCGGGCGCCAGCTCCCGCGCGGCCACGGCATGCCCAACCGGGTAGTCCAAGCTCCGGTCGAGCACCTGGTCCAGGGAGAGGAAGACCGCATCATACCAGCCGCCAGGGGCGATCCGGCCACCCTGGTTGGTCACCAGGAAGGAGACGGGGAAAGGTTGTCCGGTGAAGGTCTCCGTGGGCCCATCCACCTGGCTCACCGCCAAGTCCGGCGGCGGCGGCACCACCAACGGGGTTGCCCGCCCGTTATTCGACTCGGCGTCAGGCTCGTGAACCAGCTGGTCGGCGTCGGCCTGCACGATCAGGTGATAGGAGCCCGGCTCGATTCCGGACAAATCGAGCTCGCAGGTGGCGGTGTACGTCCCGGCCGCCCCCAGTCTCTCGGTGCGAGTGACGCTGCCCACCGGGGGATCCCCGAAATCGAGCTGATTGTCCTTGGACAGGTAAACGCGATCGAACCACCAATTCTCGCGCACCGGGCCGCCGTAGTTCTTGATCCGCCAAGCGATGGGCGGCGCGTTGGTCAGGGCCACCGGCGGGGCTTGGATCTCGTCGACCTGGAGGTCAGGCGTGGTTCCGAGCAAGGTCAGCGAGTGGAATCGGAAATTGTTCGTCCGCGTCTCCTCGAACACGGCCCGGGCGGCATCGGTTTGCACCCACAGCGTGTGGGGCCCGGGCCCGAAAAAGACCGGCAGCCGCATGGGCACGTCGCGCACCTGGTACCCGGTACCGATCGCCAGTTCCCCTGCATGCGCTTGCTCGTACAGGACCCGGTCGTCTTCGTTGCCTTCGATCGCGTCCTTCGAGAGAACCACCCGATCCACCCACTCGCCGGCACTGGTTTCCCCCGGGCCCAGATTCTGCACGCTCCAGGATAATTGGAGGATGCCGTCCGCATCCGCCGTGGCCGGGGCCGCCAGTTCCGTGACGGCCAGGTCGGCCGGGATGCTCGTGAGCCGGAGCGGCGCGGGCGTGACCGCCAAGTTGTTGGTCTCTTCGAATTCGACGAGCTGTTGGTTGGCATCCGCCAGGACCACCACGAAATAGTCCCCGTTGAGGAACGGAGCAGCGACGGTGAGCGTATTGGTGTGTGCCTGACTCGGTGCCAGCCTGACCGGGCAGACCGCGGACTTCAAGAACTGCCGTTCCTTCGGACCAGGCGCGTTCGTGGCGGACAGGTACAGGCCGTCGATCCACGATCCGGACAGCGCCTCGCCCGCGCCACGATTCAGGACCGAATAGGTCACGCTCAAGGGCTGCCCGCCGCGTACCGCCGTGGGCGCGTTAAGAATGGTGACTTCCAAGTCCGGCGGCGGGAGCGGGAGAACGCGGATGGCCTTGCTGGCATAATTGTTGCCCCCTTGGTTCTGTTCTTCCACCCCCATGCCTAGGTTCGCCACCGCCAGCAGGTAGTAGTCGCCCTCCGCGTCAGCCGGGATCGGGCAAGCGATGGTGTTGGTATAGCGCTCGCCGACGGGGAGCGAACCGGTGCGCGTCACCCAGCGAAGGTGCAGGTCGGGGCCGTCCAGCACCTCGTTGGTCGAGAGGTACACGACGTCCGCCCAGTGCCCGCCGTTTACCGGCGCCGTGCCGAGGTTGACGACCACATAGGTCACATGAACGACTTGCCCGGCCAGCGTGGTCTCGGGGCTGCCGATGCGCTCGATCCGAAAGTCCGGCGCTGGTGGGATGCGCACCGCCACCGCCGTGCTAGCGCCGAGGTTGTCCGTCTCGCCCGCGTATTCCTCCACCTCGTCCCTGTCGTCGGTTCGGACGAGAAAGTAATAGTCGCCCGAAAGGGCCGGCGGCAGGGTCACCGCGAGCCGGGTCCGGTACCCATCGCCGGGGCTCAGGTAACTGGCATTCACCATCTGCCCCAGCCGGAGCTGCCAACCCGTTCCGTCCGGCGAGTCCGCGAGCCACACGCTGTCGCTCCAGGCGCGGGCGCTGGTGCTCGCCGCACCGACGTTCGTCACCCCCCACTCGACGACGGTTTCGAGCCCGGCAAACGCCTCCGCCGGGGCGGACACCGCGAATACGCGAAGGTTGGGCACGCTGGCCAGCCGGACCTGCGTCGGTTGGCTGGCGACCGCCGTGTTATTGGTTTCGTCGCGGTCCTCGGGAATCCGCCCATTGTAATCGGCCGCCACGCAGACCCAGTAAGGGCCCTCCGCCACGCCTTGGGAGGGGATGGTGACCATGTGCGCCCGCGTCAGGCTCTCGCCCGCTGCCAGCGGCTGCTCGGACAACACCGAAGCCAGCAGAATGCGGCTGCTGAACTGCGCATTGGTGGAAAGGTAGATCCCATCGGTCCACCGGTTCGTAAGGGCTAGGGCCCCTGCATTATGCACGGTCCAGACCACCGGCGTCTCCTGGCCGATGATGGCCTCGGTGGCCGCCTGTACATTGGTCACCACCAAGTCCACATGCGGCAGTGCGCCGTGTTCCACGTTCACCGTGGGCGAATAGAACAACTTGTTGTTGCCCTCCGTGTCGAATTCGGCCACTTGCTTCAAGTAGTCGGTCTCGACGGTCAAACGGAACCCGCCTTCAGCGATGGGGTTGCGAAAAGAAACGGTCTGGACATTGGTGACGCTCTCCCCCGCCGCCAGCAGCCCCGGCGTGACCAACCGGGCGAGCTCGTTGTCGGTGTTGTACTGGTCGCGCAACACCAGTCGGTCGGTCCATGGCCCTTCCGCGGCCGCCAGCCCGGCGTTCTGAACCACCCAGGTGACCACGAAATCCTGATACGTGACCACGTTGGTGGGGCTGTCGATCCAGGTCACCACCAAGTCCGGGTGCCGCCGCGGGCCGATGGTCCGGATGAAGGGCTCCGAGACGTTGTTGGCTTCGGCAGTGCCGGTGCTGTTTTGCTCCCCGACCCGGTTCATGTAGTCCACGACCACCCAGAAGCTGTAATCGCGGTCGACCGTGCCGTCCGCCAGCGCCAGGGAGAACACCATCTGCCGGGTCTCACCGGGCAGGATCGATCCGTTGCCGGGTTGGCTGGCGAGATAGTTGACGGTCTTGCTTACCAACGCGTTCCCGGAGGCATTGTTCGTCGGCGACACCTGGAGGCGCACGTAGAAGTAATCGTTGGTCACCGGCGCGGTGCCAGCGTTCATCACCGACCACTTGATCGTCATCGTCTCGCCCCAATAGACCGGCTGCCCGTCGTTGACGGTGACATTGGTCACGATCAGATCCGGCGCAGGCACCGCGGCTGCCTCGGCGAAGGTGTCACTGGCCGGGTTGGACTGCCCCAGCAGCCCCAACCCGGGCGCGAAAAGAGCCCAGGCCAGCAGCGCCCATCCCAAGACCTTACGAGGTGCGTGCGTGCATTGAGCGTGAGCTCTGAGGGCAGGCGGAGTGTGGCGGGGAGCAGCAGGCCCGGGCTTCATAGGTCAGGAGGATCTCGTGTTATAGTGGTTAATTAGGATCATTACCTCTCAAAAATGTCAAGTCTAGCATCAGTGTTCAATCAAGTGGTTCACAAAGCGGAGTGCAAGGCTTGGAGGCAAGGCACGGCGGTGGCTTCGGCGAGTTAGTCCGGCAGGGACACCCGGAGCTGGCGGAGTAACTCCACGCTGTGCTGGAGGGCCCGCCGGGCCACCAGCACCAACGAAGAGACTGGCAGGTGGATTTCGGCTCAGGCCTGGACTGCCGCCGCCGCTGGTCTCCTCCCCTGCATGAGCCGCCGAGTCAATTGCTACGACAACGCCGCCATGGAGAACTCTTGGGGCACCCTCAGACTCGAACTCATCCACCGGCACCAGTTCGCCACCTACGCCCAGGTCCCCACCGTCGTCTTCGACTACATCGAAGCCCTTTGCAGCCGCGGGCGCGCCCACACCGCCCCGTGCCACCTCTCCCCCATCGTCCGCAAGACCCGAGGACTCGCCCCCCCTTCGACGTCGGTACTTGCGGCCCTTCGGGGCATCAGCAGTCAAACTAACCGCTTTGCGCCATGCTCTCCTCCGCCCGCAGTAAGTCGTGCAGCGTGACCACACCGACGACTTTCCCGCTTTGATCATCGACCACCACTACAAACTGGGTCGTGGACTCGATGAGGAGCCGCTGCAGGTCGCGGATACTCTGGCTGCGTGAACAGGTCTTGACGGGCTCCATTGTGGGCGGTGGGCCACCGGCTACGAACGCCTCCGCCTCAGACCGAGTCAGGATTCCCCTCAGAAGTCCGCCTTGGACGATGGGAAAGCGTTGGTAAGGATGCTGGCGCAAGACACTTTTCACCGTTTCGCGCCGCAGATCGTCTATGAGCGCGACTTGGAAGTTCGTGATGGCGGACACCGGCAGTTGCTGCCAACTTCTAAGATCTCGCGGAGGTCGCAAGTGCTCGATGCGGTGACCGTCCTGGTCAAGCAGGGCTTCGTAGAAGTTGTGCCGGTTCATGCGTCGGCTGATGGTTTGGCTGACGAGCGCACCAAGCATCAGCGCCGGCACGAGGGCGAATTCATGGGCCATCTCGAAGACAATCAGGATCCCGGTCACCGGCTGGGTGCCGAACCCGTTCCCTTCAGCCGGTTGCCCAAGCCTGCACGCTCCGCGAACTGCAGGAAGCGTTGGTAAGTGCCGGGCTGGGCCTGCGCTCCTTCGAGCCCGAGCTCCGTTTCTGGTCGTTCGAACACGGTTTCAGCAAGCCCGACCCGCACGTCTTTCGCATTCTCACCGCGCGGCTCGAAGCGGGCGGCATCTCCCCCGGGCAGATCCTCATGGTGGGCGACCATGCCGAAAACGACATCAGTCCCGCGCGGTTGGCCGGTTGGCAGACCTGGCACCTGTCGACTCCCGGATCGATCGGCGACGGCGGGTGGATGGAACTGCTCAACCGGTGGCAGAGTTGAACGGGGCGCGTTTAACTGCGCCGCAGCAGGGTCATGCCAACCACCCCTGCAAGGTAGACCGCGTATGCGGCCAGGAGGAACCAACCCTCCTTGCGGGTGATGCGGTTCCCGGTCAGCACCACGTATAGGAAGAGGATCATGCTCACCAAGAGCGCGGGAAAGTTGAACACCTGGGTGGGGCGGTCGATGCGCACCTCGGTCAGCATCGCGGCGGCGCCCACGATCAACGTGAGGTTCGCAATGTTCGCTCCGAGCACATTACCCACCGACAGGTCTGACACGTCTTTCCGGGCAGATGCCACCGCCGTGATCAGCTCCGGCAGGCTGGTTCCCACGGCCACAACGGTCAACCCGATCACAATCGGGGGGATGCCCATGGCTCCGGCCAAGCCCACCGCCCCTCCCACCAGCAACCGACTGCCCAAGACCACCACCGCCGCGCCACCGAGGAATTGAGCCGCCGTCCCCTGGCGCGTCAGCAGCCAGGGAAAACGCGCGGTGTGGTCCTCTTCCACCGCGGAGGCGGCTTCCACGGCTTCCGGCCGGGTGTCCCTGTAGTGCTGGGCAAAGTCCCAGGCAAAATACCCGATCCCCAAGGCCAGCAGCACAGCCCCCTGCCACCGCTGCAGCACCAGGTCGCTGGTCATCACGATCAACAGCAGCCCCGCCAGAAACATGGCAACGAGCGGGGTGCTCAGCGTGCGCGGATTAACCGTTACTTCCTTGAGGACCGCGGAGACTCCCAGAATCAGTCCGATGTTGCAGATGCAGGAACCCACGGCGTTCCCCACCGCCAGACCCGATTCACCCTTCAGCCCCGCCATGATCGACACCGTCAACTCCGGCGTAGTGGTGGCCAGACTGACGAGGGTCGTCCCTACGACCACCCGCGGCATGCGCAACTGCTCCGCCAACCGGACGCTCGCGCCCACAAACCAGTCCCCGCCCTTGACGATCAGAGCCAGGCCAACGGCAAGCAGGAGCGCGTCCAGCCACATAGGTGGGAGAGGATGCAGCAAGCGGATCGCCTGGGCAAGTGCCCATGGCCAGCTTTGACAAACCGTCCACGTTCACCCGTGACCAGCCCCTGGGGAAGTGGTATGCTTGCGCATGAACGCGTGCATGCTTGCCGCCGGTCCGCCCCGGCGTATCGGCTTCATCTCGACTCGATTCCAAGGCACCGATGGCGTCACCCTCGAGGCGCGCAAGTGGGCGGTCATCCTCCAAGGCCTGGGGCACTCCTGCTATTGGATGGCGGGCCTCATCGATGCGCCCCCCAGGATCAGCCACCACGCGCCACTGGCGAGCTTCAATCACCCGGAAGTGCTCGCGCTCCAAAGCCGGATTTTCGGCGTCACGCGGCGTCCGCCGGAGGTTACCCGCGAAATTCACGCCCTGCGCGAGCGCCTCAAAGCCGACCTTTACGCCTTCATTCGCCGGTACCAGCTCGAAGTCCTGATCCCGGAGAACATCCTGGCCATTCCCATGCACGTGCCGTTGGGACTCGCCATGACGG
>CAYYMW010000289.1:0-9190 GCA_964472515.1 uncultured Verrucomicrobiota bacterium | reverse complement strand
ACCCAATACCCGCCCACGGATGGCACCCACCATCCCAGCCCATCAGACTTTGGAGTCAGAATTGGATGATCACCAACGACTCTGCCTTCCCGCCGCAAGTCCGGCTCCGGAAGGCAAGCACGGCACGTTAGCAAACTTCAAATAGTCACTTCCATGGCCCCGGCACGCTCCGGTAGCCATGCATACCACATCACACGCGATGCCTACATAAAGCAGGATAGGTGCCATTGCTGGGTCCTTGGGTGGCCACGGTCTTCAATTGATTATTTATCAATGGGTTACGAATGTGTGAGAATTTGATCGAGAAACCCGGATGCCTGTTGCCATGCACCCGTTGTGTAATGAAAACCGACGATTTGCCGAGGTTGAAGTCTAGTGTTTTTAATCAACTGACCTAACCCATTGCCTATCAATGAAATAATGAGTATTAATGCGCTTAATGGGTGTAAATTTTCCCGACAAGACCTCGCAGACACCGTTTTCGTGAGCCTCTACCGGGCGGCGCGGTGGTTCAAGGCCCCACCGCCCGCTGCGCGCTTCGGTTTGGCGGTGCCCATGATCTCCACCAGCGTCTGCTGCAGCACCAAGGTCTCATCCGCCCCCGTGGTGACCATCCGCAAGTTCGCCTGGAGCAGCAAATCCATGCCCCGCACCAGCTCCTCCAGCGTGTAGTGCGCGGTCTGGGGGATGCACTTGTAGAGCACAAAGGGATGGATGGCGGCAGGGTTGAGCTTGCGGTCGGTCGGGAAGACATCCGCCGGAATGCGTTCCAAGGCGGTCTTGATCCGGTCGGTGCCCATGTCCGGCTTGAGCCAGCCGGCTCGCAGCATCTCTTTGACGAAGAGCAGTGCCCGCACTTTCGAAATGAGCCCGTACAGCAGTCCGATCACGCTCCTGGCCTTGTCGGCCTTCATGGCCCAGAGTTCCTCGTCCAAGGCCCGCAGGGCGCGAGGCAGGTCGCGGTCGCCCACGGCCTCGCCCACGGCAAAGGCGGTGGCCTGCTTCTGCCGGCTCACCACCAGCTCGATGTCCGCCACGGTGATCTCTTCGCGCTCCCCCGCGTAGATGGAGAGCTTCTCCACCTCCATGACCAGTGAGCGCAGGTTGGGGCCGACCCGGTTCACCAAGGTGGCCAGCGCCTCGTGCCCCATCTTCTTCTTGCGTGCCCGCAATTCCTGCAGGACAAACCGCTCCGCCTCGTCCGCCCACCCCTTCGAGTCCAGTGAGAGCGCGGCGAAATGCTCGACGGCGGCGAACTTCTCGACGGTTTTGTAGAATGACTTGCGCCGGTCCACCTTGAGCGCGCTGATCACCAGCCGCACCCCTTCCCAACGGAACGCTTTCAGCTCCTGCGCCAGCTCGTTCACCGCGGCGGTCACGGCTTTGCTCTCGGCCGTCGAGTCGTCTCCCAGGAAGGAGCAGTTCCGGAACCAGACGACTTTGCCGGTGCCGAACATGGGGAGACTCTGGAGGGCCTCGCGCAACCGGGCGATGGCCTTGAGCGCCTCGCTGCTGTTGGCCGCGCCGGCGTCGACCGTCTCGTCGTCCATGCCCCCGACCTCCGCGCACCAATCCTGATAGAGCTTGCGGGCCCGCTGTTTGACGTTGAACTCGTCATCGCCGCAGATCAAGGCGACGGGAGCGGACGCGGCGGTGGCTTTGGCGGCGGGAGGCATGAAGATGGCGGGAAAAAAGCGGGGAGCGCAGCGGAGGGAGACCTCAGGTGGTCTCGGGCTCGCCCCCGTTCTCGTTGATGCGCGCCAGCACCTCGGACATGTCTTCCACTTGCTCGAACAGCTTGCGGGACACGAAGATCGGACGCTTCTGCGCGGTGGCCAGGGCGAGACAATCGCTCGGCCGGGCGTCCAGCTCGACCAATTTGCGCCCAAGTTCGTTCTCTTGCTGGAGAATCAACCGGGCATAGTAGGTCGAGTTCCGCAGTTCCGTAATGACGATCCGTTGCACCGAGATGCCGAAGCCCTGGAAGATGTGGGTCATCAGGTCGTGGGTCAGCGGGCGCTCCTTGGGTTGCTCGCGCAGGAACATGTTGATCACCGCCCCCATGTTGTGCTCGACCTGAATCACGAAGACCTTCGCGTCATTGCCCACGAAGATGGCGCACCCGCTGTTGGCGGGCAGAATGCCGCGAATATCGACGGGCAACACGTCGTTCTTCATGCCTTCAATCTAAGGTTTGCGGCGCAAAACACAAGCCCGGGCAACGGAGGGGGGCGGCTAGCGGTTTCCTGCTTGCGGGGCGGCCCGCGCTGGAAGGGGTCGGCTTGCGGTCGCGGAGGCCGGAGACGCCGGGCTGGGGAAGCCGGCCTGCGCCTTGCGCTGCCCTCGCGCGATGCGGATGGTGGCACGGTGGGGAACGGTTCAGTGTGGCGCCGGACCGCGCCGCCGAAACACGCGCCCGCCCCAGTCACCCGGAAACGCAGGCTGACGCGGGTGTGGCCGTGGAGTCCACCCTTGAGTTCCGCCGGTTCGCCGCGGATTTTCAAGCTGCGCGGCCGTTCGGAGAATGGTAGGAAGAGCGGCGTCATGACCGAGTCCGGCGGGTTCCTTCGTTGCGCGAAGCTGGCAGGCGGATGCCCGGTGGCGTCACGCCTCCCAGGCACGTGCCCATGACCATGCCGGCCACCCCCACCACGCTGATCCTCGCCGAGGCCCACACGCTGGAGCCCTTCACCGTGCAGGGACAACAGTTCCTGTGCCGGGCGGCGGCCTTCTCGACCTGCTGGCCGGGGCCGGTCGAGCTGTGGCTGCCGGGGCCCGCCATGCCGGCGGAGGCCTGGCGACGCCGGGCGGGCTTTGCGGCGGAGCGGCTGACTGTGCGGTTCGGGCCGCCGTTGCGGTTCAAAGCGCTGGGCCGCGATTGGCGGGCGGGCTTCGTTTATCGCGCGTGGATTCGCCTCCGCCTTCCCCAACTGGCGGCGGACAAGGGGAAGGCCCTGTTGTACTTCCGCACCCTGTCGCTGGCGGACGCAATCCTGCCCACCCTGCGGCGGCAAGGCTGGCGTTGCGTCTTCGAGCCGCACGAGGTGTTCTTCGAGAACGCCCGGCGGCCGGAGCGGTTGCGAAAAGTCGAAGCGCGCGTCTACCAGCAGGCGGCACATCTCTTCCCGATCACCCGCGCGTTGGACGACGCGATCCGCCAGAAGCTCGCGCCTGGCACCCCCTCAACTCCCGCGCCGCTCGGCCACAACGGCGCCAACTTCGTCCTGCCGGACTACGATCCCGCGGCCCCGCCCCGGTTCCTCTTCATCGGGAGCCTGCTGCCTTGGAAAGGGCTCGAGCTGGCCTTCGCCGCCACCGCCGGGTTGAACGTGCCCTTCGATGTCGTCGGCGATGCCGGCGGTTTGAATCGCTATCGCGCCTACTGCGCCGAACGGGGCTTCAACCACGTGGTCTTTCACGGGCACGTCGCACCGGACCAACTGGCCGGCCATTACCATCCAGGCACGATCTGCCTGCTGCCGCTGTCCGATTCCGAGATCGCCCGCTCCTATACCAGCCCGCTCAAGCTTTTCGAGTACCTGGCCGCCGGCCGCCCGGTGGTGGCGGGAGACCTGCCGAGCCTGCGGGAGTTGGTTTCGGACGGCGTCGAGGCCCGGTTGGCGGCCGTGGGAGACGAAGCCGCCTGGCGCGCGGCATTGACACAACTGCTCGCGGACCGGCAAGGTGCCGCCCGGCTGGCCGCCCAGGCGCGGGCCCGGGCGCAAACCTGCACCTGGCAAGCCCGGGCGGAGGCGCTGGCCCCGATTCTCAAAGCACTGGCCTGACACCGCATGACCGCCGCGCGCGAACACTACCTGCTCTTCTGCAGCTCGGGATTGGGCGATTCCCTCTTCTGCACCCCGGCCATGCGTTTCCTGCGCCAGCAGCGCCCCGCAGCGCTGATCACCGTCGTCGTGAAGGAGAAGCTGCAGAACCTCTTCGCCACGAACCCGCGCTTGTCCGGCCTCATCACCTACCGGAACCACGTCTTCTCGAAGCTGTGGGCGGCGTGGCGGGTCCGCCGGGCCGGGCCGTACCGCGCCATCTTCTTCTTCCACGTGGGTGGCGAGGTGGTGCGGCTCATCCAGGGCGCGCGTTACGAGCGCCTCCACTGCGTGCAGGCGCTGGCCGGGCTGCCGCCCGCGGCGAAGCTCTTCCCCATCGACATCGTGAACCGCCGCCAATGGGAGGATTTCGCCGACATGGTGGCGCTGGAGTGTGGCGGTCGCAACGAGAACCACGAGTTCGAGCTGCCCGTGGCGTCGGAGAGCGCCGCTGCCGCGCGGGCCTCTTTCGAGCCGTTCCGGCCGGTCTCCGGGCCGCGGATCGGCCTCCAACTGGGCGGCTCGCATCTCGGCAAGTGCTGGCCTCCCCAGCGCTACGCCGCCGTGGCGGACCACCTGCTGCGCACGCGCGGCGGGACGGTCTTCTTCAATGCCACTGCGCGGGAAACGCCCTTGCGCGACCAGTTCCTCGCCGCCCTGCCGCCGGGAGCTCGCGACCGCTGCCACGCCCTGCCGCAGACCTCCATCAACGGCTTCGCCGGCTTGGTGCGCGAGCTGGACCTGCTTATCACCAACGACACCGGCCCGCTGCACGTGGCGCTTTCGCAAAACACGCCGGTGGTGGCGCTCAAGGCCCACGACGACCAGACCTATCCTTACACCCTGCCGCGCGCGACCCCCTGGCGGCGCTCGCTCTTCATCCGCACGGACGTGCCCACCTCGGGCAAGGCTTACCAGCAATCCCACCGCGCCATGGAGTGCATCCCGATGGAGGCCGTGATCCGGGAGGCGGAGGCGGTGCTGGCGGAACCGCCACCACCGAGACACTAACGAACGAGACCCGGCTATGTGTGGCATCGCAGGCGTGGTTTGGCGGGAGCAACCGGCGGAGGAAGCCGCCCTGCACCGCGCCATTCTCACCCTGCGACACCGCGGGCCGGACGCCCAGCATGTCTTCGTGGACGGCCCGGTTGGCCTCGCGCATGCCCGGCTCTCGATCATCGACCTGGCCACCGGCCACCAGCCGATGGCCACGCCGGACGGCCGTCTGGTCGTGGTCTTCAACGGCGAGATCTACAATTACCGCGAGCTGCAGGAACGCCTGCGGCAGGCGGGCTGGGAATTCCGCACCACCAGCGACACCGAGGTCATCCTGGCCGGGTACGACCGCTGGGGCCCGGCCTGCGTGGAGCACTTCCGGGGCATGTTCGCCTTCGCCCTGTATGACCGGTCCAAGCGGGAGGTGTTCCTCGCCCGCGACCGGCTCGGGGTGAAGCCCCTCCTCTACGCCGAAACCCCGGCGGGTCTGGTCTTCGGCTCCGAGTTCTCCGCCCTGCTCGAGCTTCAGCCCGCGCTGCGCGGTGAACTCGATTGGGCCGGGCTCGCGGATTACTTCGTGCGGCAGTACATCCAGGCGCCCCGCACCGCGTACCGCGCCATCCGCAAGTTGCCCCCCGGCGCCACGCTGACCGTGCGCGAGGGGCGGGTGGTCAGCGGCCCCAGCCGCTACTGGTTCCCTGAGCGTGTGGCGCCACGCCGCATCACGCGGGCCCAGGCCGGTGAGGAGTTGCGCCAGCTCTTCACCGAGGCCACGCGGCTGCGGCTGATGAGCGAAGTGCCGCTCGGGGCCTTCCTGTCCGGCGGCGTGGACTCCTCCATCACCGTCGCCACCATGGCGCGGTTGCTGGACCGCCCGTTCAAGACCTACTGCATCGGTTTCACGGACCAGAAGCTGGATGAACGCAGCCATGCCCGGCGCGTGGCGGAGCATTGCCACACGGAACATCTGGAACGCGCCGCCGATTGCGAGCAGGACCTTCCGGCGCTGGTCACCCGGCTCGTGCGGCACTTTGGCGAACCGTTCGCCGACAGCTCGATGGTCCCTAGTTACCACGTGGCCCGCTGCGCGCGCGAGGGGCTCACCGTGGTGCTCACAGGCGACGGCGCGGACGAGGTCTGGGGCGGCTACAAGCGCCACTACCACGTCGACCTGCTCCAATGGCTCACCCGCCGCCGCCTGCGGGCGCCCTGGCTCGCCCTGCGCAAGCTGACCACGCGGCTCGAAGCGCTGGGCGGCCGCAAGCGGGCCTTTCCCGTCAACCAACTCGACCAACTCCTCGCCAGCGGAACCTCCGCCACCACGTTCTTCAGTTGCAAGCTCGACTCGGCGACCCGCGACGAGTTGCTCGTCCACCCGGACCTGCTTGCCGCCAGCCGCGGGCACGCCTTCGAGGGCGAAGTGCCGCCGAATCCCGCGTGGGACCCGGTTACCCAGTTCCTGTTCTACGACATGCAGGCGTTCCTGGCCGGCGACGCCCTGGTGAAGGTGGACATCACCACCATGATGAACTCGCTCGAAGCCCGGAGCCCGTTCCTCGATCATCGCCTGGTCGAGTTGGCGTTGTCGTTGCCCAACGACGTGAAACGCCAGCCGCTGCGCGAAGGCAAGCGCTTGCTCAAGGAGGCCTTTGCGGACCTCGTGCCAGCCGGCCATTTCGACCGGCCCAAGATGGGCTTCTCCCCGCCGCTGCCCGCGTGGCTGCGCACCCACTTGCGGGAGTGGTGCGGCGACCTCTTACACAGCCGGACGTGCGCCACCTATCTCAATCCCCGGCGGGTACACGGGCTGTTCGAGGCGCACCAGCAGGGTCAGAACCACACCAAGGAGCTCTGGCTCGCGGCCATCTTCTGCGAGTGGGCCCGGCAACAGGAGCACCCGGCATGAAGCTCGCGGTGTTCCACGTGACCGCCACGTTTGTCCCGGGCGGCAGCGAAGGCTACGCCTGGCGCCTGGCGAGGTTCCTGCATGACCGCGACCACACCGTGCATCTCTGGGCAGGCGAACTGGCCGTGCCCCGCGTGCTCGATCCGCATGTGGAGTTGCGCACGGCGCGGTTCACCCCGCGTGAGCGCGTGCCGCGCCTGGGCTCGCGGTTCCAGAAGTTGGGTGAGCGGCTCACGTTCGCCTGGCACGCCCGGCAGCGCGTTCTCGCGGAGCGCTACGACCTCCTGAACCTCCACAAACCCTACGACATTCCGGCCGCGCTCTGGTTCCGCCGCCGCACCGGCTGCAAGATCGTCTGGCGGTGTCATGGCACGGATTTCTACCCCGGGCTGGGCGCGTTGATCCACCGCCTGGACGCCATCTGGTGTGTCAGCGAGTTCACCCGTGCCACCTTGCAAAAGGCCTACCCGGTGGCCGCCGACGTGATCCACACCGGCGTGGACGCGGGATTCTTTAATCCCGTCCACGCGGAACCCGGCCCGCCGGGCGAGGTCCCGCGCCTGCTCTATTTCGGCCGGCTGGAAGGCTGGAAAGGCGTCGCCTACTTTGTCGAGGCTTTGGCCCGTTTGCGCGACGAAGCCTGGACTGCCACCATCGTGGGCGATGGTCCCGAAGAGCCGCGCCTGGAGGCGCAGGTGAAGCACCTCGCTCTCCAGGAACGGGTCACCCTCCAACCAGCCGTGGCCGGAGCGCCCGCCGTGCGCCGGTTGCTGGCCGAGGCGGACATCGCGGTCTTCCCGCCGGTGGGTGTCGAGACCTTCAGCAACGCACTGCTCGAGGCCCTCAGCATGGCAAAGGCGGTCGTGGCCACGCGTGTCGGCGGCAACGTGGAGGCAGTCGAAGATGATGTGAATGGGCTGCTGGTCGCCCCCGCCAACGCTGAGGACCTGGCCGCCGGGCTGCGGCGCCTGTTGCACGATCCCACCTTGCGCCAGCGGCTCGGCACCCAGGGCCGCGAGAGCGTCCGCCTGCGCTTCAATGCCCGCGACAGCTTCCTCGCCGTAGAAACGTTGTTCGCACGGGTGCTCGGGCAGCCAACGGCGCGAACGGCCTCCGCGCACGGCGCAACGGTGCCTAGACCGAGCCAGTCCAAATCACCGTGATGAGTTACATCGCTGAAGTCATCTTCTGCCGGATGGCAACGTCGCTCTCACTATGACTGAATGGCGATCCACTGATCGGGTGCCACGCGGTGTTCACGTCCTCGTCACCGTGGGTGTGCTTCTTCTACTGATCTGCACAGCGTGCCATCGAGAACCGCAGTTGCGGGTCATCCTGCTTGCTGACGTTGCGGGCTATCGCGAGACGATGACTTGGGATGAAATCCGCGAACTGATGTTCAAGAGCCCGCTCTTCGTTCACATAACGGACACGAACGGCGTCTCCGTTCAACTCCATCGCTTTGCCCACAGTACTGGAGAGATCCTACCCTTGGATGACCAACCGGTTGACCGGCACCTTGTCCACGTCAGCTCCCCGATCATCGTCGATGCCCGCTATGCCGTCCTCAAGATGCAGATCAGGACCAAAGGTTTCCGCACCAACGACGTCGTTCTGGATATGGCTCGGTTGAAGAAGATCAAGGGCGAGTCGCGCCGCTATGTGCTACCCATCGAACTCTCCACCTCACTTTCGCGGGAGTAGCCAGACCGAATACCCCGGTCCACCTGCACCTTGTTTTTCGTCGGCCACCAACGGATATCGGTTCAACGTGCGCCTCCCTCCGCGCCGAAGGCGCAACGACTCCTTAGCCCAGGCCAACGGCCTGGGTAAATCGTCCCCAAATAAACCGTGAGCCCTGTAAGGGCGATCCTCCCCGCACCCGGTCCCGCTGGGTCAATCCCAGACATAGCGTTCATCGAACGCGACCCCATAGCGTGCCAGCAATTTCCGAAACTCATCCTGAAACGTCATCGTTCGGTGATGCCCCTCCTGATTTCGAATATAGCGGATGACCGTGTCGGTCTGTGATTGACCGATGGAGAACGCGCCGTAGCCTCCCTGCCAGGTAGAGTTGGACGGCCCTCCCTCCGCCTTCATCCAGCGCGACGAGGCGGTCTTGACCTTCTCCACCACCCCGGCTTGGGAAACGGTCCGACCTAGACTGAAGAGCAGATGCACATGATCGGCCACCCCGCCTACCTGCAACGACGGGCAATCGAGGTTGTCGAGCACGCCAGCCAGGTAGGCATGCAAGCGCGGGCAAACCTCGGCCCGGATTACCGCTTCGCGGCGCTTGGTGCTGAAGGTCAGATGGACCAGGACACGGGAAAGGGACTGTGACATGACGGGTATCGCCCCTTACAGGGCTCACATAAGACCGTGGGGACCGGGTTCCCAGGCCGTTGGCCTTATATGTTCTCCGTGCTCTGTTTTGATCGATGTTTCCAGCGTTTGCTTG
>CAYYMW010000288.1:0-9206 GCA_964472515.1 uncultured Verrucomicrobiota bacterium | reverse complement strand
CTGTACCGCCAACTCACCGGCCAGCCTGAAGTTCTTCCCGTAGTGCTCGGTCAAAAGCGCGTTCTCCCGAGTGCCTCCGGCAGCAAACCGCTTCCCGCGCTGCCGATCCCGGCGATCCACGACTCCGTTGGTGTCTGTCCGATCAGCGCCCTCCACCAACTCCCTGCCCTTACCGAGAACTTCACCGGGCGGCAGGACGAAATCGCCCGCCTTTGCCTTGCCGTCCGCCGACGCGTTGGCGCCGGCCGTCCCGTGGCCATCGTCAGCGCCGTCCACGGCCAGGGCGGCATTGGGAAGACCGAATTGGCCATCGCTGCCGCTCACGAACTGTCCGCCGACTTTTCCGAAGCCCAGTTCGTCCTCCGCCTCGGCGCTCATTCCGCCCAACCCTCCTCGCCCGGCACGGTGCGCGACAACCTCCTTATTGCCCTGAGACCCGAGGCCAAACTCCCGGACACCGACGCGGAGCGCTGGGCCACCTATCAAAGCCTCTTCCGCCACCCCGACGGTCGTCCGCTCCGCGCCCTCCTCATTCTGGACGACGTGGCGGACGACGCCCAGGTCAAGGCGCTCCTCCCGCCGGCCGGTTGCGCGGTGCTGCTCACCTCCCGCCGCAAACTCGCGTCGGGGGAGGCGCTGGAGTTGGACACCCTGCCGCTCCCGGACGCCGTGCGGCTCCTCCGCTCCTTCCGCTCCGCCTTGTCCGAGACTGAGGCGGGCGAACTCGCGCGGCTTTGCGGTCGGCTCACGGTGGCGCTGCAAGCCATCGGTGGCTTCCTCAAACAACACGCCGCCAAACCCGTGGCCGAGTATCTGGCCGAACTTCGTTCCAACCCGCTCGGTCGCCTGCGACATCCGCGCGACGAAACCCTCGACGTGAACGTCATCTTCGCCCGCTCCCTGCGGGATCTGACCCGGGTACAACAAGCCACTTTCCGGGCGCTGGCGGTCTGCGCCACCCCCTTCGACCGGTCTGCAGGCCAGGCCGTTGGCTCCTGCGCCGCGGATGACCTCGATGAACTCCACGCCCTGCACCTGCTCCGGTTTGACGAGAGCCGAGGGCGATTCTTTTGGGATGACCTTGTGCAGGCCTTCGCGGTGGCTCAACTGCGCGAGGCGGACACCGAGGAACCACCCGCTCGGCTCCGCCACGCCCGCCACTTCCGCGACGTGGGCGAGGAGGCCAGTAGACTCTACCTGATGGGCGGCCCGGACATCCAACGCGGCCTGGAACTGTTCGACCGCGAGCGGGCGCACCTCGAGGCGGCATTCGCGTTTCTTTCCGGCGAGGCAGGGCGGGCAGTCCCCTGCGCGCCGCCGGGTGCGGGCAGGGACACGCCGAAGCGGCGGGCAGAGGACTGCCCGCCCCACCCGGCATCCGTCACAGATGCCGCCGCCCTGCTCACCTCCCTGGTGGACGCGGTGGTTTACACCAGCGACCTGCGCTTCCACCCGCGCCAGCGCATTCGATGGCGGGAGGCCCAGCGCGATGCCGCCCGCATCGCCAAGGACCGGCGCGGGGAAGGCAACGCCCTCGGCAATCTCGGCAACGCCTACGCCGACTTGGGCGAGCCGCGCCAGGCCATCGCGTTCTACGAGCAGCGGCTGGTCATTGCCCGCGAGATCGGCGACCGGCGCGGGGAAGGGAATGCCTTGTTTAACTCCGCGCTGGCGTGGGACAAGTTGGGCGACCGGGCGCAGGCCATTGCCCGCGCCGGGGACGCCCTGAAGCTCTTTGACGCCATTGAACACCCCGGTCGTGCCAAAGTCCGCGCGAAGTTGGCCGAATGGGGCACGGCCACATCGCAGCAAGTCCCCCGTCCACCGGGGGACGGCCGGGAATAGCCCACCACTTCAGGGTACCCCGTCCCAGGACGACGTGAATGCCGCCGGCCCCCTCGGCCCGCCTCGCGGTGGGTTTCCCCGCTCCTCGGGAAATCGAACTCGACTCCGCGTGGGTCAGTGGCAAGCTGCCCGCCAGCCGCGTGCGAAGGCGACGGGTCGAATGCCGACGATTGCGTAGCCCGCTGCGCGAGCGCACCCTGCAAAACTATGAACGCAATCCGCATTCTGATGTTGTCCGGGCTTGGCTCGGGCGTTTGGCTCACGGCTGAAACGGTCAACTTCGACGCGCTCCCGACCGGACAAACGCCCCCGGGATGGCAGGCAACCTGCACCGGCGACGGCGCCTCCAAGTGGACCGTCGAGGCTGAAGCGGGCGCTCCCAGTGGCAAGCAGGTGTTGAGGCAGTCCGCCGTGGGCAAATACCCGCTCTGCCTGCAACAGGAGCCCAAGCTGAAGGACGGCTTTGTGGAGGTGAAGTTCAAGACGGTCTCGGGCAAGGAGGACCAGGCGGCTGGGGTGATCTGGCGGGCGCTGGACAAGGACGACTATTACATCTGCCGGGCCAACGCGCTGGAGGACAACGTGGTGCTCTACAAGCTCGAGGCCGGCAAACGCCAGGCGCTGGACATCGTCGGACGGAAGGGCGGATACGGTGTGAAGGAGAAGGTCACCCCCGGCCAGTGGCAGACTCTGCGGGTCGAATTTACGGGCAGCCGCTTCAAGACCCTGCTCAACGACAAACTCCTGTTTGAGGTCGAGGACACCACGTTCCCCGAGGCCGGCATGACCGGCCTCTGGACCAAAGCCGACAGCGTGACGCTCTTCGACGACTTCAGCTTTGGCCCCGCCCAGTAGCCCGGCGGCGGTCACCAACTCCGCGCCGCCGGCTCGGGCCCGGATTACCGCTTGGGTGGCGTTGCTTCGCGGATCGTCGCCCCGAGGTTGTCCGTCATCACGAGGATGGCGAACCGCTCGACGGCATCGAGTTGGTCCGTGTTGAGCGACACGTAGTCGAAACGCCCGCGCGGGTCGGTATAGCCGTCCTTGTAGAAGGTGACCTCGCCGCCCTTCTTGCGGGCGTAGACTTTCACGTAGGCCCCCGGGATGGCGGCGCTCGTGCTGGCGTGCGCCAGGCGCAACTGCCCGTAGTTCTCCATCAACTGGAGGTTGAGCGAATTGGGCAGGTAAGTGCGGCTCCGCCGCAGGCCGCCCGCCTGGATCTCGACCAGCAGGTTGGCGTTCCGGCAATTCTCCGGGAGCGGGAAGGTGAACTGGTTGGTGCGCGCCGGCAGCGTCACGCGGTCGAGCCGGTTGGGCGTCACGAGGGCGAACTGGCTCGAGGCGTCCGTGTTGAACGGGTTCCGTGAGAAGAGCAGTTCGAGGTCGGTGAAGTAGTAGCGCACCTCGGCCTGGCTGAGGTTCTCGTAGCGGACCGTGACCTGGCGGCTCTCGACGGTGAAATCGCAGGCCGGCTCGCTGGTCACGAGCGCTTCCTGGGCCTGGTCCCGGCCGGTGCCCGCCGCGGCCGGCGTTCCCGCCACTTGGTCGAGCTGGCGTCCCAGTTCGGCGAAGAGCTGCCGCCAGCGGTCCACCGGGTACTCGCGATACTGCGTGGCCAGTTCCCGGGCCACTTTGCGGTCCGGCGTGTAGAAGTCGAGATAGGCGCGCAGGTAGTCGTATTGGAGGCGGCTGGGGATGCGCTCCACTTCCACGCGCTTGAGGAAGTCGCGGGCCTCGGCCACCCGGTCCTGCAACAGCAACTGGTAGGTCAGCGACAGGTAGTCGGTCGCGTCCAGCTTGGGCCGGCAGGAGGCGATTTCGAGGAAGGCCCGGTACTGGCTGGCTTGGCGCTCGTTCTCGATTCGGCGGGTTCCGCCATAAGGGTGCGCGCGGGCGTTGACCAGCGGGCTGTACTCGAGGTGCTCGTAGCTCTTCCGTTGCACGGGGTCGATGCGGAGCAGCGGACTTTCCAGACTCGGCCCGCATTGCTTGATGAAGTCGTCCCGGTGCAGCAGAAACTCCCGCAGCGCATTGGCCTGGCGATGATGCACCGCGTAGGACCAGGTGGTGTCATGATACACGCGCCGTTGCGCCAGCGCGCCTACCGCCGCCTCGAAGAACGCCTTGTCCTTCAGCCGCCACGCCATGCGGTCCAAGTCCAGTTTCAACGGGTTGTTCTGGCGCAGATAGTTCAGGACCGCCTCGGGCGCGCCCCGCTGGGCAATGTTCTCCCACGAGTTGGTATCGACCGGCGGCGGGGTGGCGGTCACCCGGAGGGTCGTGGGCTGAGCCGAGGCGACCTGGGCCCCATCCCGGCCGGCATGGGCGGGGAAGTGGGTGAACTCCCCGGCGGCCGGGAAGTAGAAGAAGTACTCGAACTTGGCGGTTTGGAAGGGCTGGAGCGTGACCGGCAGACTGCGCGTCATCCGGCCTTCCCCGACTGGCAGCGCGCCTTGGGGAATCTGGAGCAGGAGGTCCAGTCGGCGGGCGGCCGCGGAAGGAGTACTGACCACCGCCTGGCAACCATAGACCACGCCGGTGTGGAACTCGCCCGTCACCAGCACTTCCTCGAATTCGCCATCCACCTCCCGCGTGCGTTCGCGCGGGTTGAAGTAATTCTGGCTGAGCATGACCGGCGGCGGGTTGGTGGCGGGGACAGCGGGCGCGATCTCCGAATGGAACACGATGAGCGGGCTGGCGGCGGTGAGGCGGAGCTGACCCTCCTCCCAGACCGTCTGGTTGGTGGCCGGCTCGAACGGCAGATCCAGCACCGCCAGCGCGAGCATCATTTCGGCAAAGCTGCTGGTAGCCTGCGCGAGATGCTCCGAAAGGAACGGGGTGGTCGCCCCCCGCTGGGCGTAATCCGCCCAAAAGGCGTTGGCCGGCACCAGGTCGGCGTTCTGCTGTTGGAGGGCGCGCTGGTGGTAGTTGTTTTCCGCCCATTCCTGGGTCTTGTCGATCTGCCGGAAGAGCTGGCGAATCACGCCGCGCTTCGCGACGTCTTTGCCCAGCGAAAGCCGGCCGGAGAAGCTGGGGGCGATTGCCCTCGCTTTGGCCTTAACCTCTACCTGCTTGCGCGGCTGATCCGCAAGCGCGAGCGATTCCTCGTATAGAACCCGCTCTTCCGGTAGCGGTTGGGCAGGCGCGAGTACGGCTGCATCGAACGCCACGTTGGTCACGAGCCCGAGCGCCTCAACGGCCGCGCTCCCGGCTTCCATCTCGCTCTGGCGCAGCGCGGCGAAAAACCAGTGCTGCACTGCCTCGGGGGTTGGCCGTTTCAGGCTCAGCAGGTCCTGCAGGTGCTGGACAATGGCGGGTTGCTGGGCGGTCAGGCGCTGGGCCAGCAAGGCTTGCTCGGCGGCGTTTAGCCGGCCGAAGGCCCACGGCTGCGTGAAGGCGCCCAGATCGTCCCGCAGCAGCCAATGATCGAGGAAGGTCTTGTCTTTCTTGTTGCGCAGGTAGGCCAGCACCACGCTTTCGAAGAAGGCGGGATCCTTCTTGAAGACGAAGAAACTCAGCTCATGGCTGGCGTACCGGGAGTAGAGTTCCCGCTTCCGGGCGGGCGGCAACTTGGGCCAGTCGAGGATGAAGCTGAACTCGGTGAGGTTGGTGTCCTGGTTGAGCGTGCCAAAGAGCTGATGCACCCGGCGCAGCGAGTCGTAGACCTGGAGGCGCGCGTCCGTGCCCTTGGCCAGACGGAGGGTCTGGCCGGTTTGGAGCAGGGAGATGCGGTTCTTCTGCACGAAGTGCGCCTGGGGTTCGAGGCTCGTGGCCAGGCGGAGGTCCTTGGTGACCAGCGGATTCTCCGGCAGAAGGCTTTGCTGATACGCGGTGCTGAGATCGTCCACCACGACCACGTGCAGGTGGTGGCCCGGCCCGAGTTGCCCCCGGGGTATCCGCGCGACGCCGTCCTTGTCCGGCCGCAGGTTCGCGAGGAGAACCGACGGCTCGGCGAAGAAGTTCAGGTTGGGAAGGACGTCCTCAGGACCGGCCATGGCCATGGATTTGAGAGCATTGCCTACATCTTGTGGCGGCAACTTTGAGAACGACTGGATGGCCCCCTCGCGCATGGCCACCGATGCAGGCGGCGCCTCGGCGGCGGTCGTTTTGGTCTCTTGGACCCGCCGTGGGTTGAGCAACAGGCCCGGCCGCGGGAGCATGTTGCCGGCCATCTTGGTCAGGCCCTTCCTTTCGAGGATGTAGCGGTACTCCTCGCCAATGGCTGAGCCCGGCCCGTAGCCGCAAAGTACATAGCGCCAAAACTCATGCAGAGGTTCGGGAGCCGTCGGCCCCACCAATCCCTCGAAGGGATCGTACTCCGGGAGGAAACGGGTGGCCGCCACATGGACGCGGGTCTGTTCCGACGCATTCCGGACCCGCACGACGATCTCGTCGCCGACGTTGGAAATGCCATCGATCTGCACCAGCGCGTGGGTGTTGACCTCGACGACCTGGTTCGAGGAAACCAGCAGCGCGCCGCGCGCCTCTCCCTGCGCCAGGCGCAGGTTGATCTCCTCGTTGCCGGCCCGAAGCAGCAGACTGTACTCGCCGGCGGGCAGATCGCGAATGACCAGGAAACCCTCCCGCAAGGCAGCCTGCTGGCCCCAGTCTTTCAGGAAGCCACCCGCCCGGCGTTCGAGGAGCGAAAAGGGGCTGCCTGCTACCGCGTCCGCCGCCACAGGGTAGGGGATGGCCAACTCCTCACCGGCTCGGCCCTGCAAGACGCCGGGATAGACCTGCCGGTCTTTGGGCAGGTTCCAGGAGCCGGCCGGTCCCATCGAGGTGCTGGCATGAACCGCCGCGACGTCGGTCAGCGCGCCCAGCGCCACTCGGCCATCGTTGTCGGTTTGGAGCGTGGTCTCGACTTGCACATGAAAGTGCTCGGGGTCCAGCCGGAGATTGACGGGCACATGGGCCCGGGGCTCGCCGTTTTTGCCCAACAGGCGGGCGATATAGCCCTGCGGCGTCCGGCTCAGATGAAACGCGGCGGCCTGTTGCGTCCGATCGATCTGGTTCAACGGGAAGGTCCGGCTGGCGGTCAGTTCCAAGGGACGTCCCTCCGTGAGGCTCTGGACCCGCCCACGCAGGGTGGCCGTGAGGCTGGCCAGGTTCTCCGGCACCTGGAACTCGGCCACCAACTCCGCCGCGGCGCTGAGCTTCAGGTCGCGGTACTCCTTCGTGGTCTTGACCGCCTCCTGGTCGGTGGCCTCAACCACCAGCACCGGCCCCTCCAGCACCGAGAGGTCCACCGGCCGGTTATTCAAGAGCAGGCTTGGCCGCACCAGCAACCGTGCCTGACGTCGATTCAGGAGGGTTTCGCGTTCCACGTGGATCGCCGCGTGGAGCTGGTACTTCTCCGCCTGATGCTCGAAGGCATGCAGGCTGCCGAAGCCGTCGTGCTGCAGCACGAGTGTCTGCGGCCCGGGCTTGGTGGAGTAGGGGAGGGTGACGGTGCCATCCGGGTCGGGCGTGTACTCGCGGCCCGCCATCCAAAGGGTGGCGTTGGTCAGGCGGCGGTTCGCTTCGTCCATCACCGTGAACTCGTGCCCGGCCGACGTCAGGCGTTCCGTGGCCCTGAGGTCGCCCAGGTGGAGCACGGCCCGGCTCTTGTGGCCGTTGCCGATGAAGTCGACCACCCAGACCCCGCGTTTACCGCGGGCTGGCCACTCAAACCCCTGCCGCCACCGGCGCGTGGGCGGTTGGTCGAAGGTGTAGGTCTTCTCCTCGGTGGCCACCAGGCCGTCCAGATCGAGATCGTCCGTGATGGGTTGCAGCTTGTCCCGGTAGTAGTTGATCGTGTTGAGTTCGAAGACCCGAACGACGAGCGACTTCACGTTCTTGAGGTCCATGCCTAGCCGCAGGATTTCGCCCGGGGTGAAGGCCACGCGGTTGGTGGGGGCAAATTCCACCTCCACCCGGTCCTTGATCCTGGCAAAGGCAGCCGGATCGCCCAACAGGCTGGCCCATTGCTCCATGTCGCCCTGGCCGGTGAGGATCTTCGCCTCGGCAAAGACGCTCTTCACGTAGTCTTCCCGCAGGAAGGGCAGGTAGGGACGATAATCGGTTTCGGTGCTGAAGAAGTGCAGCAGGTAGCTGCGCACCAGGCTTTCATCGCGGCCCACGGGAGGGAGCAGGGACACGCCCTCAAAGGCGGCCCCCAGGTCGGCCACCTTGCCCCGGTACTCCGGCCGGCTGAGGAAACCCTCCGGGAGGTAGTCCACCCGCCGGGGCAGGGCCAGGTAGGCCATGAAACGGGCCTTGTCGTGCACTCCCAACTGCCGGTCATGCTTCAGCCGATGATAGAGCACATGGGCCTTGAGGGAGCTATGCACCGGCTCGAGGGTGGAGACGACCGTCCATAACCGATCCAGATAAGCCTCGCGTTCCTGGACGTTGAGGTTCACATCCACCGTCGCCGGGGGTTGCAGCCGGGTGAGGTAAGTGTGGATGAACGACGCTTCGTTGCGAAGGGTGGGACGCAGGTTGACCAGTTCATCCAGTTGCGCCAGCAAGAGGAGCCGGTGAATGGGGATGGAACCGAAGCCCCGGCTATCCCGGAGCGCCAGTTCGTCGGCGATTAACCGCACGAGGTTCGGAAAATCCGGCCGGGTGAGGCGGTTCAGCAGGCTGCGAAGCCGCGTCGAGCTGAGTTGTTCGGTTGCCAGGCTGGCCAGCGCGCCGTCGCCAAAGCCACTCACGTCCTCGTGCTCGGCCAGAGCCCGGGCTCTGAGGGTGTCGAAGGCGATCAGGTTGGCATCCAGCGCATTAGGCGCCTGCGATTCCTCCGCCAGGGCGTCGGGGCTGTGCTCGAAGGACAGGCCCAAGGTCCGGCGCAGGTAGTCCGCCGTCTCGGCGGGTTTTTGGTCGAAGTTCAGCAGCGCCTGGCGGTTGCGGATCTGCTTCAACCGTTCGGTCTCCCCGCAACGCTCGAACCAAGTCCTCAGTAACGCATCCACTTGGGCCAGTTGACCTTGGTGTTGGTGGTTCAGGCAGTGGTAATAATAGTAATCGTCGGTGCCGGGCACCAACTGCTGCAGTGCTGCCGCGCGCTTTTCCGGCACGGCAAACTCCTCCAAGAAGGCCAGATCCGCCGCTTTGAGGAGGGGGCAGACACCCAGTAACAGAAAGGTCAGAAACCGAAATGGAGCATTCATGAGCTGGAGATGATAGGGCACCCTCGCCCCACGGTTTTCCCTGCAGGACAACCAGAACGCGATGGCACGAGAGTTGGCACCCATCGACCGTTAGTCTGAAATGACGCCGCTTTTCCTCCCGAAATCTACCGCTTCCCGGCACAAAAGCGAGCGGAACCCGGCGTCTTCGTTGTCGCCGCGGGCGGCGGCCGATCCCTTGTTCTTGGC
>CAYYMW010000287.1:3454-9259 GCA_964472515.1 uncultured Verrucomicrobiota bacterium | reverse complement strand
CCCCCGCCGCCTTGGGCAGGAGTTCCTTCTCGAGCCACTCTTGTTGGGTGCGGATCGCCGCCCGGGCGGTGTCCATGGCCTTTTCGAGCCGTGCGCGCGGAGCGTCCTCGAGTTTGCCGAGCCCGGGTTTGACCATTTCGTCCAGCAGGCTGAGCAGGCCGGCGTTCTGTTTGATGGCGGTTTCGGCGTGGACCTTCGGCACCCGGGCAGGCACGAGCGTGGCGCGGGCCTCCTGCATCAGCCGGGGATAGAGTTCCAAGCGGTCGGCCACGTGGCCCAGGCGTTCCGGCAGCGGGGCGAACTCGCGTGCCATGAGGTTGTAGACCGCGCCGCCGGCAATGCCGGTGTAGACCGTGGGGTTCCACGCCCATTCCTGAAAAGTCTCCAAGTGCCACAGTTGGGAGGCCAGTTGGTGGGCCAGCAGGGCGCGATCCACTTGATGGGCCTTGGAGAGCGACGCGGCGGGCAGTTGCTCCAATTCCTGCTGGTACTGGCGGCAGAAGGCGGCTTCGCGGGACCGCGCCTCGGGCGTGGCCTCGTCCAGGAGGTGGTCGAAGCGATGGTCGCCGAGTTGGGTCGCTCCGACCGGCGAGTAGGCGGGGAATTCCTTGATAAAGCGGCCGGCAAGTTCCTCGAAACGCGCATCGGCGTCGGCTGCGTGCCCGCTCGCGGCCCAACCGAGGCTCACCGCGAACACTGCCGCCACACACCCGGCCAGGCTGCGCCGGGCAGAAAAACGAGAGTCATGCTGCATGGCGGGAGCATGGGGCAATCGCGGCCGGCCTTCAAGCGGGGATCGGGACATAGAGCGCGAGCCCGGCGAGGATGCATGAGGGTTCACCACCCGGCGGGAGGAAGTTTGCCCGCCCTCCCTGCCGTCCTGAGTGCGCTCTTCCCGGAGCCGTCCACGGGCGCCTACCAATGCTCGCCCGCTTTGCAGCCTGGGGGGAAGGCTGCTCCACCCGGTTATGGAGTGCGGTGGCAAGCGCAGCGGGTTCCTCGCGTTCGGTGGGATGAACTTGGCCCGCCGGACTTGATTCTTGACGGCCCTCGTCGCCGGTCGGAGCTTGGAGACATGAAACCAGAGAGCCGGCGGACGGGAGGCATGGCAGCAGCGCTGCCCGGGCAGGCGCGGAGTGAGAACGCGTGGAAAGGCCGGCGGACGGGTACGTTCTGGAGCGCGCTGCTGGTGGGGTGGGCGCTGTGCCAGGCGGGATTCAGCACCGCAGCGCCAGCCGGCGATGCCAGTGATCCGTTCTACGACCCGGCGGTCATCCAGGGCATTCGCTTGGAAGTGAGGCCGGCGGACCTGGAGCGGCTGCAGAGTGCCCTCCCCAAGCGCATCTACGTTCCCGCGACGTTTCAGTGGAACGACCAAGCACCGCTCGAGGTGGGGTTGCGCTACAAGGGCAACAGTTCCTCGATGCCCAACGCGCAGCACAAGCGCGGCTTCCTGATCCGCTTCGCCGAGTACAGGAAGGGCCAGCGTTTCCTGGGGCTGCGGCACGTCGCATTGGACAACGGGATTCAGTTCGGGAGCCTCTTCAGCGAGCGGTTGATCACGGATGTCCTGCGAGGTGTGGGGGTGAAGACCTCGCGCTGCAACTACGCCCAAGTCTCGCTGAACGGCCGGAATGCGGGTGTCTACGTCAATGTGGAGCGGATCGACCAGTCGTTCCTGGAGCGGCACTTCGGCGACAGCCGCGGCGCGCTCTTCAAGGTGGATGAGGGCGGACCGGGGGCGGACCTGCGTTGGCTGGGTGACGACCCGGCGCTCTACCGGAAGACCTTCGAGTTGCACGCGGGCAAGGAGAAGGAGGCGTTTCCCTGCCTGTTCGAGTTCATGCGGGCGGTCGATCCCGCCGCAGGGGCGGCGGGCGACTGGCGCCAGCGCCTGGACTTGGACGCCTTCCTGAAGACCACGGCGGTGCTGCTCTTTGCGGGCGCGTTCGATCAATACACCGGCTGGGGACCCCACAACTACTACCTGTATCGCGACCCCAAGGACCAACGCTGGACCTACCTGCCCTGGGATCTGGACGTCGGTTTCGCGGACAACGCCTTCGGCCAGATCCCGGTGCTGGAGGGCTGGCACGCTGCCTGGCCGGCCCCGGTTCCCGAGCGCCCGGTGATGGAGCGCATCGTCACCGATCCGGCCCTGTTGGCGCGCTACCGGACGGAAGCCAAAGCGATTCTGGAGGCGTGGTTCCGTCCCGAGGTGCTGGTGCCGAAGCTGCTTGCCCTGTACGAACAAATCCGGCCCGCGCTGGAGCAGGAACCCTTTCCGCCGCGCCGGGTGACAGTGCCCTCGGATCGAGACTACCTGGGCATCCTGGCTTCCATGGAGGAGTTCATGCGGAAGCGGTACGCCTTGGCCCGCGCGCAACTGGAAACGCCCGGACCACGCCCAGCCTTCAAGCCGCCCTCTCCGAGGCCGGATCAGGGCGGTCCCCGTCCGGGGCCGGCATCCTCGGATGCACCGAGTGATCTGAAGGTGGTCAGGGCCACCTCGACCTCGATCGAACTGCGATGGGTCGACCACGCCCAAGGCGAGGTGGCGTTCGTGGTCCAGCGGTGTGCCGGGGCGGATGGCACCGATTTCGCCAATGCCATTGGCCAGGGCGGACAGGATATTACAAGTGCGGTCGACCGTGACGTGCGTCCCGGCAACACCTACCGCTACCGCGTCTACGCGGTGTTGCCCACGCCGCAAGGACCCCGTGGCACGGGCGTGTCCAACGAGGTCACCGTGAAGGTGCCGGAGGAGGCCATTGGGAAATAGGAGTTCGGGGGGCTGGGTTGTGTGGGCCCTCGGGCTACGCGGGCTTACTCGACCCGCACGCATTTGCCGTAGATGCCGTTGACGCCGATCCAGCCGTTGATGTGTCCCCGGTTGTTCGCGATCTGGAATCGTTCGCCTTGGCGGGCTTTGATGAGGTGGATGTACTGGCAACCGTTCACCTTGCACAGAACGATGTCGCCGACCTCCAACTCCCCGGGCTTGGCCGGCACTACGGTGCAGAGCTGCCCTGATTCTATCTTCCCGCTCATGGAGTGGCCACGCGGACGGAACTGCACGGTCTCTCCCCGCTTCAGCTTGTCGATGTAAACCGTTGCCCAACCCATTCCCGGATCATGAATAACCCGTGGTCTCGCGTCAAACAGCCTCAAGAGGCCGCTCACGCGGTGGGTGTGAAACGGATACAAGGCAGCTTTCCGATGGGTGCGACTTGGTCGGGATCCCGTGTGGGGCAGGAGCGAGTCCCCTTCGGGGACGACCGGCCATAGCCCAGCACTTCAGTGCTGGGAGGCGGTTCTATTAATAACCCTCCCCAGTCCCGCGTTCGACGCGGGACGACCGAGGCGGTGCTCCCGGCGTGGCCGGTCTCGTTTTTGCCCCCGCCGCTTTCAGGGCGGTTGTGGTTTGGCGGTCAGGTACCCGGGGCGCCGGCACCGTGGGTCGGGGCCTGGCCCCGGGCTGGCACGCCCCCACACCTGCGGTGTAGGTGAAGTGAGTGAAGGCCGAGCCAGCCCCTCATGAGGTGCGCAATTAGGTACCTGAAATGGTAGTTTGTGTGATAAAATACAATGGTATTTTGTCATTACATATGATATTATACAACCGTAAATGAACAGAAACGCGGAACGGTACCTCTCTGATTGGCAGAGTCGTCCTAGTCGCAAACCATTGGTGTTAAGGGGGGCACGCCAGGTCGGCAAGACTTGGTTGGTGGACCATTGGGGGGAGCGGAGTTTCAAGTCGGTCCTCAAGATCGACTTGGAACGCGAGCGCGACCTGCATGGCCTCTTTGCCCAACCAGATCCGCGTCGACTATTGGAGGAACTGCCGCTCCTTAAAGGGCGGCCGGTGGTGCCCGGCGAAACCCTGCTGTTTCTTGATGAAGTTCAAGCGTGTCCGGCCGCCTTGGCCATGTTGCGTTACTTCTTGGAATTGACTCCCGACCTCCACGTTATCGCGGCTGGATCACTGCTGGACTTCGCGCTGCGGGATTTCAAGCACTCGCTACCCGTGGGCCGGATTGAGTTCCTGCACCTTCACCCGCTGTCGTTCGAGGAGTTTCTGGAGGCGGTCGAGGGAGCCCCCTTGGTCGAATACCTCCACCGTCTTCGTTTGGGCCAGGTCCCGAGTGAGGCTCTGGAAAGGAAGTACTTGGAGGCCCTGCGACGGTACTTCTTCGTGGGAGGAATGCCCGAGGCGGTGCGGGCGTACGCGGAACGGCGGGACCTCCTGGAAGTGCAGCGCATCCAAGCCGCGTTGGTGCAGACCGTGCAGGAGGATTTCGCGAAGTACGGGCCAAGGCGACTGCAGGACCTGACGCGCCTGGTGTATCGGTACGTGCCCGGGAATGTGGGGCGCAAGCTCAAGTACGCCAACATCAGCCGCGAGGAGCGGGCGGCCAGCTTGCGGGACGCCCTGGAATGGCTGACCCAAAGCCGGCTGGTGCAGTTGGCCTATCACACGGCCGCAAACGGGCTGCCGCTGGGAGCGGAACAGGATGAGCGGCATTTCAAACCGTTCTTCCTGGATGTGGGCTTGGTCAACCGCCTGTGCGGACTCGATCTCGTTGGGGCGGAGGAGTTGATTGCCGTAAATGAAGGCGCACTGGCCGAGCAGTTCATCGCACAGCAACTCCTGTGCGCCGCGCCGCCGTTCGAGGCTCCCCAACTCTTCTATTGGGCGCGCGAGGCCCGTAACGCCAGCGCGGAGGTGGACTTTGTGATCAGCCGACACCAGGACATCCTGCCGATCAAAGTGAAGGCGGGAAAGACCGGCACGCTGCGCTCGTTGTTTCAGTTCCTGCGCGAGAAAGGCCGCTCGCGGGCAGTGCGGTTTCATCTGCGGCCACCTGTGCTGGAGGAACCAAGCTTGCCCGGCGGGGAGCCGCGAACGGCACAGTTGCTCTCGCTGCCGTTGTATCTGGCGGGACAGCTAAGCCGATTGGCGGCGGAGGCGTTTGGTGCGTCCACCGAGCGTTCTCAGTAGCCATCGCTCCACCGGGCCGGGTTTGAGGCACACGCCCAGCCAGGCCGCCTGACACGCTCCGACAGCATGACGAACCGGAACCGAAGGCAACTCAAGCAGAGCACGATAGCGGCCTCCTGTTGTTTCTGTTCGCTTCCCGGTGCGGTCGGACATTAATAGGCAAATGCCGCTGACAGACGACATCCAGTTGGTGCGGGAGTTCGCGACGGCCCGCAGCGAGGCCGCCTTCGCCGAGTTGGTGCGGCGGCACCTGCCGCTGGTGTACTCCACCGCGCTGCGGCGGACCGGGAACCCCCACGCCGCCGAGGAGATTGCGCAGGCGGTCTTCCTGACGCTGGCGCGGAAGGCGGCGAATCTGCCGCCGCGCACGGTCGTTTCCGGCTGGCTCTACCACACCGCCCGGCTCACCGCCGCGAACTACCTGCGCGGCGAGGCCCGCCGGCAGCAACGCGAACAGGAGGCGTACATGAACTCGCTCTCGGACGGCGCTGAGGCCGCCGTCTGGCCCCAGATCGCCCCGCTGCTGGACGACGCCATGGCTGCGCTCGGCGAGGCGGACCGCAACGCCGTTGTGCTGCGGTACTTCGAGAACAAGCCCCTCGAGGAAGTCGGTTTGGCGCTGGGCACGACGGCGGATGCCGCCCGCATGCGCGTCAACCGGGCGTTGGAAAAGCTCCGTCATCTCTTTGCCCGGCGCGGCGTGGCGCTGGGGGCGACCTTGCTGGCCGGGGTCCTCTCCGCCCACTGCGTGCAGGCCGCCCCGGCGGGCCTGGCCGCCGCGATCTCCAAGGCCGCTGCGG
>CAYYMW010000287.1:0-3444 GCA_964472515.1 uncultured Verrucomicrobiota bacterium | reverse complement strand
CAAAGGGCTTTCGACTCTGGCGAAATCGCCGCTGTTTTCGTGGTCGCTGCCCCTCTTCGCCCTGCTGAGTTCCCTGCCCGGCATCCTCTTTGCGGCCTGGGTCTCCCGGATGGAGCGGCGCAACTTCCGCGATCAAGACGGCTTTCGCGCGCGCCTGCACTGGCTCGGCTTTCGCAGCTTCCTTTGGGGCTTTCCGCTGGTGTGGCTGGTGATTCTGTTCCTCAGCCATCGGGCCAAAACCGCGTGGGGGACGGCGGCTGGCACGGGGGCCGTGTCGGCCTTCATTATGGTGCTGACGTTGATTTCGGCCCGGTCGCTGGTCATCTGCCGGCATCCGTTTCAGATCGGCATGTTCGTCTACTGCGGCGTGATTGCCGCTGGTTTGGGCGCGCACGCGCTGGGCTGGCTGCCCGCCGGTCTGAATCATGCACCGATGCTGCTGGCCACGGTGGTGGTCTTTGCGGTCCTCCATCGGCGGCCGACGCGGATGGACTACAATCTCTTCTTGCGCGCGGCGCAGGGGTTGCTGCGCCTTCCGCCGGAGCGTGACCCGGCGGGTGCCGCGCCTCCCCTCGGACGCGGGGCACTGCTGGCCTTTGCGCGCTTCCTGGGCGGGCGGTTTCTCGCCACCAACTACCGCTGGGACGAGGCCGGTCTGGCGTTGCGATTGCCACCACTCCGCAGCCAATTCCTCCGCAACGTCACCGAGGTATTCGCCGCTCCGGTTTCCCGCCGTTGCTCCTCGGTGGTGCTGGGCTGGGACGGTAGCGTCACGGCCCGGTTCGGCGCACGGGATGCGGCGGACTTGGCGACGGTGGAGCCTGGGGCAACCCGGGAGGCCGGCGCCTTGGAACCGACAGTGTCCGCCGCGCTCACCCATGCTTGGCGGCAGTTCCGGCGCGGTCACGCGGCCGCCGCCGAGCAAGCCGTGGGGCAATTGCCGGATTCCTCCGTGTTCGTGGTGGCGCCCGAGAAGGCCAAGTCGACTTGGTGGTGGCGGCTGGGGGTGGGCCCGATCGTGGCGATCCTGCTGGTGGGTTTGGTGCTGGAATACTGGCAGCCGCCGGCGTTGTCCGGGCTGCATCCGGTGGCGGTTACCGAAGCGCAGGTGCGCGCCTTTCTCAACGCTCCCGCCGCGAGGCCTGACCCCGCGAAGTTCGAGCCGAACAGCCCGGCGCTCGCGCTCTTCACCTGCCTGGTGCTGCCGTCCACGAATCTCTTCGATGCCCAGGGTCTGCGCCGGATGCAGGAGGAAGTGGCCGGGGCGGGTGGCTTCAGCGCCATCCGCACCCAGGCTTCGCGAGGCCAATGGGCCTTCGCCACGCCGCTACCCCGCCACGCGATGGCTTCGGGCTGGCTGGCCTGGAGCGATCTGGGCTTTGCGCCGGAGGACCTGCCCGCTTACTTCCGCACCAACCTGCCCCGGTCGGTTCCTCCTGAACATTGGGACCACCTGCTGACCCGCTGCCGGGCGTGGTCCTGGGTGAAGAGCGAGGCGTTCGAGACACTGAGAATCCAGTCGGACGGCCTGGCGCAACTGCGCCTGCTCCAGAGTGTCGGTTGCGTTGACCTCGTGAACCGCGAGGACCTCATCCGCCAGATCGCCTCGGTGCAGGTGCTCTCGGGGAACCCCCCCGGCCAGCCGCCGATCCACGATTGGCGCGACGTGCGCGGCCTGTTCCACACCCCTTGCTTCCCGACGTTGCAGGACACCTATTTGTCGCTGGCGGCGCTGGAGATCCTCGGCGGGCTCGACCGGATTGACCGCGAGCAATGCGTTCGCGGCATCCTGCGACGCCACCGCGGCCAGGGCTACTTTACTTCGCCCTCCTCGGGCGGCTTCAACGAATACCATATCATGGGTGACGCGCCGGACACCTTCGCCGCTTACGAATCGCTCCGCATCCTCGGCGCGCTGGACCGGGTGAAGGACCTCGCGCAATGGCAGTTCCGTCCGCAGCGGCGGCGGGTCGCGAAGGACCAGATGACCTGGCAGGACGTGATGGCATGGACCTGCCAACAGCGGCTCGCCCGCATTGTCCAGGACCACCGGGGCCACCCGGAAGCGCCGTTCCGGTCCTTGCGGGAGGAATGAGGCAAGCGACGCAGCGCGTCGCAGCCGAGGGAGGCGTGAAGTCGGCTGCTGCGGCAACTTGCCCGATCCGAGACCGCCATCAAGGGGTGCCAATGTTCCCTATGAACGAAGTCCCCCGGGCTGGATGCGCTCGACGCGGCCGGTGGGTTGCGGTATACCGTTCCCCGTCGGTTGGTTCCCTGGCGAAGGTGCTCGCCGCGAACCGAGGCTCCGCTTTCACATGTCGCGTCCGGTTATTTCCTGGCAGGGGTTGGTACAGGCCGCAGCCGCTCTGGCGGGCGGACTGACGCTCGCGGCGTTCTTCGGGGGACTGTGGTGGGGGCTGGAGATCACCACCCATTTCCGGCTGCAGTACGGGGTGGCGCTGCTGCTGTTCTCGGTGGTGTTTCTCGCGCTCAGGCAATGGCGGGCCGCCGCTGCGTGTACGGTCGGGATGCTCATCAATGCCGCCGTGCTGGCGCCGTGGTTTATGGCGCCGGTCACTCCGGTTCCTGAAACCCTGGGCGAGCCGTTGCGGCTGCTGACCCTCAACGTCAACACCGCGAACACCGGCTACGACCGTGTGGAGGAGGAGATGCTCCGTCAAAGCCCCGACGTCTGCTTCCTGATGGAGGTGAACCAGGAATGGTGCGCGCGCCTGCGTGGCCTCACGAACACCTACCCGCACACCCTCTTGGAGCCGCGCGAAGACAACTTCGGCGTGGCCCTCTTCAGCCGGGTGCCTTGGCGCGACGCCCGCATCGTGACGCTCGGTGAGGCTGGATTGCCCTCCGTGGAAGCCACGTTCGATTGGCACGGGCGAACGGTCCGTTTGCTGGGCACGCACCCGCTGCCGCCATGGGGAGCGTGGCGTTCCCGGTTGCGCAACGACCAACTGGCCGCCGTGGCCGGTTACCTCCGGAGCAGTTCGCCACCGTGGGTCCTGCTGGGCGATCTCAACGCCACCCCTTGGTCGCCTCACTTTCGCAGGCTGGCGGCGCAGGCCGGGGCCTCGGACACCCTGCGCGGCTTCGGTTACCAAGCCTCCTGGCCCACGAGCCTGCCGGTCTTGGGCATCCCGCTGGATCACGCGCTGGTGTCCGCAGGGACCGTGGCCGTGGATCGGCGGTTGACGGACAACGTGGGCTCGGACCATCGCGGGGTGGTCGTCACCCTGGCCTGGCCATGAGTGCCCGGCGCTGCGGATGGACGGAGCTCCACATTGGCGAGCGAGGTTGAGTAACGCGTATGGAGCGCGCTGCCGCGCTGCTACCTGTGGGGAGCGCGCCCGCCTCGGGCGCCGTGTCCGGCGCCTCGCCGGACACTTCCCACCCTGCCGCGCGCAGCGCCGCTCCAAGCCTGTCCCATCC
>CAYYMW010000286.1:0-9266 GCA_964472515.1 uncultured Verrucomicrobiota bacterium | reverse complement strand
CCCGCCGGAAGTCGCTAAGCCAAAAGACATTAGGGCTTAACTAACCGCCATTCAGCACCGACCCCTCCATTCGCACGCGGTGGCGCTGGCTCGCATTACCAAGGCGGGCACCGAACGCAGCCCTAACCACGTTGGACACACACGAGAGTGAGCTGGGTAGACTTGCTTCGGAGGATCTTAACAGATCTGGACCCGTCATGGCGCGCGAATTCCTCCCAGTCGCCGCTGAAATCCGGAGCCAGGCCTACCATGGACTCCAGGATGCTTTGCCATCGCTTGGTATCCGCCTTTTCGGGAGGACTATTGGGCGCAAGGTGCATCTGGATGGTCTCGAAATCCTGCTTGTTTGCGGTGAACACGACTGCCCACAATTCGTAAGCGGGACCGCACATGCACCTGGCATGAATGATATGCACCGACTCGGGGATTGGCTTGATCACCAAACGGTGAAACACGCCCGTCTGGCTCGCTTCCCACGCAGCGTTGATCCAGAGCAGCGCAAACAGGATGATAGCTGGCGCAACCGAGAGCCAGGCACTGCACCACGGGGTCGGGGTCCAGCGCCTCTGTTTGTGCAAGATTCGCAGCATTCCCCGCTGCACAAGGAGGGTGGGGGCTGCAATCAGCGGCGAAAGAAAGATCGCATGCATGAGTCCGGTGAAGCACCGAAACCCAATCGACTGCGGATATACAAGTGCCCCCCAAACAAAGGCACCTACACAACATACCAGGCAGCCGAGGATCACCCAACGCCAGTGGGTCCTGGGCGACACGGACTGTGGGGCGGCTTGGTCCATCGACAACCTAGCCCCCGTGCGTAATGTACCTTGGCTCCAGGTATGGCTCACTCATTTGAGCAACCCCCTTCCTCCAACGGCGGATCCGGTCGTTCGGAGAGTTGGGAGTGCCCGTGGCCACCGCCAACACCGTCTCTGCCCGGAGGCGCGCCGCCAACCGCACCTTCGCGCGGCACATCTCGCTCACATAAACCACTGCAACTGTGCACCTTCAAACCCATGGCAGACCACGCCACCCTCCGCTCCCCCACCCTCTCTGTCAAGGTCATCCCGACGACCGCACGTCCGTCCTACGCCCCCTCCCCTCGGCGTCCCGTACTCACCGCAATTGCGTGCGCGCACCTGCGACGGGCGATATTGCAGCGGGCGGGGACAAAAGGCGGCGTGGTTCCGGTTGAATGGATTGGTCCTCAAGCCCGGGAGGTTTGCGGCCGAATCGGTGACCCTCACCCGCCCTGCGGGCACCCTCTCCCATCGGATGGGAGAGGGAGGATTCATCAGGGGCCACGGTACCCTGGGCGTCCGGCCCGCTCTGGTTGCGCTGGCGCGCGCGGGCCTTTGCCCAGGGCTATCGTATGACGCGCCTTCAGCGCTATTGGGGTGCTGCGCACGCACCTGCGACGGGCGGTCCTGCGCCCGCACCTGCGGTGGGCGGTGCTGCGCCCGCACCTGCGGTGGACGATATCGCGGCGGGCGAGAGGGGGATGAACCGAAGATAAGCTGTCCCGGGCTTCGGTGCCAGGCATGGCGAGGTGGGGCCGGGAAGGGTGGGGCAGGATGCCTTACGCCCGTCGGCGAAGCGCTTTGACATGCCGGCGGTGTGAGAGAGAATCACGGCGCGTGAAACGTGAAGGGCAGTGGATTGGGAACGGGTTGTCGCCGGCATTACTCCCTGACGGGGGCCGACAACGGCGACGACGGGCGGTTATGGTGGTGCTGGCGTTCGCCGTGTGCGTCTGGGCGGCCTTGCCAGGGTGGGGCGAGGAGCCGGCGGAGGAGTTGTTCCTGGAAGGCGTGCGGGAGGCGGTGGTGCCGCAGATGCGGTTCAGCCCGGCATTGAAGCGAGCCCGACAGGTCGATTTGAATCCGCGGCTGGCGGGGCGTCGAGACTCGGCGTTGCATCGACCGGGGGGGCGGTTCCGGCTCGGTTTGTTCGGGGAAACCCCGTACACGGCGACCGTGGCGGAGGCGGAGGGTTTGCCCGGCGGGCGTTGGCGCTCGCTGGGCAGGCTGGAAGGCCAGCCTGACAGCCACGTGCTCCTGGTGGGCCGGGGAGACGCGATGGCGGGCACGATCTTCGTGCCGGGCACGGGTGTGTTTCAGCTCCAGTATGCGGGGACGGGCGGGCACCGATTGGCGGAGCTTGACACGGAGAATCTCCCCGGTTGTGCGGTCGGCGCGGGCAGCCGGGTGGCGGTGGAGCCCGACCTGCGGGGGACGGCTGCGGCGGTATTGCCGGAGGCTGTCCCGGGGGCTGCGGCGGTCGGCGCGGCGTCGCCGCAGGTCGTCGATCTTCTGGCGGTTTATACGGAAGCGGCCCGGGATGCGGCCGGGGGCGAAACGGGGATGGGGTTGTTGTTGGACCTCGCCTGCGCGGAGGCCAACCTGTGTTACGTGAACAGCGGCGTGAATCTGCGGCTTAACCTGGTCCATGCGGAGGCGGTGCATTATCCCGAGGAAGGTTGGCTCAGCCAAGACCTGGACCGACTGGCGGCCAAAGCCGACGGGTATCTGGACGAAGTCCACCGGCTGCGAACGGAGTACGCCGCGGACTTGGTCACTATGATCGTGGAGCAGGAGTACAGCGGCCTTTATGCGGGGCTGGCCAACCAGATGATGTGGTTGACGAGCGACTTCAGCGCCAGTGCGTTCAGCGTCGTTCGACGGGCCTATCTGACCGGCAATTACACGCTGGTGCATGAATTGGGGCACAATATGGGTTGCGGCCATGACCGGGCAAGCAACGCGGGCGGCGTGCTGACGAGCTATGCCTATGGGTACCGCCTGGAGGTTGGCGGCATCACGTATCGCACGGTGATGGCGTACCGGCCGGGCCGGCAGATTCCCTACTTCTCGAATCCGAACCTGCTCTTTCAGGGGGTCCCTCTCGGCGCGGCGGGGGGAGCGGCTAACGCGGCCGACAACGCCCGGGTGCTCAACTTGAGCGGCGCCACGGTGGCGGGTTTTCTCGTGACCCCGGCCCACGCGCGCTTCGCGGTGGAAACGACGATGGCGGCCGCGGGCGCCTCGGCAGTGAGCCTCAGGGTTCAGCGGGCGGGCGATACCAACGGGCCGGCCAGCGTGCATTACTCGACCGCAGACGACAGTGCCCTGGCCGGGGTGGATTATACCGCCGGCAGCGGGGTGATCGATTTTCCGCCCGGCCTCATGGAGTGCGCGCTGACGATTCCCTTGAATCCCCAGCGACCGGCTGCGGAAGCGAAGGCCTTCTCCGTGCGCCTCACCGAACCGGCGGGGGGCCTCGCGCTGAGCGAACCTGCCACAGCGCAGGTGGTGTTGTCGGCGAACACGCCCCCGGCGGCAGGCAGCCTGGACCTGAGCTACGATCCCGGCCGCGGCGCGGATTACCGCGTGGATGCGATCGTCCTCCGGCCCGGCGGAGGCGCGGTCATTGCGGGCGGTTTCCTGCAAATCGACGGGCTGGCCCGGCCGCACGTGGCAGCGCTGACGGGGAACGGATCGGTGGACGCGAGTTTCGGTTCCAGCCTGGAGTTCAAGTACGGCGTCCGCGCGCTGGTGCGGCAGCCGGACGGCTGCTGGCTCATCGGCGGCGAGTTCAACACCGTCCACAGCACCAACCGCAACCGGCTGGCACGGCTGTTGCCGGACGGCCTTCTGGATGTGAGCTTCCGGGCCCATCCCCGCGAGAATTTCAGCCCCACCAACGGCCCGAACGACACGGTCTTCGCGCTGGCGCTGCAGCCGGACGGCAAGGTGGTGGCTGGGGGCGCGTTCACGGCGGTCAACGGCACCGCGACCAAACGCGTTGCCCGCTTCCTTGGCGACGGCACGCAGGAGGCGGCCTTTTCCGTGGGCGAGGGTCCGGATGGGCCGGTTTATGCCCTGGCACTGCAGCCGGACGGCAAGCTGCTGGTGGGGGGCGCATTTCAGTCTGTGCAAGGGCAACCCCGGCCGGGCCTTGCCCGCTTGGAGGCCGACGGCCGCCTGGACGGGAACTTCGTTCCCGGCAGCGGTTGGGGCGGGACCGTGCTGGCGTTGGCGCTGCCACCGGACGGAGGGGTGCTGGTGGGGGGCGCCCTGACCTGGCCCGAAGGCGCCACTCCCAGGAACGTGATTCGCCTGGATGCGGCTGGCCGGCTGGACCCCGGCTTGGCCGTGGCGGGCCCCGACGGCCCGGTGCACTGTCTCGCGCTCCAGTCTGATGGCCGGTTGGTGTTGGGCGGGGCCTTCGCCCATGCCGACGGGCAGTTGCGGCACAACCTGGCGCGGGTGAATCCGGACGGATCGCTGGATGCCTCATTCAACGCCGGCAGCGGCCCCGACGGGGACGTCTATGCCCTCGCGGTGCAACCGGACGGCGATCTTCTCATCGGCGGCCTCTTTGCCACCGTCGACGGCCAGCCGCGGGCTGGCATCGCCAGGCTCATGGCGCAAGGGGACAATTCGCCCGGTCGCATTTGGTTGCACGCGGCGCCATTGTTCCCCGGTGAGGGGCTGCGCCTCTCCACCACGAACACCCCGGGCAAAACCTATATCCTGGAGGTCAGCACGGATTTGCGCGGGTGGCTTCCGGTCTTCACCAACCGGCCCGCCGGTGCCTCGTTCGATTACCAGGATCGTGAGGCTGGCGGGCTGGACCAGCGCTTCTACCGCGCGCGCAACGCTGGAGCGGCGATCAGTCCTTGAGCGTGCGCAGCGCGTCTGGTCGGCGGGTTGAGTCCGGGCGGATGCGCCCGGCCGCTCAGAGGTCGCGGATGTACTTGCGGTCTTCCCAGACGGCGGCGAGGGAGGTGAGGTTGCGGCGGTCGAAGATCGACCGGGCGGCGGACACGAGCCTGCCCTGGCGGAGATGGTGCCAGGCGTCGCTGAGGCTGACGGCGGAGAACTGGAGTACGCTGGGGTCGCGGTAGCAGTCAATCATGCAACGGGTGCAGCCGTCGCGGATGAGCTTGGACTGGTCGAACTCGTAGATGCTGCACATGGGTTTCTCCCAGTAGTGACAGCGGTAGAGGTTCAGGTTCCAATCCAGGTAGAAGTACTTGTGCCCGCCCAGACAGCCAAAGCGCTCAGGCTCTTTGCGCAGGTGGCGCTGCATCTCGTTGAGGGACTCGCGGGGGTTGACCACGGGGAACCCGCTGCGGCGCTTCATTTCCTTGATCTGCTCGAACACGCCAATCAGCTCATCGGTGGTATAGGCAACCAGCTTGGAGCCGCTGAAGCTCAGGTAGCTGGAACCCAGGGTGGTGAGCGGATAGCTGAAAGTGCAGGTGGCGAAACCCAACTCCCGGAGGAAGCCGGGCAGCAGACCGTAATCCTCGATCAGGCGGCTGGCGGTGATGCTGGCGGTGGTCTGCACGCCGAGCCGGGCAAAGACCTGGTTGGCGTGCTGGATCTTCCGGCACACGTCCGGCAGACCCCGGTTGCGCTCGTGCGCGGCGGCGCTGGGCGCGTCGATGGACATGATGACGCTGGCCAGGCCGGCGGCGGCGAGCCGCTCCATGTTGGCATCGGTCCAAAGCGAACCGTTGGTGCAGATCATCGGACGGATGCCCACCTCGGCGGCGTAGCGCACCATGGCCTCCAGGTCCCGGTGGGCCAGCGGCTCGCCGCCGACGAAAAGGAGATACCCGATGTGGTTGCGCCGGGCGATCTCGATGGCCTCACGGGCCTGCTGCAGCGTCACGCTCCGCCATTGGTCGCGCGGAAACTGGTCCACGGCGAAGCCGCAGAAATCGCAACGGGCGTTGCAGATGTTGGTGATGGCAAACTGGAGGTAGCCGGGCCCCGCGTGATCCAGGACTTCGCGCAGCAGCGCGAAGCCGCTTTTGACGGGAGGGCGCAGTGCTGGCAGCGATGCCCCAGCCGCCAGCGTGGGGCCGGCGGGCCTGGCATTCGCCGAGACATCGGCTGGAGCAGACTGATTCATCAAGCGGCCAAAGGATACACCGTGGAAGCGCCGCGCGCCATGGCCGACTTCGCCGAAGAGGCGACAGGGCGGTTGCCAGATGCCGGGCGGGGGGGCGAGGCGCCGGAAAGGTCCGCGGGGCCGGTTGACGATCACCTCTGAATGCGGGCCGAACCGCCGCGCATGACGTGCCGGACTTCGTCGAGGGTGACCTGCGAGGTGTCCCCCCGGGTGGTTTGCAGCAGCGCGCCGTGCGCCGCCCCGAAATCGACGATCTCCTGCGGGGAGAGGCCGTTGAGGAAACCGTACGCAATCCCACTGGAGAAACCGTCGCCGCCACCGACACGGTCCTCGATCTCCAAGCCCGGAAAGCCCCGCGCCTGGTAGAAGGCGCCGTTGTGCCAGAGGATGCCGCCCCAGTCGTTCACCAAGCCGCTCTTCACCTCGCGCAACGTGGTGCAGACGGCCTGGAGGTTCGGATAGGCGGCGACGACCCGCTCCACCATCCGCTTGTAGGCCTCCACCGGGAGATTGCGGAGGTTCGGGCCGGTACCCTCGACCTCGAAGCCGAGCACCTTCTGGAAGTCCTCCTCGTTGCCGATCAGCACATCCACCAAGGGAACCAGTTGGCGGGTGGAGGCGATGGCCTGCTGGCTGCTCCAGAGTTTGCTGCGGAAATTCAGGTCGTAGCTGGTGATGGTGCCGGCCGCGCGGGCGGCCTGGAGGGCGGCCTGGACCGTCTGCGCGCAGGAGGCGGAGAGAGCGGTGAAGATGCCCCCGGTGTGGAGCCAGCGGCAGCCCTGCTCGGCAAAGAGCCGCGACCAGGGGATATCCTCCGGGTGCATTTGGGAGGCCGAGGAATGACCGCGATCATAGAGGGTGACGCTGGCCCGGACCCCGGTGCCCACTTCCGTGAAGTTCAGGCCCACCCGGTTCTGCCGGCCCACACCGTCAGACTTCTCCAAGACAACCGGGGAGACATCCACGCCGACGGCACGGGCGTGATTGAGAATGATGCGCGCGATGAGGTTGTCCGGGAGCTTGCTGATGAAGCCGGTGCGCAAGCCCAGACGGGCGCCGGCGTAGGCTACATTGTACTCCCCGCCGCCCACGTCCACCTCGAGGGTGCGGGCAAATTCGAGGCGGCCGTGTCCCGGCGGGGCCAGGCGCACCATGCACTCGCCCAGGGCGAGGAGGTCATGCCGGCAGCCGGTGGCATTGCGAACTTGGATGGTCATGGCTGGTTCACAAGAACGTGGCGGGCAGCGTTGTCTGGCCTCGTCCCGCTGTCAAGGGGCCGCTTCCGGGGAAGGCGGCAAGGCGGGGGGCGGGCTTGACGAAGCCGGGCGGAGTTCATTAATTATTTAGCCATGAGTTCGGCTGAAAAGCACCATTTTCAAGCGGAAATCCAGCAGTTGCTGGATATCGTGATCCATTCGCTCTACACGGACCGCGAGGTCTTCGTGCGGGAACTGATTTCGAACGCGGCGGACGCCTGCGAGCGGCTGCGTTTCCAGCAGACGGCGGGGCAGACGGCCATCCATGAGGCCGACAAGCCGCTGGGCATCTCGATCAGCGCCGATGAGACCGCGGGCACGCTGACCTTCACCGACACCGGCGTCGGCATGACCCGCGACGAGTTGGTGGAGAACCTGGGCACCATCGCCCATTCGGGCACCAAGAGCTTCCTCAAGCAATTGGCGGAACAACAGAAGCCCGAAGCGAAGCTCATCGGCCAGTTTGGGGTGGGCTTTTACTCGGCTTTCATGGCCGCAAAGAAGGTGACCGTGCGCAGCCGGTCGCACCGGCCCGAGGAAGCGGGCTGGGTCTGGAGCAGCGAGGGGGCGGGCGGCTATGAACTCGAACCGGGGTCCGACCTGCCGCGCGGCACGCAGATCGTGCTCGAACTGAAGGACGACGCGAAGGAGTTCGCCAAGCAGGAGCGCCTCAGCGGCATCGTCCGGCGTTACTCGAACTTCGTCCAGTTCCCCATCGAGCTCAACGGGCAGCGCGTGAACACCGTGCAGGCGATCTGGGCGCGCCAGAAAAGCGAGGTGAAGGAGGAGGAGTACGCCGAGTTTTACCATTATATCGGGCACGACCCGGACGCCCCGCTCTACCGGCTCCATTTTACGGCCGACGCGCCGCTGAGCATCCAGGCGCTGCTGTTCGTGCCGGCGCGGAACTTCGAGACCATGGGGTTCTCCCGCACCGAATCCGAGGTCCATCTCTATTGTCGCAAGGTGCTGATCGAATCCCGCGCCAAGGGGCTCCTCCCGGAGTGGCTCCGGTTCCTGAAGGGCGTGGTCGACAGCGAGGACCTGCCGCTGAACGTCTCCCGCGAGCGCATGCAGGACAGCGAGCTGATCCGCAAGTTGAGCAAGGTGCTGACTGGCCGATTCCTGAAGCAGCTCGAGGAACAGGCCGGCAAGGATGCCGAGGGCTACGCGAAGTTCTACGCCGAATACCATCGCTTCCTGAAGGAAGGCGTCTTGAGCGAGTACGAGCACCGCGACGCGTTGGGCAAGCTGCTCCGCTTCGACTGCTCCGGGTTGGAGGCGGGCAAGACGGTCTCGCTCAGCGAGTACGTGAAACAGATGGGGACGGACCAGACCGAAATCTACTACCTGCTGGCGCCCAATCGCGAGGCCGCCGAGGCCAGTCCCTATTTCGAGGTTTTCCGCGCCCGCAAGTACCCGGTGCTGGTGGTGTACGATCCGATCGACGAGTTCGTGCTCGACCGGCTCACGACCTTCGAGGGCAAGTCGCTCGTTTCGGCCGAGAAGGCCACCCTCACGGTGCCCGATTCCGCCAAGCCGGAGGGCTCGTTGACGACCGAGCAGGCCATCGACCTGGCTGCCTGGCTCAAGACGACCTTGGGCGACCGCGTCGGGGCCGTGCGGGCGTCCCAGCGCCTGGTCGAGAGCCCGGCCGTGGTGTTGGACCAGGACAAGTTCCTCACCACGACAATGAAGCGCACCATGCGCCTGATGAGCCGGGGCGAGAAAGCGGCCCCGTCCGTGGTGCAGGACCTCGAGATCAACCCGCAGCACGCCGTCGTAGCGGGCCTGCACCGGATGCGCGAGCAGGATCGCGAATTGGCCGAGCTCGCGGCGGCGCAACTGCTGGACAACGCCATGATGGCCGCCGGGTTGCTCGAAGACCCGCGCACCATGCTCAAGCGCGTCAACGATCTGCTGGCCCGGGTTCTGACGGCCAAACCGGTTCCCCCGGCAACCTGAGGCGCCCGATCACGGTTGCGTGAGGCGGCGCCAGGCGGCCATGGAGCCGCGTGGGCGCTGCTTGAGGATGTCAAAACTCTTTAGAAATGTCCCCTGTTTAACTCACGAGAGAATGTCCCC
>CAYYMW010000285.1:0-9279 GCA_964472515.1 uncultured Verrucomicrobiota bacterium | reverse complement strand
GCCTGCCGTCCGCGCCATGCTCCTCCAGCTTCGCCGAAGACCCTCCCGCTAAGCTGGGCTCGGCGCGGTGTAGGCTATCCTGCCGTCCGAGCAGCAAGGGACTCTGCGCACCTTGCCACAGGTTGTGCCCTGTTGTAGAAATTCCCGGTCAAGCATGTGAAACGTCGTTTCGTGGGGCTGGTCCTGATTGCACTCGCAATTCTACTGATTGCAGAGTCAAGCAAGTTCGCGAGCAGGAGCTACTGGGTACCGCTGCGTTCAAATCTGGTTCAAGGCCAAGCACGGCAAGAATATACCTGCGAACTGCAACACCCCGGACCTTACGACCTATACCTAAAGGTGCCGTATGACCCACGGTCTGAATTGGGGCATGCGACTCATGTCAACCCCAAGTCAGTGTCGGGAAGCCTCGCATTTGAGGTGCGATACTCGTCAGGTGTCACCAACGGCGTAACAAGTTCATTTGAACCCGCTTTCTACGAATCAGGACGGCAAGCCTACTGCGCCATCCGGCTTCCGTCGGTGAAGCCCGGACCGTGCGTCCTGACCCTTCAATTACTGGACTTTCAAGGCGTGGTCCGCGGTCAGTCGGTAGAATTCACCCTCGAGTATCCAGCCGCGGACAGGGAAGGGTTGGCTATCTGGGGCCTTCTCGGGCAGGTGTTGGGAACGGGGATTCTGGCAGCCGGGTCCTATCTCACGCTCGTAGGGGAGCCCCATCGACAGCATCGGGCGCCTGGGCCGGCGCCTGCGTGATCGCAGCTCCGCTGGCCATGGTGTGGTCGAGGAATTGGAATCGAACAGACTACTGCCGCTTCAGCATGCGGACGCCGAAGACGCCGCCGGCCCACTTGCCCGGTTGGGCCTGGATCCGGATGGTGACCTTCCGCTTGCCGTGGGTCAGCTCGCTGGGCAAGGGATAAGTGACGTCGAAGAACTTGCCGGGTTGGTTGCGATCAAGCGTCTGCGTGGCCAGCTTCGTGCCGTCGGCGAGGATGTCGAAAACGCGGTTGTTCGAGTCGCTGCCCCAGTAGGTGAGGACGAGGTCGACCGGTTGGTCCGGGCTCACGGCCAGGTCGAAGGCGAACCAGCCGCCCTCGGTGGCGTGGCGGAACTTGCGGCCCAGCGCGTCGCCCGCGGCGGTGTTCTCGCCCTGGACATGGTGGTCGCGCTCCGGCTGCATCTCGCCGATGGCGAGCAAATCGGTGGTGCGGGCGGCCAGGGCCTTGAGCCGCGCTTCCTCGGCGCGCAGGGCGGCTTCGCGCGCCTGCCATTCCGGCTGGGTGAAGAGGTCCCAATAAACCGCGTGGCGGCGGCCGTGAAACGCGTAGAAGGGAGTGAGGGTGACATCCGCCGGCCGGCCGACACTCTTGGTGCGGAAGGTCAGCGGCTGGCCTTTGACGGGCTTGACCCACTTGGTCACGGGCTGGTTCTCGGTCAACAGCACCGGCACGGGGGCATCCTTGCCAGCGGGGCCGAGGTCGCCCGCCAAGAGGATCGGGCCGTAGAACACTGCGACGCGCTTCGGGTTATCGGGCATGGCCTCGGTGCGGAGGGTCAGCGGCAGTTCCAGTTCGACCCGATCCCCGTCCTGCCAGGTGCGGTTGATCGCGAGATAGCCCTCCGCGGCTGAAATCCTGAGCCGCTTGCCGTTGACGCGAACCGCGGGCGGCTCCTGGCACCAAGCGGGCTGGCGCAGCTTGAGCGTGAGCGGGGTAGGCGAACCGGCCTTGACCGCGAAGCTGACCTTGCCCGAGGCCGGGAAGGCGGTTTCCTGCCGGACGCGCAGGCCCTTGGCGCGCCAGTCGAGTTCGGAGGCCAGGTACAGATTCACGAACAAGGTGTCGGCCGAGTGGAAGTAGATCGCTTCGCCATACTTGGCGTGGTTTTCCATGCCCGTGCCGGTGCAGCAGGTGAAGCTCTCGAACGGGGTCATGAACTCCTTCTGGCTGCCGGATTTGAGCGGCACGAAATAGCAGACCATGCCATCGTCGGGATTCTGCGAGGCGAGGATGTGGTTGAAGACGGCGCGCTCGTAGTAGTCCGCCAGGGCCGCCTGCGGTTCGCGGCAGAAGAGCTGGGCGGTGAGCTTGAGCATGTTGTAGGTGTTGCAGGTCTCGGTCGTGTTGTTGCCCAGGCGGTCGTTGAGCCGGCCGGGCTGGCCGAAGTGCTCGCCCAGACTGTTACCGCCGGTGACGTACGAATGATGGTGCGTGACGGTCTCCCAAAAGAAGCGGGACATCGTGCCAAAGTCCTCGTCGCCGGTGAGTTCGTAGAGGCGGGCGGCGCCGATGAGCTTGGGAATCTGGGTATTGGCGTGCTTGCCGGCCAGTTCATCCCGGCGGGCGGCGAGCGGGTCAAGAATCGCCCGGTGGCGGAACTTGCGGGCCACCTCCAGATACTTGGCTTCGCCGGTGAGAGCGTAGAGGTCGGCCATGACCTCGTTCATGCCGCCGTGCTCGCAGGCGAGCATGCGTTGCCACTGCTCTTCGTTGAGGTTGCGGGTGACGTCGAGGACCCAGTCGCCCATGCCCTGATAGACCGTCAGGGCCTTGGAGATGCCCGCCAGCACATAGGCGTCGCGCAGTCCGGCAAAGACCTTGTGCTCGGTGTACCAAGGCACCCAGCCGCCGTTGAGATCGAACCCTTGGGAGCGGATGTCCCCCCGCGCGACCTCGGCGAAGATCTCCTTGCCGCGCGGGATGGCGGCGAGATAGCCGTTGCCGTTGGCTTCCTGGCAGGCGCGGAGTTCATCGATGAGGTACGCGAGGCGCTCCTTGAACCGCACGTCACCCGTGGCCTGGTACATCAGCGCGCAGGCAGTGAGGTAGTGCCCCAGGCTGTGGCCAGCCACGCCCCGCGACTCCCACCCGCCGTAAACCCCACCCTTGGGCGGCAGGCCGGCCTCCTTGCGAAACCAGCTCAGCAGGCGGTCGGCATCGAGGCTGAGCAGGTACTTCGCGTCGAGCTCCATGGCGTGCTTGAACGGGCCGTCGAGCAAGCGGACCTGGTCGAGCGGGAAGGCCTCGGCCCGCAGCGGGACGGCGTTCTCCTTTACCCACGGCGAAGCGGCGTGGGTGGGGAGGGTGAGCAGCAGCAGAGCACCAAGGAGGAAACGGGCTGGGTTCATTAGGATGAGTGGGCGTTTTTGGCGGGCGTTCAGGCGATTGAGTTCCGCCGCCAGGCGGCTCAGGTCGTGGCGCTTCGGCGGGCGCGAGACTTCTCCAGCGCCGCTTTCAGCAGGTATTTCCCCGTCCATGCGTCAGCCTCTTCAAACGAACGGAACCGGTAACCCCCCTTGGGGAAGGGTAACCGCGGCATGATGCTCTCCGCTGCCTCCACCAGGCGGTCGTAGTCCGCGGGGCCGCTGGTTCTGTGCCCGACCGACTTCTCGGTCGGCGCTAAAGGCGAAGCCGGCAAGTTCATGCTTACGCACGGTAAGTCGTAATTGGCCCTTCAGCAAGCGTCGAAGGATTCACTTCGTCGGCAGCCGGAACACCGTGAACGAATTGCCCGGGAAGGTGTGGGTGAAGCGCGGGTTGGTTTGGTCCAGCGGGCGAGTCACCGGGGCCACCTTGGTGGGTTGGTCCAGGGAATTCTCGTCGGTGGGGTTCGGCGAAGTCAGCACCGTGGCCTGGGCACCGGGGGCGAGGCGCTTGAGGCCGCGCAAGTCGAGCGCCACGGTTTGTTCCTTGGCGGACGCGTTGACGACCTTCAGCAGCACCTCGCCGGTCTTCTTCACGCGGGTGGCGGAGGCGAAGAGCGGCCGGGCCTGCGGATACTTGGCGTCGTGGATGAGCTTGCCGTCGAGCAGGCAGCGGATCGCGCCGTCCTTGAGTTCGACGCGGATGTCATACCAGCGCCCGGTCTCGATGGAGCCGGGCACGTGGTTGCCCATGCCGCCCTTGCCGCCCGCCACGCAGGATTCCAAGGCATGCTCACGATTGTTCCAGCCACCAAGGTTCCACCAGACCCAGTTCTGCTCGTCCTGTACATGGAACATGATGAGGAACCCCTCGTCACCACCAAGCTTGCGGGCCTTGACCTCATAGGTGTAGTTGCTCCAGGCGCGGTCGCCGGCCAGGGCCTGGCAGTTTTCGCGCATCTCGCCCTGACGGTAAGCGCCCTCCGCCTGCGTCCATTGCCCGCGCACGGGTTTCCATTGGTCAGCGGCGCCGGGCATGGCGGCCTCATAGACGACCTTGCCGTCCACGGTAACCTTGGCGTCCTTGTATTCGGCGCGGGTCTGCCACGTGCCCAGGCCGATGCCGCCGCGCCGAACCTCCGCGGGTTCCACGGGCGCGGCAACCGTCACCGGCAAAACCACGTCCCCGCGGTTTTCGCTGAACAGCTTCTGGACATAATAGCTGGGCAGGCCATAAGCGCGGGCGGAGTCGAAGTTGATGAGGTCCGGGTTCCAGCGGCGGTCGTTTACCTGCACAAACAGCGGCGCATAGGAGGCCATGATAACCACGTCGGAGTTGCGTTCCATGCCGGTCATGAAGGCGGCTTCGCCGATGGCCGCGCGGAGGTGGCCCAGGCCGCAGTTCTGGGTCACCGCGTACTCGCCCACGTAGATCTTGGGACCCTTGCGGTCATAGGTGTCGTAACGGTCGGCCTGCTGCATGAAGAACTCGGGGGTGTTATAGTAATGCTCGTCGATGATCTCGACCGGCGCGTTGGTGGGCACGCCACCCCATTCGTTAGCGATGATCTGCATCTCGGGATACTTCGCCTTGATGGCGCGATACATGAGGGCGTAACGCTCGTGGTAGGCCGGCCCGCCGTTTTCGTTGCCAATTTCCATGAACCGCAGGTTGAACGGCGCCGGATGGCCGTGGCGGGCGCGCATGCCGCCCCAGACGCTGGTGGCGGGGCCGTTCGCGTACTCGATGGCATCCAGCGCATCCTGGACGAACGGTCCCATCTGATCCATCGGCACGACCTCGGAGTGCGACATGCCGCAGTTGATCACGAAGAGCGGTTCCGCCCCGAGGTCCTCGCACATGATCAGGTACTCGAGGTAGCCCAGACCGTGCGTCGAGTAGTACTGCCAGAGGTTGCGCTGGTTGCGGCGTTGGGAGATGTCCCCGATGGTCTCCTTCCAGCGATAGGCAGTGCTCATGGCATGGCCTTCCACCCAGCAACCGCCGGGGAAACGCACGAAGCTGGGCTTGAGGCCGTCCAGCAGGCCGGCCAAGTCAGCGCGCAGGCCGTTCTTGCGGGCTTTCCACGTTTTCTCGGGAAAGAGCGATACCATGTCGAGCCACACCGTGCCGGGGCGGTCCACCGTCAGGACCAACCGCGCGGAGGGATCGGTGCCGGTGGCGGTGAGCACGAGTTCCTGCGCCTTCCACGCGTCGGTCACCTGCGCCACACTGCCTTGGGCCAGAATGGCACCTGCCTTGCTTTCCAACGCCACCTTGACCGGCCCGGCAAACCCGCCTTCGCCGCGCACAGCGACTGAAAAGCGATAGTTCTCGCCCTGTTTCACGGCGACACCCCAGAAACCGTCGTTCGCGATCGCGACACGCCCGCCCTTGGCCTCTTTCACCGCCACCCGCAGGCTGCGGCGGTTGTAGGGGTTCAGTGGCTTGGAATCATCGATGGACGCCTCCATCTGGATCTCGCCGTCGGCCTTGATCTCCCAATGGTCGGGCTTGTCGGCATCCTCGAACGAGCGATTCTCGATCAACTCGGCGTATAAGCCACCATCGCCAGCGTGGTTAATCTCCTCGAAGAACAACCCCCAGAGCGTGGGGCTCAGCGCGTGGCCGGGCCTGTCCGTTTGGACGGTGATCGAGGGTTGGGCCAACAGGGTGGCGGCCGCGATCAGCGAGGCCGACAGCAGCAAGGAAGGACGACACGTAGCCATAGCGAGGGTACGCAGGGGTTAAGCCAGAGGAACGAAAGGCGGGGTGAGCGCCCACCGTCCGTCCTCGAACGACGGACGGTGGGCGAAACTGACAGCCGCGCTAGCCGCGGAAGTAGAGGTAGGCAAAGATGATGAAGCCCATAACCACGCAGGAGGCGGCGACGTCCATCCAGTTCCAACTGGCGCGGGTGACCGCCTTGTCTTCCGCGGTTGCGGTGGCGAAGGTGAGGCCCTTGATCTGGGCCTCATCGGGTTTCTCGGTCAGATAACTGACCACGACCATCACGATGGCTGAGATGATGGTGATCAGGATGCTGAAATACTGGAAGTTGATGTTGTTGACGATCCAGAGGAAGGAACCCTCCGAATAGGCGAACTTGCCTTGAGACATCGTCACGGGCGTATCCACCGCCATGCGGAAGAAACCAACCACGAAGCCAATGATCATCGCCCACAAGCAACCCTTCGCGTTGAGCCGCTTCCAGAACACGCCGAAGAAGAACACCACGAAGATCGGCGGGGCCAGATAGCCTTGCACAGCTTGGAGGTACTCATACAGCCCCTTGGCCCCTTTGACGACCGGAATCCAGGCGATGGCAATCAACACCATGACGCCGGTGGCAATGCGTCCCATGTTCACAATCTCCGCCTGCGACGCCTTTGGCCGCAGTTTCTCGTAGATATCCACCGTGAAGAGCGTCGAGCAGGCATTGAACACGCCGGCCAGCGAGCCCATCAGCGCGGAAAGCAACCCCGCCACCACAATGCCGCGGACGCCCGGTGGCAGCAGGTACTGCACCAGCAGGGGGAACGCGGCTTGCGAGCCTTCCTTCGTGGCTTGGCCGTCGGGTCCGAGGATGGCCCCCAACTCGGGGATCTGGCCGCTCTTGGCCAGCGCGAAGCAGATCAAACCGGGGATGATGAAGAGATAAACCGGGAAGAGCTTGAGGAAGGCGGCGAAGATGGAGCCTTCGCGGGCGACCTTCTGGTTCGGGGCGCCCAGCGCGCGCTGGACGATGTACTGGTCCGTGCACCAGTACCAGAGCCCGATGACCGGCGCGCAGATGGCCATGCCCAGCCACGGGAAGTTGCCGTTGAAGTACCACGCCTGTTTGACGATCTGGCCGGCCTCGTTCTTGACCAGCACCGGCGCCCAAGTGGCCTCCTGCCCGGCGGGCACGAGCGGTTTCCACAGGTTCAGCATTTCGGAGCCGCACAGTTCGCGCATCTTCTGCCAGCCGGCCCAGAGCCCCTGGCCGCCGCCGAGGGTGCTCAAGCCGTAGAGCGTGAGCAGCAGGGAGCCGGTGATCAGCACGATCACCTGCACGGCGTCGTTGTACGCCACCGCGCGCATGCCCCCGAGCATGGTGTACAAGCCTGTGAGCACGATGACCAGGATGGAGCCAATCCAGAAGCTATCGATGTTGCCGATGTGCATTTCCGGCAACAGGGTGCCGAAGACCACGCCGCCCGCGAAAATCCCCACCGCGATCTTCGAGACGATGAACGTGATGATCGAGACCACGGAGAGCACGTAACGGGACTTGGTGCAGAACCGTTTCTCGAGGAACTCCGGCATCGTGAAGACGAGTGACCGGGCGTAAAACGGCACAAACACCCAGGCCAGCACGAGCAGACACCAGGCGTGCAACTCGTAATGCGCCATCGCCACCCCGTCCTTCGCGCCGTTGCCGGCCAGACCGACAATGTGCTCGGAGCCGATGTTCGAGGCGAAGATCGAGGCGCCCACCACCCACCAGCCGAGGTTGCGGCCGGCGAGAAAATAATCGGCCGCCTCTTTCTTGCTCTTGCTCACCACCCACCAGGCAACGGCGAGCAAGATGCTGAAGTAGAGGGCGATCATCAGCCAGTCCAGGCCGACGAGGGTGGATTTGGCCGTCGCTGCGGCCAGCAGGGGTTGGAGCGTCATCATGGTTGGGGTGGGATCTTGGATGGGTACTGGAAAAATCGCGGCGGCGGCAGCTTCAGGAGAGATTCTTGGCGTTGGTCAGCACGATGCGGCCCAATCCGGCGGCGACCATGCCGGCCGTGCGCCGGCGCGGGGCGGTGACGGTGGTCACTTCGCCGAAGCGCGCCCACATGGCGCCCCGTTGGATGGAGGCGGTCAGGTACTCCATCACGGCGGGGGGGAGTTCGGTCAGGCACCCGGTCATGACCACGTGGCGCAAGCCGAGGACGTTCAAGGCGCTGGCAATCACGGCCGAGGTGGCATCCAGCGCCTGGCGCATCCAGTCCGGCAGGCCCTTCTCTTCGATCAGCCGGCTCAGGCCCGCCAGGGTCGGCGGGGCTTTGTCCCGGCCGCTCCCCAGGCTTTGCAGCAGGCCGCCCCGGCTGATGAGGGTCTCGACGCAACCCACCGAACCGCAGCCGCAGGGGCGGCCGTTGCCCACCACCGGGGTGTGGCCCAGTTCGCCGCTGATCGGCAGGGGGCTTTGGTAGACCGTCCCTCGAATCACAATCGCCGCCCCCACGCCCTCGCCCACGTCCACGAGCAGAAAGTTCTCCTCCTCGGGGTTGGCGGCCTGGTGCCCGAGCGCCAGCGCCCGCTCCTCCTGCACCAATTCAATGGGCAGGTCCCAGACATGGCGAACCTCGTCCCGCAGATCCACCGTCTCCGTCCAGTGCAGGTTCGGGGAAAAAATCACGCGTCCGGCGGCCTCGTCCACCACGCCGGGAACACTGAGCAGCGCGCCCCACAGCCCTTGCCGGGGGAGCGACTTGGCCGCCTCGGCCAGCTTGCCGCGCCAATCCCACGCCGTGCGGGGGGTCGCGAACCGCATGTGCCAGTCATCCAACTCGCGCCCGGCCACCGGCAGCGCCGCCAGGCGGGTCTCCGCCACGCCCAACTCCACCGCCACGAAACGCGGCTGGTTGCGGTCCAGCCGCATCAGCCGCCCCGGCCGGCCCAGCCGCGGCGAATTGCGGTGATTGCCGTCGATCGGCCCCTCGGGTTCCGCATCCAGTTCCTCCACCACGCCCATGCGAATGAGTTCATCGACGATCTTGCCCACCGTCGGGGCGCTCATGCCAAGCGACTTGGCCAAATCCGCGCGCGAGGCCGTGCCCAGCCGCTTGAGCCGCTGGAGCAACGTGCGCCGGTTCAGACCGCGCATTTGTGTCGGGACAACTACCATAGGACCACCTTTACAGTGCAGGTCAGGTTTTGGCCAGACATACTCATGTCGAGCATGGGTGTCATGTTTAAGTTAACATTCACAACAAATGAAAAGCCGTCAAGAACGAACATTCACCGTTTTCCCTTTCCTCCCAGGCTGCGTGAACCCGGCTTCTGCCCGGGGCCGGGCCCCAGCCCCAGCCAGCCCCTCCAGGGTGTAAAGGAATCTGGTGGGCTGAATTTTGAAAACCGCGATTTTGTTGGATTT
>CAYYMW010000284.1:0-9295 GCA_964472515.1 uncultured Verrucomicrobiota bacterium | reverse complement strand
GTTAGCAACCCGGCCAACCGCGCCCGCCGCATGAGGACCGAAACCAGCATGCCCACCGAAAGCGAAAAGAAAAGCGTGTTGAGCAACGCCACGGCGGTGAAGAGAATCTGGCGCCCGGTCACCGCGCCAAAGAGCAGCGGCACCGTCAGCAAGGGGAAGACTGCCATCAGGCCGTAGAAGGCCGACAGAGAAGAGGCAGCCAGCTTGCCCAGCACCACGTCGTAGCCCCGCAGATCGGTCAAAAACAGGAACCCCAGGGTGCCCTCCCGCTTCTCTTCGCTGATGGTATCCGACGTCAGCCGGACTCCGGCAAACAGGCAGTGGAGAAAAGCCAACCCCGCGAGACTGCTCAGCAGGCTCTGCCCCAACTGGGTGAGGCCGGCGGCACTCGTGACCACGACCACGTAGGTGCTGAGCCCCAGCGCAATTCCCGCGAGCCCGACGCGGCCCCAGTAGGTGGCGCGCTTGCGCGCCGCCACGATCAACTCCCGTCGCACAATCGGCAGCGATGTCATCCCACTCCCGTCCGCGCCATCGAGGCCCCCCCGATCTGACGCCACCATGCACCGACGTCGAGGCCGCTCCACGCGCCCTCCGGCAAGTCAGCCGGAGAGCGCCCGCCCCAATGCGCCAGCCGGCCTAGTCGCCGCTGCCGCGCGATTCGTCGCTGCCGCCGAGTGTCTCGATCAGTTTGATCAGCGGCAGAAACAGCGCAATGACGATGCTGCCCACAACCACGGCCAGGAAGACGATCATGATCGGCTCGAGCAGCGAGGTCATGGCGGACACGGCATTGTCCACCTCGTCCTCGTAGGTGTCGGCAATCTTCATCAACATCTCGGGCAGGGCGCCGGTTTGTTCGCCGACGTCCACCATGCTGATGACCATGGGCGGAAAGACGTTCGAGGCCTCCAGCGGGGCCGTGATCGTCTCGCCCTCCTTGACGCTCTCATGCACGCGCGCCACCGCGTTACTGATGATCACGTTGCCGGAGGTCTCCTTCACGATCGTCAGGGCCTGGAGAATCGGCACGCCACTGGAGACCAGCGTGCCCAGGGTGCGGGTGAAGCGCGCGATGGCCACCTTCGTGATGACCGGCCCGAGCACCGGCATGATCAACTTGAACTTGTCGAAGAGGCGGCGGCCCAGCTTGGTCCGCACGATCAACTTCATGGCGATGAAGAAGACCACCACCACCCCCATCGTTTCCAGAAAGTGCGTGGCGATCATCTTGCTCAGGTTCAGCACGAACTGCGTGAAACCCGGCAGGGGCTTGCCTTCGAGCATGTCCTTGAAGATCATCTCGAACTTGGGCACCACGAACACCATCAAGATGCCGAGAATCGAAACCGCCACAATCATGACCGCGACGGGATAAAACATGGCGGCCACGACCTTGCCCTTGATCTTCTGGGCCTTCTCCATGAACTCCGCCAGACGATTGAGGACGACTTCCAGCACACCGCCCAACTCGCCGGCCTTCACCATGTTCACATAGAGCCGGTTGAAGGTCTTGGGGTGCTGCGCCAGGGCCTCGGAGAAAGTGCTGCCGCCTTCGATGGCGATCGCGATCTCGCCGATGATGCCTTTGAGGGTCGAATTGCGCTCCTGCTTCTCGAGCACGCGCATGCCGCGCAACAGGGGCAGGCCGGCGTCCACCAGCGTGGCCAGCTGGCGGGTAAAGGTGCACATGACCTTGGGCTTCACCCCCCCCATCCCGGGGATCTTGATGTTGATCTTGAGGTCGCCCAAGCCCTTCTTGCCACCGGGCCTGGCCGCCGGCGCGGGCTTGCCCTTCTTGTCCCCCTTGGCCGGCGCCTTCTCGGCCTCGACCACCTTGGTGGGGAAAAACCCCATTTCCTTGAGCCGGTTGATGGCCTCGTTTTGGCTGCCGACCTCCAAGGTTCCCTTGGTCTCCTTCCCGCGGGAATCCATCGCAACGTAATTGTACTTTGGCATACCTCAGTCTCCGGTTAGGTGTACTTGAGCACCTCTTCGATGGTCGCATCGCCGTCGAAAATGCAGCGCAAACCGTCTTCCCGCAGGGTCACCATGCCCAACTCGACGGCTTTTTGGCGGATCACCACCGTGGGCGCCCGCTCATTGATCAACGCCCGCACAGGTTCGCTGATCGGGAGCAGCTCGAAAATGCCTTTGCGGCCGCGGTAGCCGGAATCGTTGCACTCCTTGCACCCGCGCCCGTAGTAGAAGACCTTGTCGCCGACGTCATGCGGCGAGAGGTTCAGCATCGACAACTGCGTGTCGGTCGGCTCGAACGGGGTGCGGCAGCGCTTGCAGATGGTGCGCACCAGGCGCTGGCCCAGCACCGCCATCAGGGTGGATGAAATCAGGAACGGCTCGACGCCCATATCGACCAAGCGCGTGACCGCGCCGGGAGCGTCGTTGGTGTGGAGCGTGCTCAGCACCAAGTGGCCGGTCAGCGAGGCTTGGATGGCCACCTGCGAGGTCTCGAGATCGCGCATCTCCCCCAGCATGATAATGTCGGGGTCCTGGCGCAGGAAGGAGCGCAGCGCCTTGGCGAAGGTCATGCCCACCGCCTCATGCACGGGCACTTGCATGATGCCCTCGATGTCGAACTCCACCGGGTCTTCCACCGTCAGGAGCTTCGAATCGATCGCGTTGACGCGGCGCAGGCAGGAATAGAGCGTGGTGGTCTTGCCGCAACCGGTCGGCCCGGTTACCACGAAGATGCCGTTGGGCTGTTGAATCGCCTCGGAAACAAAGTCGTAGATGAACTTGGGCAACCCGAGCGTCTCCATCTCCAAGCTCATCGCGGAACGGTCCAGCACGCGCAGCACGACCGACTCGCCGAACTGCGTGGGGAGCGTGGAGACACGCAAATCCACCTGCCGCCCGCCGATATTGACGGAAATGCGTCCGTCCTGCGGCATGCGCCGCTCCGCAATATCCAGGTTCGCCATGACCTTGATACGCGAAGTTACGGGGAGCGCCAGATGCTTGGGCGGAGGCGACATCTCGTAGAGGGCGCCGTCCACGCGGTAGCGAATCTTGAATTCGTCTTCGAAGGGCTCGAAGTGAATGTCGCTGGCCCGGTCCTGCACCGCCTGGAAGAGCACCAAGTTCACGAACTTGACGATCGGGGCGCCGTTCGCCAAATCATTCAAATCCAACGCGCCCGCCATTACCTTGGACAACTCTGCCGTCGTTTCGTCCTCCCCGCCCAACTCTTTGAGCAGCGCGCTGACGCCGTCGGTTTCCTGCGGGTAGCATTTCTCGATCAGTTTCGCGACCGTGGCAGGGTCAGCCACCACGAATTGCGCCTCCTTGCCCAGGCTGTAGCTCAACTCGTTGGCCACCTGCGTGTTGAGTGGGTCCACCAGCGCGAGACGCACCGTGTTCCCGAACACCGCGACTGGCAGGCACTGGTACATCCGGGCCGTGTTGGCCGGAACCGATTCGATCACGTCCGGGGTCAGCTCCCCTTCCGAGATCTGGACCACCTCCGTCGCGAGGCTCTCGGCCACGATCTGGAGCAGGCTGTCCGAATCGACGATCCCATAGTCGATCAGGATCTGCCAGACCGGCCGGCCGCTGCGGGTGGCCTCAGCCACCACTTCCTCAATCTGAAGGTCGTCAATGAGCCCCCGTTGCTGAAGCAACGCGAGCACGGGGTAAGCGGTTAGATCGGCCATAACTCAGCGGCCCGCCGCCCCTTCCTGAAGCGCCCGGGCGGATTCCAATTCCTGCAGTTTGAGGAGGATCGTGGTGGGATCCTGCGCCTTGGTGATGACTTCCTCCTGGGAGATCATTCCCATCTGGTATTTCTCGATCAGGAAGCTGTCGAGCGTCACCATGCCGTACTTGGCGCCGGTCTGAATGTCCGAGTTGATGCGGAAGGTCTTGTTGTCGCGAATCAGCGCCGCGATCGACGGGGTGTTCACCATGATCTCGAAGATGGCTACGCGGCCGGGCTTGTCGGACCGGGGCAGGAGCAACTGCGAGATCACCGCCTGCAAGACGGTGGAGAGCTGAATGCGGATCTGCTCCTGCTGGGTGACCGGGAAGGCGTTGACGATACGATCGATGGTCTTGGCCGCGCCCGTCGTGTGCAGGGTGCCGAACACCAAGTGGCCCGTCTCGGCCGCCGTGATGGCGGCGTCCATCGTTTCCAAGTCGCGCAACTCGCCGACCAGAATCACGTCCGGGTCCTGGCGCAGCGCGCGGCGCAGGGCCTCCGCGAAATTCGGCACATCCACGTTCACCTCGCGCTGGGTGACCACCGCCTTCTTGTGGGTGTGGTAGTACTCGATCGGGTCCTCGATGGTGATGATGTGCGCGTCATCGCGCTCCATGTTGATGATGTTGATCATCGAGGCGAGGGACGTCGTCTTGCCGGAGCCCGTGGGCCCCGTCACCAAGACCAGGCCGCGCGGCTTGTACAACAGCTCCCGAACCGAGGGGGGCAGCCCGATCTCTTCGAGGGTCAGGAGCTTCGTCGGAATCTGGCGGGCGACAATCCCGAAGCTGCCTTTCGCCTTGAACACGCTGACACGGAACCGGGCCGCCTCGCCGAAGGCGAACCCGAAGTCGGCCCCCCCGCGCTCCCGCACGTGCTGAATGTTCTCCTCGGAGGTGATGCTCCGCATCAACTCCTCGGTATCCTCGGGGGTCAGCGGCGGACCTTCCACGCGATGAAGCACGCCGTGGAGCCGGATCACCGGCGGCACGCCAACCCGGATGTGCAAGTCGGCGGCGTTTTCGGTCACCACCAACTGCAGCAGATCTGACATCGAATATGACATAAGCGACCCAATCCCGACACTAATCCGTATCCATCACCGTCGCCCGGATGACCTCATCCGGCGTGGTGAGTCCCGCCATCACCTTGCGGCAGCCGTCCTCGCGCAGCGTGCGCATCCCGATTTCCCGGGCGCGGTTGCGCAGCAGGGTGGCGGACACTTTTTCGTAAATCAGCTTCCGGACCTCGTCGTCGATGACGAACATCTCGAAAATCCCCATGCGGCCGCGGTGCCCGGTCTTGTTGCAGTCGCTGCACCCGCGTCCCTTCTTGAAACTGGCGGCTGCGGCCTGCGCGGGATCGATGTTGAGCGCGCGCAACTCGTTCTCCGGCGGCATCCAGGCGGCGCCGCACCGCTTGCAGATCTTGCGCACGAGGCGCTGCGCCATCAGCGCCCGCGTCGAGGATGCCACCAAGAACGGTTTCACCCCGATGTCGATCAGACGGGTCACCGCGCTGGGCGCGTCGTTGGTATGCAGCGTGGAGAACACCAAGTGACCCGTCAGCGAGGCGTTGATGGCGATCGTCGCCGTTTCCAAGTCACGAATTTCCCCCAGCATGACCACGTTGGGCGATTGGCGCAGCATCGAGCGCAATGCCATGGCGAATGTCAACCCCACCGTCTCGTTGACCTGCACCTGGTTGATGCCGGCCAGCACGTACTCGACGGGGTCCTCCACCGTGATGATCTTCCGATCCGGCCGGTTGATGTAGTTCAACACGGCGTAAAGCGTGGTGGTCTTGCCCGAACCGGTCGGCCCGGTGACCAGCAGGATGCCGTCCGGCAGGCCGATCAACCGCTCGAAGGTCTGTTGGTCGTCGGAGAAGAAGCCCAACTCCGGCAAACCCAGCTTCAGGCCTTCCTTGTCCAGAATACGCATGACGATGCTCTCGCCGTGCGTCGTCGGCAGGCACGAAACGCGCAAATCGATCGTCTTGCCGCCCACCTGGGCTTGAATGCGGCCGTCTTGGGGGATCCGCCGCTCGGCAATCGACATGTTCGATTGAATCTTCAAGCGACTGATGATGGAGGCCTGCAGCCGCTTGGGCGGGCTCTTCATCTCGTGCAGCATGCCGTCGATCCGGAACCGGACCCGGAAGCGGCTGGCCAGCGGCTCCAAGTGGATGTCCGACGCGCGGGCCTTGAACGCATCCACGATGATCTGGTTCACCAGCTTGATGATCGGCGCGTCGGCATCGACCGTGGAACCGTCATCCACCGACATCTCGCCCACCTTGCCAATCTCGACCTCACCCTCGGTGATGTCCTGGATCATCTTGCTGACCGAGTCATCCTTGTTGCCGCCGTAGTACTTGCTGAGCGCGGCCTCGATGTCCCCAGGGCTCGCGACCGCCGGGGTGATCTCCATGTTCAACGCATGTTGGAGCCCGTCCAAGGCGTCCAAGTCGGAGGGATCGGTGAGCGCGATGGTCACCTGGTTGCCCTCGCGACGGATAGGGATGCAGTTGAAGCGCTTGGCTACGTGGCGCGGCACCGCAGCAATCACGTCGTCAGGCAGGCGCATGTCGCCCAGACTGATGAACTCCGCGCCGAAGTGGGTGGCCTTGGCTTGGGCGACAACGCCGGGCGAGATGATCTCCTTGGCAATCAGGGTGTCCACCACCCCTTCGCCGGTGCTGTCTGCCTCCTGGCGGACGGGGGCCAACTGTTCGTTGGTTACGTACCCCATCTCGACCAGGCTATCTAATAAATAATCGTCTCTTGCTGCCACACGTGCCTTTCACCCACTGCGGGGATCAACGGTTCGGACGTCGCACCCATCGTACCGGCCACTGACCCCATGTCAACGACGTTGCCATCCCGCCCCGCCAAAACTGCGGCGGCGATTCTGATGGATGGCCCGCATACATCGCCATTCTCAAGTCATTCGACAAGGCTATCACCCCATCGTTTAGCGCTTTCTTGCAAGCAATCCCTGTGCCGGTCCCGGTCCGCAGGTTGGCGACCGCGCGCCCCCCAGAAAGGCTCGGCCGGGAGTGCTGCTGTGATCCGGGGCACGGCCCCGTCCGGCCGCCAACGCCCCTCGACACCCTCCTTCCGTTCAATGCTTCAACCTTTTATACACCAATGGCTTACACCACACGCGCAAAGCTCCCCCCTCAAGGCCAACGCGCGAGCGTGGCATCTCCCCAGGTTGGCCCGGCGGCCGGTTGCGACGCTTGCGTCCCCGGGATCCTGAACCGGTCCCATTTCACCTCCCATACTCGCCAGTTTTTGGTTGCCGGAGATGTCTGCCAGCCTAGATTAGTCACTTTCGATGAGCGAATCGCCGTCCGTTGCGCCCGAACTGATCGACCGTTTTCTGGAGCGCTTCTCCAAGACCGCTGCGCGCCATGGGCAGGCGCTCTACGGCACCCAAGCCATCCGCCGCGTCAGCCGGAACGACGCTGACGGATACATATGTGAGGTGGCAACGGGCAGCTCCCTGCAGTTGGTCACCCTGACCCCCACCCAGAACGGGTGGATCGGCGAGTGTACCTGTCTGGCGGAAGGCCGCTGCAAGCACAGCTACGCGGCGGCGTTGGCGCTGAAGTCGGGCGTGCCCCCCGTCCAACCTGCCGGCCAGCGCTCCAACGTCGATGGCGCGATCGAACCTCGCTTGGTCAAGGCCTTGGGGCGCAAGCTCATGACCGAGGAAAAGCGTTACGTGGGATTCCTCCGTGAGTTGTTCCAGATCGTGGAACGAACCGGCAAGCTGAGCACGTGGGACCTCAGCCGGCTGGGCGTTGGCTTCTTCAGCTTCGGCTGGGGCAACCTCGAACTGTGGGACGAGCCCCCCAAGACCGAGCACGAAATGTGGCTCTACCTGGCTCACAGCCTGCGCGCACACAAGGCGAGCTACCCCGCATTCATGGAGGGCATCACGGACTTCTCACTCCTGAGCGGGGCCATGGCGCGCTGGGCCAGGAGCAAACAAATCCGCGAGTGGACGATTCGCTTGGGCTCGCTGCGCCCCGAACCAACCCCGGACACGCAGGAGGCCACCTATGATTTCCGGCTCTGCCTCACGAAGAGCGAGATCATCCTGCAATGCCGCCAAGGGACCGCACACGATTTCCTCCCCATGCGGGCCAACCACTTTGAACAGTTGGCCAACACCGAGCACGGGCGCGGGTTCCCGGCCACGACCGAAGGCCTCATCATCTGGCACGCCTATCGTCAGCAAGGCGACTATTACGGTCGGAAACCCAAGATTCAGCGCGGCTCCGAAGAAGCCATGCGTTTGCTGGGCCGTGTATTGCGCCTCGAACCACTCCGCGACCGGGTGCTGAACGAGGAACTCCAGCCGCTGGCGTGGCCCACCGCCGGCGTCGTCTGGAAGATGCAGGTGCCGGAGACCGCCTCGGGCGAATACGTGCTCGAGCTGAGCACCGGCGAGGGATTTCCGGTGCCGCGGGTCTTCGAAGTACTGCCGGGCCTGCCCACTTTGTACGTTACCGCCCGGGCGGTCTACCAAGGTCCGGAAGATCCGTTGGGGTTGCTCGATATCCACCAACCGAACCTCATCCCGGCCGAGGTAATGGAAACGGCGGCGGGCCTCACGGTCATGCAGCGCATGCGGCTCCCCATCCCGCCGCGTTTGCAGGAGAAGATCAAACCCGTGCAACTGCGTCCGGTGATCAAGTGTCGCTTGGGAACGCGTTACCCGGGAAGCGCAACCGAGTTGGTGCTTCTCGATATCAAGGCCCATGCCAAGGAGACCGGGCTGGAGGAGACCTTCGGCGAGTCCCAGTGGTATGTCAGCCGCGAGCCGCGCCGTCCAACGGCCAAGACAGAAGCCATTCTCTACCAGTACGACCGCTCGCTGCTCACTCCCTTTCCCGCCCTCCTGACGCCCTTGGACGCGAAGTACGATCGCGACCATGACTGCTGGCGGCTCCGGGTGACCAAGGACTTCGGCAATCGCTTCGGCCCCTGGCTGGCTTCGTTGCCCCCGGAACTGGAAGTCCGCCTCGAGGGCGAGCTGGAGAGCTTTCTCCAAGCCAACGTCAAGGCCAAGATCCGGCTGGATTGCGAGGAGGCCGAAGTGGACTGGTTCGATCTCCGCCTCCTGCTCGACGTGGCGGACGCCCAATTGACCAAGGAAGAACTCCGCCTCCTGCTCGACGCCCAGGGCGCCTACGTCCGCCTCCCTCAAAAAGGCTGGCGCCGGCTCGATTACGACGTCTCCGACGAAGACCGCGAGCAACTGGCCCGGCTGGGCATGGCCCCGCAGGATTTCGGGTCCGAACCGCAGCGTCTGCACGCCCTCCAACTGGCCGACAAGGCCGCCAGCCGGCTCCTGCCCGAGGCGCAGGCGCAACGCGTGCAGTTGCGCGCCGCCGAAATCAAGGCCTCCGTCACCCCGGAGGTGCCCGCGGCCATCCAAGCCAACCTCCGGCCGTACCAAGTCGAGGGATTCCATTTTCTGGCCTATCTGGCGACCAACCGCTTCGGCGGCCTCCTGGCCGACGACATGGGCCTGGGCAAGACCCTCCAAACGCTGGCCTGGC
>CAYYMW010000283.1:0-9308 GCA_964472515.1 uncultured Verrucomicrobiota bacterium | reverse complement strand
GCTTAACGAAGGGACGCTCTGGGCGGGGGGGCCTTACGATCCGGTGAATCCCGAGGCGAAGGAGGCGCTGCCGCAAGTCCGCCAGTTGGTGAATGACGGCAAGTACCGCGAGGCGGCGCAGTTGATCGGCGCGAAGGTCATGGCCAAGCCGCTCCGCCAGCTGCCGTTTCAAACCGTCGGCGATTTGCTGCTGACGTTTCCAGGCACAAACGCCGTCGAGAACTACCGACGCGACCTTACCCTCGAGACTGCCATCGCCACAGTCAACTACACGAGCGACGGGGTGCGTTACACTCGCGAGGTGTTCGCGAGCTTCCCGGACAACGTGATTGTGATGCGCCTGACCGCGGACAAGCCAGGCAGGATTTCCTTCGTTGCGACCATGAAGACGCCCATGGCCGGGGCGGTCGAGACGGAAGGCGACGACACCCTGGTCTTGCGCGGCACAGGCGGGGATGCGGAAGGCATCAAAGGACAGCTCAAGTACCAAGCGCGCGCGAGAGTCCTGCCCAAAGGGGGCAAGGCGACGGCTGAGGCGGGGCGCATTGCCGTGACCGATGCCGACGAAGTAACACTCCTGATCACCGCCGCCACCAGCCATCGGCGGTTCGACGACGTGAGCGGCGATCCTGAGAGCATCGTGAAGCAAGTGCTTGGCGCGGCGGTGCGGAAGTCCGTTGACGCGCTGCGCGCGGCCCATCTCGCGGATTACCAGGCGCTGTTTCGCCGAGTCACGATTGACCTGGGCACGTCCGACGCGGCGAAGCTCCCCACGGACGTCCGCATCCGGCGTTTTGCCGAAGGCAACGACCCGCAACTGGCCGCGCTTTACTACCAATTCGGCCGCTATCTGCTCATCAGTTGCTCCCGCCCGGGCGGACAGCCCGCCGGCTTGCAGGGGGTGTGGAACGAGAGCAAGAACCCGCCCTGGGGCGGCAAGTACACCATCAATATCAACACCGAGATGAACTACTGGCCCGCCGAGTCCGGCAACCTGGCCGAGTGCGTCGAACCGTTGATTGGAATGGTCAACGAACTCGCGCAGACCGGCGCGCGCACGGCCCGGGACATGTACGGCGCGCGCGGGTGGGTGGCGCATCACAACACCGATCTCTGGCGTGCCTCGGCGCCGATCGATGGGCCCAACTGGGGCATGTGGCCGAGCGGCGGCGCCTGGCTGTGCCTGCATCTCTGGGATCGTTATGAATTCAGCGGCGACCGCGCCGACCTGGAACGCATCTACCCCTTGCTGAAGGGGGCCGCGGAGTTCTTCCTCGACACGCTGCAGGAAGAACCGAAACACAAATGGCTGGTCACCAATCCCTCGATTTCCCCGGAGAACGGGCATCCCTTTGGCGCGGCCATTTGCGCCGGGCCGACGATGGACATGCAGATCCTGCGCGACCTGTTCGCCAACACGATCAAGGCGGCGGAAGCCCTCGCGGTGGATGAGGCCTTCCGCAAGCAACTGGCGGACACCCGCGCGCGGCTGGCGCCGAACCAGATCGGCGGCGCGGGCCAACTGCAGGAGTGGCTCGAAGACTGGGACATGAAGGCGGGCGAAATGAACCATCGCCATGTCTCCCATCTGTACGGGTTGTATCCGGGCCGCGACATCCACCGCCGCGACACGCCAGAGCTGGCCGCCGCGGTGAAGAAGTCGCTGGAGATCCGCGGCGACAAGGCGACCGGCTGGGCCACGGCCTGGCGCCTGTGCCTGTGGTCGCATTTGGGCGATGGCAACCACGCGTTCGAAATCCTGAGGTTCCTGCTCAGTCCTGAGCGCACGTATCCGAACATGTTCGACGCGCATCCCCCGTTCCAGATTGATGGCAATTTTGGCGGCGCGGCAGGGATCGTGGAGATGCTGATGCAAAGCCGCCCCGGTGAAATCGAACTGCTCCCCGCGCTGCCCGGGGCGTGGCCGAGCGGCAGGGTGACCGGCCTGCGCGCGCGCGGCGGCTTCGAAGTGGATGTGACCTGGAAGGAAGGGAAGTTGGTGGAAGCAGCCGTTCGTTCAGCCAACGGCGGCTCGACGCAACTGCGCTACGGCTCGGAACTGCGCGCGGTCACCGTGGCCAAGGGCGGGACCTTCCGTTGGAGCGGGCGATAGGATGGATACAATCAACTTCAATTCTCAGACAAACCTTTCACGAAAGGGACTCATGAAAATGACAAAATTGATACTGATGAGCGGTTTGGTGGGGCTGCTGGTTTCAGCCGCCCATGCGGCAGACCTCACGGGTCAATGGCGGGCGGAGTTCGACACCCAGATCGGCGTGCAGAAGTACACCTTCACGTTCCGGACCGACGGCGACAAGTTGAGCGGCAAAGCGGTTTCGGAGGCCGGCGAACGAAAGCGCGAGGCGGAATTGAAGGAAGGCACCATCACGGGCGACACGTTGAGCTTCGTGGAATTGCTCAATTTCCAGGGCAACGACTTGCGCATTCGCTACACCGGCAAGGCCAGCGCAAACGAGATCGCGTTCACGCGTGAGGTTGGCGACTTTGCCAAGGAGAGCTTCAAGGCCACCCGTGTGGAGGCCGGCAGCGCGAGCGCGCCAGCGGTGGAGTCGACAGCCAAGGCTAAGCCCGCCGCCCCCCAGGAACCGCGGATTCCCCGCGGCCGGAGCATCACGCTTGGTCCGGACGACAAGCCGGCGTTCGACGAACCGCCCGCTGGCATCGCCGCAAAACGGGAAGGCATCCCCCACGGCAAGCTGGAGATGATCGAATACGATTCCAAGACCGTGGGCACCAAACGCAAGATGCAGGTTTACACACCGCCCGGCTACTCGGCTGACCGGAAGTACCCGGTGCTCTTTCTGTTGCACGGCATCGGAGGTGACGAGACCGAGTGGCAGCGCTTTGCCACCCCCGACGTGCTGTTCGACAACCTGATCGCTGACGGGAAGGCCGTGCCGATGATCGTGGTGATGCCCAACGGCCGCGCGCAAAAAGACGATCGCGCAGGACCCAACGCCATGGCGACAGCGCCCGCGTTTGCGGCCTTCGAGCGCGACCTGCTGGACGACGTGATCCCCGCGATTCAAGCGCGCTACAGCACCCAGGCCAACCGGGAAAGCCGCGCGCTGGCGGGACTTTCGATGGGCGGCGGGCAGTCGTTGAACTTTGGGCTGACGCACCTCGACACGTTTGCCTGGGTCGGCGGCTTCTCCTCGGCGCCCAACACGAGGAAGCCGGCGGACTTGGTCCCAGATCCGGCGTCGGCACGGGAGCAACTGAAGCTGCTCTGGCTATCCTGCGGCAACAAGGACGGCTTGATCGGCATCAGCCAGGGCATGCATGCCTACCTCAAGGAAAAGGGTGTGCCCCACATCTGGCACGTGGACGGAAACGGCCACGACGCGACGCACTGGAGAAACAGCTTGTGGCACTTCTCACAACGCATCTTCAAATAGACGCCGGGCGTCTGGAAGCAGCGTTCCTTGTGGCTCCAGCCCCAACTGTCAATTCCAACATCAACCCCCGCAGAACCACGGCATCCGAGATCTCCAACCCCACGAGGGCGTGCTCCGGCACCACCTGCAGCGGTGAACTGAACCCCAAATATCCCCCCATGCCAACCTACCAGTCACGGTCGAACAAGCACAACGCATGGCTGATGGCGGCGCTGCTTACCGTCAGCGTAGCCGCCAGGTCTGCCGATACCCCCGCCCTGAAGGACGCTTATGCGGGCCACTTCCGGGTCGGCACGGCCATCAGCCGAGCCATTACGACTGGCAGCGGATTCCGCCGGAGTCCCGAGCAAGTCGGCAAGGACATCGCCCTGGTCAAGGAACAGTTCAACCAGGTCGTGGCGGAAAACGAAATGAAGTGGGCGCTGATCCATCCACAGCCAGGACCGGAAGGCTACGATTTCACATTGGCCGACGCCTTTGTGAATTTCGGCCTGAGCAATAACATGTATCTGGTGGGGCACACGCTGGTCTGGCACGCCCAGACGCCCCACTGGGTGTTTGCCGGCACGAATCCTCCCCCGCTTGTCGGAAACGCTCCGGCACCTCCCGTGGCGGAGACGAATGCGCCCGGGACAAACCGCGTGGGGCGTGGGCGAGGGCCCGGCAACGGCTTCTTCGGTCCGTACAAGGGACCGCGAGCATCCCGCGAGGAGTTGCTCCAGCGGATGCGCGATCACATTTACACTGTGGCCGGGCGCTACAAGGGCAAGATCAAGGTCTGGGATGTTGTCAACGAAGCCATCGCCGACGGCGGCACGAACATCCTGCGCAACTCGCTCTGGCTGGAAATCATCGGACCCGACTTCATCGCCAAGGCCTTCGAATACGCCCACGAAGCGGATCCCAACGCGATCCTCCGCTACAACGATTATTCGTTGGAGAGCCCGGCGAAGCGGCGCAAGCTGATCGCTCTGATCAAGTCGCTGCAGGAGCAGAAAGTGCCGGTTCACGCGATCGGTTCGCAGGCCCACCTCAACGTTTCGACGAGTTTTGAGACCATGGATCAGACGCTGACGGAGATAGAAACCCTCGGCTTGCCCATCCACATCACCGAACTCGATGTCAACAGCGCGCAGGGCGGCCAGCGTAGCTTCGGCGCGGACATCGCCAACAACGAGGCAACGACCGAGGGGGGCTTGGTGAGCAACGCCGACCGCAAACTTGCGGAGGCTTATGCCGGGCTGTTCAGGGCCTTTCTGAAGCACGACAAGTCGGTGGAGGTGGTCACGTTCTGGGGTCCGAATGACGCGAATTCGTGGCGAGCCAACGGCAAACCACTGTTGTTTGACGGCAACTGCCAACCCAAGCCCGCCTTCCATGCGGTCATCGCAGAGGCAAAAACCACGAAACAGGCAGGACATTAAGCCCACCACCTACGAACATGAGAAGACGCCGCTTTGCCGCCCTAGCCACAAGCTTGTGCCTGGGCCTCGTCCTCATCGCTCCCAAAGAGGCGCGCAGCGCCGATTCCGGGGGGAAATTCACCTATGTCATCGTGCACGGCGCCACGGCCGGGGGGTGGGAATGGAAGAAGACCGCCAAGTTTCTGAGCGACGACGGGCACACTGCCTATCGGGTGACGCTCACCGGCCTCGGCGAGCGCAAGCATCTCTCCAGCCCGGAGATCGACCTTGAAACCCACATTAACGACGTGGTGAACGTGATCCTGTTCGAGGATCTGCACGACGTGGTGCTCACCGGCCATAGCTACGGCGGCATGGTTATCACCGGCGTGATGGATCGCGTTCCGGAGCGCATCCGGCATGTGGTCTTCCTCGATGCGGCGGTGCCCGACGACGGCATGTCCCTGTACGATCTGTTCGGCGGCCCGAAGTCCGGCGCCACGGTGGTGGACGGCATGATGCAGGTTCCCTGGGTCAAGCCTGGCACGCCACCACCCCACAACGTCGCGCAGTCCATCAAGTGTTTCAACCAACCGGTCTCCTACAAGAACCCGCTGGCGAAATCATTGCCTGTCACCTACGTCGCCTTCGTGCCAAAGGACAAGTCAGCCGCAGAGCGCGCCGCGACGGACAAGAGTTGGCAGCGCGCTGTGGCGCGGGGTTGGACCATACGCACCTTCCCGGGCGGTCACGTCGCCCAACAGGAGGATCCGCGCGGGGTCGCGACCCTGGTGGAGGAAGCCGTGAGTGATCGCAACCAACCGGTGCCGGCCACACCCACCCCTATTCCGGGCAAGTAGCAGGGCGCCCGAACCCATCCGCACCGTACCAGCACCTCCTGACCATGAAGACGATCTCCACCAGACTCCATCTGGCCACTGCGTCCGTTCTCGGCCTGGCCCTTGGGCTTGAGATCCTCGCCCAGGCACCGCGCCCCCCGCAGTTCCAATCCCCCGTGGTGCATCCCGATCGGAAGGTGACCTTCAACTTCAGGGCGCCCAACGCAAAGAAGGTGGAGTTGAGCGCCCAGTTCCTGACGGGCAACCAGCCGCTCACGGCGGACACCAATGGGTTGTGGAGCATCACCGTGGGACCGGTCGAACCCAATCTGTATCCGTACAACTTCGTCGTGGACGGCGTAGCGGTAGCCGACCCTGGGAACCAGGACTTGTTCCCGAACGAGCGCTTCAAGGCCAGCCTCGTGGAGATTCTCGGAGACCAGCCGTCACTGCATTCGGTCCAGGAGGTTCCGCATGGCGAGATGAGTTACGGCTTCTACCCGTCGAAAACGCTCGGTCGCACCCGTCCGCTCATCGTTTACACGCCGCCGGGGTATCGCGAGGGGCGGGAGGAGTATCCCGTGTTCTACCTGGTGAGCGGCACGACCGACACAGAGGAAACCTGGTTCAAGGTCGGTCGCGTCAACTTCATCCTGGACAACCTCATCGCGCAGAAAAAGGCGGTGCCCATGGTAGTCGTGTTGCCCTATGGCAACATGATGATGGGAACCCCCATGCCGACTTCACTGCAGGCGGCAGAGATGTACAAGGTGTTCAACGACGAGTTGACCCGCGACATCATGCCCTACGTGGAGGCCCATTACCGCGTCAGCGGCGACCGGGAGAAGCGCGCGATTGCGGGCTTCTCGCGCGGCGGCGGGCAGTCGCTGTTCACCGGCTTCAACAACCTGGACAAGTTCGCCTGGATCGGCTCCTACAGCGCCTACCTGACGCCCGAGGTGTTCGACAAGTACTTCGCCAGCATCGCCGCCGACCCGCAAGGCACAAACAAGAAACTGAAACTCCTGTGGCTCGGGGTCGGCAAGGCCGACTTTCTCTACAAGCAGGCCACTGAATTCGACGACTACCTGAAGGGGAAAATGATCGAACACCGTTCGCTCGTGACGGAAGGCGGTCACACCTGGATGAACGCCCGGCATTATCTTGCCGAGACGTTGCCGTTGTATTTCAAGTGACCCGAAGCGACCCCAGAAAATCCCGACCGCCACGACCCAGACCATCATGACGCCCGTCCCACGCTTGCTCGTTCTCGCCGGCCTGCTCTCGTTTAGTTTGAGCGTGTCATCGCAGGACACGAATCGGTTTGTGTTCCTGTGCCTCGGCCAGTCAAACATGGAGGGGTTTCAGGGGATCGAGGAGCAGGACAAAGGGCCCGTGGACGAGCGGTTTCAGGTGCTGGCGGCGGTGGATTTTCCGAAGCTCGAGCGAGCCAAGGGGAAGTGGTATCCAGCCGTTCCACCGCTGTGCCGGCCTTCAGCCGGACTGGGCCCGGCGGATTATTTCGGCCGCACCTTGGTCTTCAACCTGCCGCCTCACATCAAGGTAGGAGTCGTGAACGTCTCCGTCGCCGGCTGCAAAATCGAACTGTTCGACAAAGCCGGCTACCAAGCGTATGCCTCGACCGCCCCAAGCTGGATGACCAACATCATCAACAGCTACGGCGGCAACCCTTACCAGCATCTGGTGGACATGGCACAACTGGCCCAGAAGGATGGGGTGATCAAAGGGATTCTCCTGCACCAGGGAGAGTCCAACGCGAATGACAAGGAGTGGCCGACGAAGGTCAAGGGCATTTACGACAATCTGATCAAGGATCTGAAGCTCAAGAGCGAGGACGTGCCGCTGTTGGCGGGCGAGTTGGTGAACGCCGATCAGAAGGGCGCCTGCGCGGGCATGAACCGGATCATCGGTGAATTGCCCAAGACCATTCCGACCGCGCACATCATTTCTTCGCAGGGCTGCGCTGGTCGGGCCGACCATCTGCATTTCGCCCCAGCCGGCTATCGGAAGTTGGGAACCCGGTATGCGGAGGAGATGCTGCGCTTGCTCGGCTACCCGGTCCCCGAACGCAGGTCATCGGACAAGCCCGCCAACGCCCCGAAGCCCTTCATCGGGTACTTTCTGCCCACGCCTCTGCACGGGTCGTTGGTCCGTGAAGCCTGGGGCGCGCCCAACGTCCTCCCGCGTGACCCCCAGAACGGGTTGGAAGACACGACGATGAAGCAGTACTGCTATTGGGATGGCCAGATCCTGAAAGCGCCCGATGGCAAGTACCACCTGTTCGCCAGCCGCTGGAGCGAATCCCGGGGCCACAACGGCTGGTTCGGCTCCGTCGCGGTCCATGCTGTGTCCGATTCCCTCACTGGACCCTACGTGGATAAAGGGCTGTGCTGGCCCAACGACCAGGGCGGCAAGGGGCACAATGTCACCGCGCTTACGCTCCCTGACGGCCGTTACGCCATCGTTATCAGCGAAACGCGTCCCTGTGAGGTCTACGTCTCGGCATCGCTCGACGGGCCCTGGGAGCGCCTCGGCACCATCACGGTGGAAGGTGAACCGAAGTGGCACGCATCCAATGTCTCGATCATGGCCCGGCCGGATGGCAATTTCGAGTTCGTGCCCCGTGACGGGAGGATCTTCTTCAGCGACCAAGGCATCCTTGGACCCTACAAACCACAGGGCGGCTCGGTGTTTCCCAAGGGCATCCCGAACCTCGAGGACCCCTGCATCTGGTACTCCGGCGGCCTCTATCACATCGTGGTCAACTCCTGGTCCACCCGCGTGGCGTATCACCTCACCTCCCGCGACGGTCTCCGTGATTGGACCAATCGTGGCGTGGCCTATGATCCCCGGGAGGCCATCGTCCGTTACCCTGACGGCACGGTAAATCACTGGAACAAGGCCGAGCGGCCTTCGGTGTACCTCGAAGACGGACACGTCGCGGCCATGACCCTGGCGGTGATCGATATCGAAAAGGAACAGGATCATGGCAACGACGGTCACGGGAGCAAGGTGATCGTGATCCCCTTCGACGGCGCCGCTCTGGATCGCGACTTGAAGCAAACGTCAGAATAATGAAGAGCACCGTCCCAGGCGCACTACCCTCCATGCTCACCACCGGGCCTAACCCGGCGAAGCAGCCGCTGCTGGTCAGGGTCGAGGGGGAATCGACGCAAGCTTCGGCCCGCGTCGAGCCGGCGATTTGCCGCAGCACCTCGACGGCCGCGTCCTTCGTTGGCGGGCTTGGCCGGCCTGCTCTGCGGCGGACGGACGGATTGGACGGGGTCCGACAGCCTAAGCAGCGGGGAACAAAGGCTGCCCGGCGGGCGTTCGTCTCAGAATCGATGTTGGCACCCAACTTGGACACCGGAGCGAGTTTCCATATGAGACATCATCTTGGGTCGGCCTTCACAGTCATTACGAACCGCCTCGCCGCAATCATGCTCCGGCTTCGGACCGCAGCGACCTTCTGCGCTTGTATCTGGGTTGCGTCGCCCTTGGCATCCGCCGCAGACGAGCAGAAAGCCAATGCCGTACCGAGCTTCGGCGGCACGGGGCAATCGGCCCGGGATTGGCCGCAATTCCGGGGGCCGGCCGGCAACGGCATCTCCTTGGCAACAAAC
>CAYYMW010000282.1:0-9311 GCA_964472515.1 uncultured Verrucomicrobiota bacterium | reverse complement strand
CCCCAATCCCGCCCGCCGCAGGCGCGCTGCAGGTGCAAGAAGCCGCAGATTCCCGCAAACTGGTTTCCGCCGGCTCGCTCCGTCCACCCGCGAGTCCTTCCTTCGGGGGCAATAGCTGCAAATAGCAGCAAATAGCGGCAAAATTCACGCGCATGCATTCCTGCGGCGTGCCCCCTCAATGATGCGCGAAGTTGATCCGGTTGCCGATGGGGTCGAAGGCATACTCGAACTGCGGTCCCGCCGAACTCGTGGTCCAAAGCACTAGGCGAGTGCGCAGGGCGGCAGCCCTGGCAATCGACGATGGGCAGGCGGTTGGGCCGGCCACACCGTGTCGAGACTAACCAACGGCCGCTCGCCCCGCTCCAGCGAATCCGATTGATCCTGTCCTATCTTACTCATCGCAGATGCGTGCGCCGCGCCTCAATTTCGGGAAAGCCCGGTGCCCGTTGCGCCGACCGCTGAGATGGGGATTCATCGAGCACGCACGGCTGCGCTCACTTGGCATCCCGCCCCGGCACCGCCAGCCGCTGCCAGTGGGGCGTGATGGCCTGCAGCGGCGCGGGCACGTCGCCGGCCAGTCCTTGCAGCGCGCCCGCGCAGGCGCCGTCCGCGTTGCGGAGGAAGGCAAGGTCGGCACGCTCGGACAGCTCAAGGTCGAGTCCATCGGTCTTCACTCGTTTGAGCCCGCCTGCCGCGAAGGCGGCGACGCGGCCATCGGGCGCAAAGCGGATCGCCACCAGGCCGAGGGCATCGACCTCAACCGCATGGCCCTGCCACGTGAAGGTCTCGCGGATCGGATCGCCCGCCGCATCGCGGGATCCCGCCGCGCGGATGCAGGTGCCGTCCGTCAGCGCGGCCAATCCGTCCACGGGCGGCAGCGGATGCGTAAGGTCGTTTCGGTTCCAACCCGTGACGCGCGGCACCGACGCCTCTCCCAGCCAGGTTTTCACCATGGTCGCGCAGCGTTCGTCATCGGCACAACGACGCACCTGGTCGCCCAGCCGCTGCGCCGTCTGCAGCGGACGCGCCTCGCCGTCGCAGGTCCACTCGCCGACCTGGAAGATCGCCGTCTTTCCCAAGCTCGCGCGACCGAAGAACTCCAGCTCGGGCTGACCGCAGAACTCGGGGCGGTAGAGCACGAGGGCGCGGTAGCGCTGCGGGCCCAGGCAGACGTAGCCTTCGTCGTCGAGCCGCAGGGCGAAGCCGCCCGCCAGGCTCGAGGGGAACAGATCCGCCGGATAGCCCGCCGCGCAGAGCGAGGCGGCGATTTCCAGCCCGACCCGGTTGTGCGATGTGCCCGCCCAGTTCATGGCGTTGGCATGTCCGAAGCTCACGGCCACCGGGCAATCCAGTGGCGCACGGGTGATGAAATCGAGCATGCGCAGCCGCGCCATGGCCGCCATCAGCCCGCTGTCCAGCAGCCGTGTCTCCCGCTCGCCGAGCTGGAGATCCGGACGCGGATAGAGCGGATGAACGTTGAGCCGGCCGCCGCTCAGCACCCCCTCCCAGAACTCGCGCAGGTACGGCTGGGTCTCGCGATCGTAATACTGGTTGTACCACAGCGGGTAACCCCAGCGCTTGGCGAGGGACGTGCGGCACGGATAGGGAGTCTGCTCGTCGGTCTGTCCGAGGTCGCGCGTGGCTTCCCACCAGGAGAGGCCGTTCTTGCGAAACTCCTCGGCCCCCGGGTAGGGCCACCAGGTCGCGTGGGTGACGATGAAGGCCTCCTTGCCGAAGACCGCTTTGCCGGTTCGGTAGTAGTCGTCTTCGATCGCCGCGTTGCGTCGGCGGCCCATCGCGCCATAACGGTTGATGGCGGCCTGCCGTTCACGCTCGCGCCCCTTCTCGCCGGCGCACATGAGCAGTGTGTCACGCACCAGGTCGCCGCCCGAGCCCTCGGCATACGCCCGGGCCATGGCGGCGGAGTACCAGAAACGGTCGTGCTTTGGGTTGCCCGTGTGGTCCGGAGGAAAGCCCCACTCGTCCTTCATAATGCCGGCCAGGGGCAGATCGGCGTACTGTTGAATGATGCCGCGTTGAAACTCGAGCAGGTGGGGCGCGAAAACGTCGGGCGTGAGATAGGTGTGCGCGGCGATCACGCACGCGCTGCGCCCAGGTTGCCCCGGCACGCGCACGGTCAGCTTGCGCGGGCCTTCGGCGGTCGCGACGCCCTCCGTCGTGATGTCCCGCACGGTGGCAGGATCGATGCCGTCGCGGTCGCGGACGAACGAGTAAACGCGCACCAGACGGGTCGCCAGGCACTCGTACCGGGGCAGGCTGCCGTTCATGTGATCGGCGGTGTCAACGCCTTGAAAGACCGCCTCCGCCGGCTTGTTGTCCGCGAAATCGAGGAACCGGAGCGTCAACTCCGCCTGTTGCTCATCGGGATACTTGGCTCGGAAAGCTTGTCGAGCCAGGCGGATATCCAGTTCCAGGGCCACCTTCAGCCCGCGTTTCGCCGCGTACCGCACGGCTTTGTCGGCCTGTTGATGCGCCTGCGGTTCGACCACCTCGATCCGGCGGCAGGAGGTGGACAACAGGGTGTACGGCGAGCGCTCCGCCGCCGCATCCAGGAACGACTTGTACCCTTCGGGCTCCAGATCCCGTTGCGTCCAAAACCATGCGCCGATGACCGGAGGCCATTGGCCACCATCCGGACGACCCGGTATCTCCGCGGCGTTCGCAGCGAGGGCGAGCATCGCCAGACCAATCGCAAAGGTGTATTTCATAGCCAAGCTGATGCGAAACACACGGTCGGCCAACCCGCGATTCTCGTGTGCCGCTATTCGGACGACGACAACGTCCAGGCGGCGAGGCCCGTGACCGTACGGTTAGAGGAAGGTTCGCTGGAAGGCGCCCGGGGCACCATCACTGACTCTTCGTTCGCGCCGGGGCGTCTGCGACCAGCCGCACTTGCTCCAACCAGTCCTCATCAAGTTCAATCCTCTCCCGTTGTCCGTTGCGTTCCAGGGTGAGGTTCCCGGTGATGGCTTTCAAGCCGTTCTTCCTTGCGCGAATTTTGAAAAACGTACGAGCGACCTCGTCTTTCACCAGGACGTTCCTAAAATGGAGGTTCCCGATCTGGCCCATGGCCGGATCCAGGCCTTCCAGGTAAAGCGGCGGGAAGAAGGAATCTCGTTGGGCGCAGTCCCGAAGCACCGAATCCTCAAGGTCAATGCGCACCGCATCGCACGGATTGAACTGCACCGAGAGTCCGGCCATGCCGTCGTTTGCCGCGTCCAAGCGGAGGATCCGCAGCCGTCCTGTCGGCGCGTCCTTCGGAGCGCCGCAGAAGTGAACGGCATGCTGCTGGTTGCCGCGGGAGACACAGTCTTCCAGGGAAAGCGAGATGGGCCGGGAGCGGCGGCTCAGAAACTGGGGGCAGATTTGGAAGCCTGTTCCGGCGTTGTTGGTGGCGACGCAGCGGCGCATCACGCAGTTTACCAGGACAGCCGCGGGATCGTTTGGCTCGAAGTCAATGCCTGCCTGCGGCGCCGTGCCCCGAGTGTTGCGCAAGAGGCAATCCTCGATCAGCAGGTTCTCCGCGCTGATCACGCTGATGCCTTGACGGTGGTTGGCGTCGCAGTCCACTCGCCGGATCACCACGTTACGATTGAGGTTTTTCCCCGGCGTGGCGCCCAGGTAGATCCCATCGCCTCCCGTCTTTTCGATCGCGAGGTCCTGGACCAGCACGTCTTGACATCCGAAAAACGCCAAACCATGCCGCCATTCCGATTGCTCATACGCGTCGGATTGGTAGTCCTCCTTGTGCATGCGGAGGCGCGCGGATTTGCCGCCATCCTCTTTCTCGCCCCGGATCGCGATATCTTCGCATTCCTGAAACGTGAGAAGGCCGTCCCCCTTGGCCCGGTAGGCGCCCTTCAACGCCACCAATTCCGCCCCCGCTTCGACAATGATCTCCTGATGGCTTACACCCGACAGCGGCCGTGTCACCCAGGCGGAGGATTGCCGGTCAATGATCAACCGCTTGGCCCTCGAATTGATCGCCTGTTGCAGCTGCTCCGTAGAATCCCGGGCGTCGAATCCCCACCACGAGACGCGCGCTTCGTGCCGAGCGCCGGCCAGCACCTCCCGGACCAGTTCCGGCCGCGCCCACTGGTTCGTCGGAGCGGAGCTCGCCGGGCTTGCCTGGCGACGCGCCGATTCCGTCAGGGTCTGGACGACGTAATCGTCAAATGCATCGCGGTTTTTCCAGGCGAGATGACAACGGACCTCTTTGCCATCCGGCGTCCTGACCGTATGGCCTTGCTCGTTGATGGCGAGCTTCAGAGTCTTGATCACGCAGTAGTCTTCGGCCGAGGCCAGGTAAACCGCCGCCGTGTCATAAAGGATGCTGCTGGCGTCCTTGGGGTGCTGCCCACGGTATTTCCAGTGCTCGTAATTCTCCATGACCACACGGGCCAGGGGATGATCCGAAGCCGCCACTTTGGCGAAGCGCCGGCCACGGAGCACAATCTCTTCGGAGCCGTCCAAGGGCGAGGTGGTGATCTCCCATGGAGCGGCCACCAGGGCTTGCCAGGCCGTGGCGTCGGCCCTGACATTCCAATCGGCCGAGGGCTTGCCTCCGTTTTCAAACCCTTTGTAGATCCTGCCTCCGGTGCATACTACGCGCGCCCGTTGGGCGATGCCGGGGTCTCGGCGGAGGGCTTCCCGGAGGTTGGGAACGGGGCCAATCGTAATCAGCGTCACCGTTTGCGTCTGGGCGTTGATGGTGTCGATCAAGGCCCGAACACCGTCCTGATGTACCTTGCCTGGATAGGTGGCCAGATTGAAGTCCCCCACCCAGTCACTGACGGTCAGGGGGTCGTCGCCGGTTTTGACCCCGGTGGCGATGGGGATGTCGGTGCGGCCAACCCGTTCGAGAATCTTCGCCGTGAGCCGGGTGCGTTCCGGAGTGTTGCCATAGTCGGTGACGATGAGTTTCAGGTCCAACTGGGGCATCCCCAGAAGCATGGCGAGCGCCCAGGTGTCGTCAATGTCGTCGCCGATGTCCGTGTCCAGAATGACGGGTATCGGCGCTGCGATTAGCGCCCAGGCCTGCAGCCACATTGCCAAGGCGACCGCCCAGGTGGGCAAAAATCCTCTCGTTCGCATGATGGGAGCATGCCACGGCCGAGGACGCCCTTCCAAGTTCAAACGGCCACCCCGCGATCGATGCTCATTCTTGACCGCGCCATAGGCTGATGAAGAAGTTGAGTCCTTCCATGAGCAAGACGCCGGTTTGCCGCAATCCGCATGTTGCGGCGTGAGGGCCCTTAGACCCGGTGGGCAGAATGGCGGGGTTTGAAGCCAGCGCCGAGCGATAGCGACGCCCCGTCGCCATCCACGCTATTGCCGTCCGCAGGACCGCCGTCCGCAGGCGCGCTGCAGGTGCAAGAAGCCGCAGATTCCCGCAAACCGGCATCTGCCGGATCGCTCCGTCCCCCTGCGAGTCCTTCCTTGGGGGGCAATAGCTGCAAATAGCAGCAAAAAGCGGCAAAATTCACGCGCGTGCATTCCTGCGGCGTGCCCCCTCAAGGAGGCGCGACGTTGATCCGCTTGTCGATGGGGTCGAAGGCATGCTCGAACTGCGGCCCCGCCGGACTCGTGGTCCAAAGCACCAGGCGAGGGCGCAGGGCGGACTTCGGATGAGCCTCCGACGGTTGTGACGCCGCCCGGCCCCATCCCTCGCCCCGCCGTGTCGTCTATCCTACCCTCCGAGCAGCAAGCAGCACCGCTCTCCGCCCCGTGCCCGGGGTGGGAGCGCGATTCTGCTTTGCAGGCGGGGGCCGTTGGCCTATCAAGGACCGGCGACTATGGTTCAGTACCTCGATCTGCTTCGGTTGGTGCTCGAGAAGGGCAAGTTCAAGGCCGACCGCACCGGCACCGGCACCTACTCGGTGTTTGGCGCGCAGGCCCGTTTTCCGCTGCAGGAGGGCTTCCCGCTGGTCACGACCAAGAAGGTCCACCTCAAGTCGATCATTCACGAGCTGCTGTGGTTCCTGCGGGGGGACACCAACGTCAAGTACCTGCAGGAGCACGGGGTGACGATTTGGGACGAGTGGGCGGACGCCAGCGGCGACCTGGGGCGGGTGTACGGCGCGCAGTGGTGCGATTGGCGCACGGCGGACGGACGGTCCATCCACCAGATCGACCGCACGCTGGAGATGATCAAGACCAACCCGGACAGCCGCCGGTTGATCGTCAGCGCGTGGAACGTGGGGGAGATCGAGCGCATGGCCCTGCCTCCCTGCCATACGCTGTTCCAGTTTTTCGTGCTGGAGGGCGAACTGAGCTGCCAGCTCTACCAGCGCAGCGCGGACCTCTTCCTGGGCGTGCCGTTCAACATCGCGTCCTACGCGCTGCTCACGCTCATGGTGGCCCAGGTGAGCGGGCTGAAGCCGGGAACCTTCGTGCATACGTTCGGGGACTTGCACCTGTACGCCAACCACCTGGACCAGGCGCGCCTCCAACTGAGCCGCGAGCCCCGCCGCCTGCCCCGGATGCTGCTGAATCCACAGGTCACGAACATCCACGATTTCAAGTACGAGGATTTCACGCTGGCCGGCTACGATCCCCACCCGGGCATCAAGGCCCCCATCGCCGTCTAGCCGCCTGTGAAGCATTTCAAGGCCATCGCCGCCATGGCGCTGAACCGGGTGATCGGCCAGGGCAGCCGCATTCCCTGGCACCTCCCGGAGGATTTCCGCTGGTTCAAGCGGATGACCACCGGCCACGTGATCGTCATGGGGCGCAAGACGTACGAGTCCATCGGCCGGCCGCTGCCGAACCGCGAGACCATCGTGCTGAGCCGCCAGGCCCTGGTCATTCCGGGTGTCAAGGTGATGGCGGACCTCGCGCTCATCCATCCGGAAGCGGACCCGCGCGAGGTGTTTATCTGCGGCGGCGCGGAAATCTACGCCCAGGCCCTGCCGCTTTGCTCCGACTTGTACCTGACCCTCGTGAAGCGGGAGGCGGCTGGCGAGGTTCTTTTCCCTCCCTTCGAGGAGCTCTTTGACCCGACCGAGGTGGTTCTGGACAACCCCGAGTTCACCATCACCCACTACCGGAGCCGGCACCTGGCCGCCGGATTGTGATTCCCGGCCAACTGACCCGGGACCGGGACGCCAGCGGCGCGGGGCAGGGGCGTGCGGTCAACTTACGCCCGCTTTGAGCGAGCCCAGATCGCGAGCAGGACCAGCACGGCGGCCACCACATAGGCGAGACTGCACCAGGAGATTGCGGCGGCCATGTTCTCCACCTCGGTGGATTTGCCGTACTTGGACGCGAACCCGACGAACAACGGCCCCAGTGCGCCGCCGCCCCAACCCACCGTGTTCATGAGCCCCGCTGCCGAACCACGGGCACGCGGCTCTACGGCGTCGTAGAGCGAGGCGAAGATGCCGGAGTCGTAAAAGCCCTTGCACACGCCGAAAATGGCCATCGCCAGCAGCAGGGTCCCCCGGTCTTCCGTCCGGCCCACCAGGAAGACGAAACCCGCTCCCGCCACCAAGCCCATGGCCTGCACCATCATACGGCCGCCCGCGAACCGACGCGTGAGCCGATCCGCCAGCCAACCCGCCACCGGCACACTGCAGGCGCTGGCCAGGTGGATGAAGACTGTCCCACTCAGGCCGGCGGCGGCCAGCTTGAAGCCGAAGCGCTCCACCAGAAAGGTCGGCGTCCACGTCAAGAAGATGGTGGCGACGAAGTTCGCGCTCAAGAAAGCCAGCATCAGTAACGGCACGGTGGGTGTGCGGAAGACCGCCGCCAACGTCTCCGCCACGGAGAGCTTATCGCCTGCGGCTACGCCGTGCGCCGCCAGAGTGCCGCTGGCGGCCTCGGCCTCGCCGCGTGCCGGCTCGCGCAGCAGCGCGAAGAGGACCACCGCCAGCACCATGCCCATCCCGCCGAAGAAGTAGAAGCCGAGGCGCCAGCCCAGGTGCTCGGCAATCCAGGCGCCCAGCCAGCTGCCCAGGATGGTCCCGACGTAGACGCTGGATTGGTGGAAGGAGAGTGCCCGGGACCGCGTGCGCTGGTCATGGTAATCGCTGGTCAGTGCCATGCTGGCGGGGAAATAGAAGGTCTCGCCGAACCCCTCGAGCGCCCGGACAGTAACGAAATGCCACATCTTGGTGCACCACCCCGTAGTCACCGTCACGAAGCTCCAGAATAGGCAGCCACCCAAGATCAAGTCCTTGCGACGGAAGCGGTCGCAGATATACCCGGCCAGCGGTGCCCCGGCGGCGTAGACCCACATGAAGGCCGAACCGATCAGCCCGAGTTGCACCTTATCGAAGCCGAACTCCTCCTTGAGCTTCGGGAACACGGCGAAGATGGCCTGGCGGTCGGCGTAGTTGAAGAAGCAGACAAACCAAAGCATCGCCACGACCCACCACTTGTAGGACGGCGAGCTTTGGAACTTCGTCGGGTTCGAGGCGGCCATCGAATCTGGCTGGTTCATGTTGCGCGCGGACCGGTTGACTGTGTGTGGAGCCAGCGTGCGACGAATGGCCGGTCCGAGGCAACCACAATTGCGGAGTTTGCGACTGGAGAGAGCTGATCGAACTCGGCGTTCCGCTTCCCCGAATCCGAGGACACGCCCACAACGCCTACCGATGCCACGCCTTTCGGCCAATGCACCCACGCCCCGGCGGCAACTACTAATTATCTACTAATCCGCCCACAATTAGTAGTTGATCGCGGCGCGACGTCCCCGACCGGCTGTGTGCGGCACGAACGCTCGAGGGGTGATGGTTGGAAGCCACTTTGCCGGGCCTGCCTGCGATCAGAAGTTGCCTTGCGGTTCTGGAGACGCTTCAATCCTCCCATGATCGTCCGAACAGCGTTGTTACTGGGCCTGGTGGGGATCTTGGCCGGGTGTGTCTGGCCGTCCGCCTCGCAGGCCGGCACGGTGCCGGTGCCCGCAGGCCTCGCTCCCTTGCCGCCGGAAACCCTCTCCGTGCGCAAAGTGGACTGGCTCCTCCAACCCGCCCCGTTCACGGCCTGTGCCTATCGTGGAGCCGCCAACAACGAACTCGTCCTCGACAACGGCCTGGTGCGGCGCACCTGGCTGCTCGCCCCGAACGGGGCCACCGTTGGCTTGGACAACCGCATGACCAAGGCCGCGCTGCTACGGGGCGTCAAGCCCGAGGCCCTGCTCACCGTGGACGGCCGCTGCGTGGGCGCGCTCACGCTCAACCTCGGCGACGGCGGGCTCACGCTCAACGTCGCCATGGTCACCGTGCTCGCGACGGGCGGCGCCGGCGCGGTAGGCCATGGCGACGCCGTCCCCGGTCGCGACCGCCGGG
>CAYYMW010000281.1:0-9312 GCA_964472515.1 uncultured Verrucomicrobiota bacterium | reverse complement strand
GGTCAGCCCGGCCCAGCAGGGTGGCGAGGCTTAGTCGCGCGGTGGCGACTTCCCGGCGCGCCGTGGCGGTCTCCGCGCGGGCTTGCTCGGCCTGGAGGCTGGCCCGCAGTTGCTCCTGCAAGGCCGCATCGCCCGCTTCGACACGTTTGCGAGCCGCGTCGGCGGAGGCCTCCGCCAGTTGCAGCATTTCCGCCCGCACGCCGGCCACGCGTTCCGCCGCCAGCACCTGGCAGTAGGCCGACTTCACCTCCCGCACCAACTCCCGCCGATGCGCCGCCAGGTCCGCCTCGGTGAACCGGACTCCCGCCGCGCCGGCCCGCCGGTCCAGCGCCTTCTTGCCCGGGAACGGCACCGTTTGGGCGACGCCGATCATTTGTTTGGCCTCGGAGAAGCCCCGGCTGCGTTCCACCGGCCATTCCTCGGCGCGCAGCTCCAGCTCCGGGTTGGACCACGCCCGGGCCTGGGTCTCCCGACCGCGCGCTGCCTGCAACCGCCCGCTGGCGATCCGCAGTTCGGGGTTCTGTTCCAAGGCGGTTTGCACCGCCTGCGCCAGGCTCAGCGACGGAGGGGAGAAACCCGCTCCGCCAGTCGTTACTTCAGCCGCGCGGGCCGCCAGGCCCGCCAGACAAATGAAAAGCACTGCCAGCCCGCCGCTGACCCGGGTCAGGGCGGGGCACACCAAGAATGAATGCATGAACATCTCTCACGTAATTGCCAATGATAAGGAGAACCAGCATGGCCGGTGGGAGGCCATGCCCCTGAATCACCCCGTTCAACGAGGTCCGATCAGGCAATCAACGTGGGAGCGCGCGGGGAAGGCGCCGTCCGCTGGCAGAAATGCCAGGTCACGGCGATCAGCGACGGAGTATCGGTCTTGAAATCGAGAACGGGGGGCGCGGTGGCGTCTGCCACCGGCATCACCCAGGGATCGGCATGAGCGAGCGAGGGCAGCCAGACACCCGCGAGGGCGTCCGGTTCGGCGAGGCGGTACAAGCCCGACTCGACTTCGGCACAGCCGTCGCCGTGGCAGTCTTCGTCGTGGTGATGGGTGGCCTGGCCTTGGGCATCGCCGTGCGAGCAGCAGGAGAGGGCGCTGTGGTCAACCAGTCGCTCCAACTGGCAATGCATGGTCACTGGCAGCCAGAAGACTGCCAGCAACAACGCCAGAATGGGGCGCAGCGGGCGCACGTCCCCAACATACCCGATTGGCCGCCGGGGTCAACGGCGAGTGTGGCCCGGCGCGGGCTGCAGTTCACGGCAGACCCGAGGAAGGTCGCGGATGGGGAGCGTTCCGCAGAGCGTTGGGTGCCTGGTGGATGATCGGGTGGCAGACCCGCTGAGTGGCCGTGGCGGGCCTTCCCGCCGGCCGGAGCGCGCCGTCTCAGGAGCTTGGGGGCGGTGCCGTTCGCGTCGGTTGTTTCCCGCCTTGCACGGCTGGCGGGTGGGCGTATGCTGCCCGTAGTTGGCCGCTTTCACTGTATTGATCCATTGATGGCGTCATGAAACTCACGACGGGCGAGTTAAGGCTGGTCGAGCGGTTGCGGAAACAAGAGCGCCAATGGCGATTCACGCGCTGGTTGCTCGCGCTAGGCGGGGTAATACTCATGGGCCTTTGGGCGTGGATGCTCTGGCGGGTTCTCCGGAGTACCGACACTCCAACCGACGTCCGGGAAGCAGAACTAGTGCGCGCCCTCGCGTATCCCAAGGTGCTTTTCGGAATGGCGATGGGCGCCGCAATGATCGGGTTGGCAATTCGCGATTGGGTCGGGAGACCCTCGCGAATCCTGTTGTTGCGCCTGCTCGAGGATCATCAAAGCCAGGATCCACCGGCACCGGAGACAACGCAGGCGGTCCCTCGATGTGGTGCTAGCAACAATCCTCCTGACAACACCCCACCGAACGAACGACCGCGTTGAAACGCACCGCCCCGTCCACCATGCCCTACTCTCTACAAGACCTGATGCAGCTCGCGGTGGCGGAACCGGTGCTGGCCATCCACTTGCACGATAGCGAGCCGCCGGTCCTGGAGCTTGCCGAGACGATCGCGCGCGTTGAGGGGCCAAGCTTGGAAGTCGGCGAGACGCTGGTGCTTTTACGTTCCATCGCGCCGCGCGAAGCGTTGGTCGAACTGGAGCGAGACCGCAGCACCGTGTTTGGGCACCAGGTCAACCCGCAGAGCACATTCAGGGTCATGGCCTTCCGCGAACAGGATTCCGTCAGATTGGAGCTCCGCTTGGAGCCTAATCGCGGGGGCGCTGCGGGAGGGCAGGCGGAACGGAATCGCCTATGAATGACCACGATCTGCAGGAGAAGCTCAGTTACGCGTTTTACGCCGTGTTTGGCGCAGGCGTTGGTTTCGTCGTCTTCCTGATGGCGCTGGGGGGATGGAGCTTGGTGTTCACGGGCCAAGCGTCGAAACCGTGGAATGGGCTGGGGGCGTTGCTGATCTGCCTGGTCATTGGTGGCGGCTGCGGATTGGTGGCCTACCGGTATCGTCATCAGGAATTCGGTTCAGCGGCACCGGCCACGCAGGAAGGACCGGCGGCGGCAATGTTGGGCTCCAAACGCCTGATGGCGGTGGGGACATGCCTTGCGGGACTGTACTTCATCTGGCAATTGGCCAAGGGAATTCGATGAAGCTGGAGGCTTGGGGAAACAACGAACGGGTGGGTGAGGGAAGCCTCCGCGCCGCCTCCGGGGCGCGGGTGACGCACCAACGGCGGGTGAACCGGTGGGCGCACTGCGTTTCCCACCGGCTACCGGCTCGTCGCTCCTGCCGGGGCGAGGCCGAAACCACGAAGACCGCCGACAGGGGGCGGATTCCGGGCGGGCGATCGATCAGGCTGGGTCTGCGTTCGGAGCCTCGCCATCGGATAACCCTCGACAAATTGCCGAACCTCGACACCATCCATCCAGTACAAGGCCTCCCCCCGTGGGGCTTCACTTGCGCGGCTATGAAACAACTCGCCCACCTTCACATTGAGGGTTTCCGCTCGATCCGGAACGCGGACATCGAATTGCGACCGCTCAACGTCATGATCGGCGCCAACGGCGCGGGCAAGTCCAACCTGATCGACTTCTTCCGGATGTTGAACCATGCCCTGTCGCGCGGGTTTCAGGATCCCTATTTGCGCGAGCGCGGTCCGGCCTCGGCGATTCTCCACTTCGGCCCGAAGCTGACGGGAGTCATCCGCGCCGAACTGACCTTCCGCACCGAAATGGGCATCAACTCTTACCGCTTCACGCTGGCGGATAGCGCCGGCGACCGCCTGACCTTCACCAAAGAAGAGGTTCAGTTCCACCGAACCGGTTCGCCGTGCCCCGGCGAGCCGGTGCCCTTGATCCAGCACCCCAGCGACAACAGTGGACTGAACGAACTGTGGGCCGACAACGATCCTACCGCCAAATTCGCCAAGAGCTTTCTTCAACGCTGCCGCGTGTACCAGTTTCACGACACCAGCCTGACCTCGCATTTTCGCGACTACGCTTCCTTGGACCGCGGTCGATATCTCTTCGCGGACGGTGGCAACCTCGCCGCAGTGCTGCTGGACGTGCGGGAGTCCATGCCAGAGGACTATGCGGCCATCGTGAGAGCGCTGCGCGCGGTGTTGCCCTGGTTCGAGGACTTCGTGCTGGAGGCCGAGGGGCGGCAGGGAGTCTTGCTGCGCTGGCGCATGGCCGGCCGGGGCGATTACCTCTTTGGCCCCGGTCAGTTGTCGGACGGCTCGCTCCGGATCATGGCGCTGGTGACGCTCCTGCTCCTGCCCCAAGACCGGATGCCGGACGTTATCATCCTGGACGAGCCGGAACTGGGCCTGCACCCGGCGGCGGAGCAGGTCATCGCGGGCCTCATCAAGAACGCGTCCCGGAGCTGCCAGGTGCTGGTATCCACGCAATCCGCCACCTTCATCGACCACTTCTCCGCCGATGACATTCTGGTCGTGGAGTGCGAGTCGGGCGAGAGCCGGTTCGTCCGACAATCGCAGGAAGCGCTCAAGCAGTGGCTCGCACGCTACTCGCTGGGCCAGATATGGAGCAAAAACCTCATCGGGGGAAGGCCGTGAGCAAGCGGTTGCTGGTCTACTGCGAGGGGCAGACCGAGGAACTGTTCGTTCACCGGCTGCTGCGCGGCCATCTCCAAGCCCACGGGATTCACGTGGAGCGGCCAGTGCTCGCGGCCACCTCGCTCGATCCCGCCGGTCAGCGTGGCGGTTTCGTCAACTGGGAGGCCATCCGGTTCGACCTGCAGCGTCTCTTCGCGTCCGATGTCGATCCAAACTTGCGCTTCACCACGCTGCTGGACGCCTATCGGATGCCCGGAGAGGTGCTGCGTCTGGCAGGATTCACCGCCCCAGTCACCACCGCCGGCGAGGTTGATACCGTAGAACAGGCCATCCAGGGCGTGTTCAACGAGCCGCGGTTCAAGGCCTATCTCCAGCGCCACGAATTCGAAGCTCTCCTGCTGGCCGACCTCGACGCCTTGGCGCGCGTGTTTGCCCGCCACAGACCCGGAGTTCAGCAATTGCGCGCCGATCTCATCGGGTTTGCCAACGCCGAGGACATCAACCACGGATCGAACACCCATCCAGCCGCCCGGCTGGCGGTAGCGATCCCGGGCTATGGGGACTTGAAGGCCGCAAACGCCTTTTGGGTCTTGGCCGAGGCCGGACTGGATACAGTGCGAGCCCGTTGCCCGCGCTTCGATGCGTGGCTGACGCACTGGGAGCGCTGGGGGACCCAAGCCTGAGCGTTGGGTCGCGCGCCACGCCCCTCACTTTTCCAACGCCGGGGTGACGGTGTAGGTATTGGCTTCGAGGTCGATGGTGACGCGGGTGCCGTCGCTATAGGCGGTTTCCTGGCGGCGGCGGGAGGCGTCGAGAAACCGGTGGCCGGTCATTTCCAGCAGGCCGACGCGGCGATTCAGGGCGCACATGGCCTTCACCCGTGCGAGTTCCTCCGCGCCGGGATGCAGCGACAGGTAAGGGAGCCCGGCATTGGCCATCCCGTGCAGAAAGCCCAGGTCCGTTTCGGGAATGCCCCAAACCCCGCGATCCAGCGACCACGGCATGAACAGGGCGTCGTGGTAGACCAGGTTGAAGAGCGGGAGGGGAACACCCATGGCCGGGCCGCTGCCGGGGCCGGGGCTCAGCGCAAAGGGACCGTGGTGGACGAGGTCCAGGTGCGGCACGGACCAATCGCTGGGCTCTTCGGAGCTGACCACCCCGCCGTGGGCGCGGACCAAATCCAGGCACTCGCCGCGGTAGCGGAGGCACTCGGTCCGGGTGACCGGGTGGTCCGGGTGATAACACTCGTCGGGCGGCACGACGGAGAAGACGTCGAGGTAAGCGCCGCGCAGGAGCACGTTATGCGCGAGGATGGCGTCATGGTTCCGGCGCACGTGCCCCGGGGCCAGGCTCGAGCAGAGAATCGACTGCCGGCCACCGTACCAGGTGCTGTGGAGCTGCCGGCCGCCGTTCTCTTCCATCACCGTGTACTGCGGTTGATAGGAAGGCGCATCCACGTAGTAATCCCGGTACTGGTCGTGGATGGCAAAGATGTAGCCAAGACGATCGCATACTTCGGAGAGCCGGCGGAAGCCGTCCCACCCACCCGCATCGGGCGCGGGCGGCAGCACATCGGGGTGGAGGTTGTCGTAGCCGCGAAAACCCCAGCCATCGAGGTGAACGTAGGCCGGCGGAAGCCCGTTGGTGGCGAGGGCTTGGAGTTCAGCGGCGCGGGCGTCGAAGGTGGTGAGTTCGTGGTTCTTGGCGGGGTCGTCCTTGTGGTAGTAACTCGACTCCGGCTGGATGTGGTAGAGGATGCTGGTGTGGACCACCGGTGCGCCGAGCAACTTCCCGACGAGCGGGCTGCGGGCGATCTTCTCCCGCAGGGAAACGAAGCGGCCGGTGGCAATGGCGTGCTGGCGGTAGCGCTTGGCGAGCGCGACGTAGTCCCCTTGATCGAAGAAGCACAGCCGCACGCGGCGCGGATAGGCAAACCGGCCCAGGGAATGCACCCAGCGCGGCGCGAGGCGGGTCGGCCCGCCTTCGGGGTGTTGGAAACGGCAGCCTCCATCGTCGGGCGTCTCGAGCATCACCAGCAGAGCGCCGGGGCCCTGCTGATGCCCCCACCATGGCATGTACAGCCCGCGGCCGAACGACAAGTCATCGTACAGCCAGACCTTCCGCGGCCAGTCCTTGGGCAGGAACATCCCCTGCATGAAGGGCACCACGGTGGCGTCGAAGGAGGCCGGTTCTACGCCGCCCGGCCACAGGAGCTGGCGGACGCGCGTCCCGCCTTCCATCGCCACGGCTTCGCACACCAGCTCCTCCTCCGGACCTTCCAAGCCGAGGCTGAGCTGCAACCGGAAATCGAGGGTTTGGCCGTCCTTGGCGAACGCGCCCAATTCGATTTGCACGCCGGTCTGATAGCCGGTCTCGCGCAGGGCCACCTGTTTGCTGCCCGCCTCAGATAACTGAAGTCCGATGCCCGCCCCCTCGTGCCGGACTTCGAGGTCACCCGGGGCGGAGGGTTGCAGCCGCCAGGTGCGTTCACCGCTGCGGACGGTGATTTGGAGCGTGGCGGGATCCAGGTCGACCTGGCGGCGAAGGCCGGCGATCTGCCAGTGGCCGTCCTTCTCTGTGACCTTCACCGCAGGCGCGCCGTAGTCGCCTTGGCGGGCGGCGGTTGCGGTCGCGGGCTCCAGCTTCAGCCAAGTGATGCCTTCGGGAGTGGCCTTGAACCGCCGCGCGCGGATGCTCGATCCCGCGCCCTCCTCGTAATAGACGATGAGCACGGAGCCGTCCCGCAGGTTGACCATGGAAGGATAGGCCCCGATGCAGTCGTCCACCGCCACCGGCCCGCGCCAGGTCTTGCCCTCGTCCAGGCTGTAGTGGAGGGCGGTCTTGGGCAGGCGGTGGGCCAGCAGCAGAATGTCGCCGGGGGCGCGCAGGAAGTAGGGACAGTGCCCGGGGAAACCCATCGGCTCGGAGCGGCTCCAGGTCTGGCCGCCATCTCGCGAGAGGGAGCTGCACATGGATTCGGAGGGCGCCCGCTGGGCGGCGAGCAGCGCGCCGTCCTTGAGCGCGATGAGGTCGGTCTCGGCGTCCAGCCGGTGGCCGCCGTTGTCGATATCGATCACCGGACCCCAGGTGCGTCCGCCGTCACCGCTCCGGATGACGGCCCCGGCGCTGGTCTCCTTGGCTTCCCGGTAAAGGCCGAGAATGAGCTGGCCGTTGGGCAATTCGCGGATGGGCGAGCTGCAGTAGTAGTTCGTGGTCAGCAGTTGTGGCTTGGACCACGTGCGGCCGAGGTCATCGGACGCCACCAGCCAACTGCCGAGGCCCTCGTGGCCGTCACCGGCTTTGCGGAGGGAGAAGAAGTTGCAGAGCAGGCGGCCATCGCGCACCTGCACGATGGAGGGATCGCGGTCGTCGTCCGGGCCATCGTAGAGCACCGACGGCGGCGACCAGGTGCGGCCTTCGTCTGCCGAGGTGCAGCCACTGATCCGCCCGCCCTTATGCCACTTCTCATTGGGGTAGGAGACATGGGTGTAGCCGGCGTAGAAGACGGCGAGGAGGCGGCCGTCGGCCAGGCGGCAGACATCGGGGAAGGCTTCGTAGCCGCCGGCGCCGGCATCCTGGCAGACGATGGTGTAGTCGTTGGTGGTGGCCGGGGCCTGGGCCAGAGAGGAATGGGCCAGGAGCCCGGTGGCGAGGACTGCAAAGCTGAGTGTGGGGCGCATGCGATGCCGCGTTGTTGAATCTGCGACGATGCTCGCATGCGCATCGGGAAAAAGAAAGGGCAACTCGCGGGCTTGCCGTGCCGCCAGCGAGCCTGCCCGGCCTGGCACAAATGCAGAAGCGCGCCCGGATGGTTCCGGACGCGCCTCGAGAGCGGAAATCGGGAGGGAACGCCCTACTTGGCGGCGCCGATCCGGCGCTTCACTTCCCACAGGCCCAGCAAACCGAGACCGAGCAACCCGGCGGAGGCGCCGGCATCCGGCACCGACTGGAGGCGGTCACCGTAGATCTCCATGGTGAAGAACGAGGCAACGCCCCGATCTTTGAGGTCCAACGAGATCGTGTTATTGCCGGCGGTGAGGCCGGTCAACGAACCGGTGAAATCGCCAAGCTGGGCGACGTTCTCGTGGATGATGCTGCGGTCAAGCACCCCGTTCACAAAGAGGTCGGCATCGTTGTCGACGCCCAAGGAGTAGGTGATCGTGTTCAGGTCGTAACCGGTGAAGTCGATCGTCTTGCTGATCTGCCAGACGGTACCGACCGGCCAAGTCGTGTTGTATTCGCCAAGGTAGTAACTGGAGGCGGCCGAATCGCCAAAGGGCGCCTGCAGTGAGGCTTGGCCGTTCACCTCCCAGAAGGCATCCTTGGCCACGATGGTGGAGGCTTGGGTGGTGAAGGCGGTGGCCATGGCGGCGAGGGCCACCAGAACTTCCTTGTTGAGGCTCATAAGTTTCATCGTCGTAACGGTTGTTAAACAAAGTAGCTAGAACCATGCCGTTCACGCAAATCAACCCTAATTCACAGCCCAAGTTGCTCATTCCAAGTTATTTATGTCCAAGCACGAGCGCTGGCGGCGCACGGTGAGCTGGCATCCGTTTGTCGGCCTGACTTACACATTCATGGGCTCGACAGGGCGGCTTGGCTGGCATTCGCGTTGTTTATATCGTTGCGTATCATTACTTTGCATGGGTCGCGAGCCACCTCCTCAGAGTGTAAAGCCAGCCGACACCCGCCCTGTTGCGGTGCTGGCAGCCTCTGGACCCAACCGTTGGGCAATGCGCTTCGGTGTGCCCATTCAATGACATACCAACCTCTTACATCACTCGCAGAGGGTCTATGCGTCCGTAAAGCGGAGCGACACCGGCGGTTGCCTTCTGTAAGGGAGGCGGCCCACCCGCGCAGCGAGCCAAGGGGACGGCCCATCATGAGTGATCGGGACGTAGGTGCTAAAACGGCTCGCAAATTCCACCATCACCAAGGCTGGTCCGGGACCGCACTTACCACTTGCGTCGGAGTGCCTGCCACGCAAAGCTTCGCGGCATCGTCGACGCATTTTCTTTATGGCTAACAAGACTTCTCGTCCCGCCCTGAGCCGACGGCGGTTTCTGGCGTCCGCCGGGGCGGCGGTAGCGCTGCCCTACTTTGTACCGTCGGCGGCGCTGGGCCGGGCAGGCACGGTGGCGCCGAGCAACCGCATCGTGATGGGCTGCATCGGGGTGGGAGGCCAGGGCACGCGGGGGATGGCGGGCGGCATTTGGGCGCCAGAGGGCGGGTTCATCGGGCGCAAGGA
>CAYYMW010000280.1:0-9336 GCA_964472515.1 uncultured Verrucomicrobiota bacterium | reverse complement strand
CCCGCGAAGCGGTGGCTGCGCTCCTCACCCGGTTGCACGCGGAACTGGAAGCCGACTTCCGCCGGCGCTTCAACCGTGATCTGGAAATCTTCTTCGACAAGGAAGACATCCAGGACTTCGACCATTGGCAGGTGCGATGCCATCGGGCGCTGCGAGACTCGCGGTTCTTCATCGCCTGTCTCTCGCGGACCTACCAGCGCAGCGATGCCTGCCGCTGGGAATGGGAGGAATGGTGCCGGCACGAACTCGAACACGGCCTCGTGGGCCAGGGTGCCGCGTTCCTCTGGCTCGTGAAACCCGAAGACCTCGATGCGCCGGAGGATGCCGCGTTGCTCCGCCGCTGGAAGGGCGACCTACTTCAGCGCTTCCACGTCCAATGTCACGAATGGCGGCATGACGACAACGGCAACTTCCTGGATGCGGCGGCGCGTTCCAAATTGCGGCAACTCACCGAACACGTCACGCAACGGCTGCGCTTGCTCACATTGGAGCGCGCCCGCCGGGGAAATCTACCTTGGCCGAACGCAAACTTCATTGGGCGCGAACCGGAACTGGCCAGTCTGCGCGCTGCGTTGCTCGATGCGCCGGAGCCCTCCCCGGCCGGCATCCACGGCATCGGCGGGTTGGGCGTGTCCCCTCGCTCGAAATGCTATTTGCAGCGCCGGAACCGGAGTCTTTACGCGGTTGACCTGCGCTACGGCAGCGGGAATGAGGCCGCCATGACCCCTGCCCTCGGCAACCGCAATTTGGGCGTGCAAAGTCCCTAGACGTTGGTGATTATTCCTCCATGATCCGGCGCAACACACAGAATTCCGTCCTGGAACCAGGGCGAGGGCCCGGCTGGAGTAGCTGGTTGCGCCTTATTGCTCCAATCTGCTCGTCACGAATCTTCCGCTTTGCCAAGTTTCCTCACGCGCCCGGCATGGTCCCATGAGCGACGTCCATCCACCTACAATCTATGACCACTCCGACCCCATTTGCCCTCACCGTCAAGGCAGTCGTCTTTGACGCGCAGAACCGCTGCCTGCTGCTTCGCCGCTCGGCGGTGAATCGTAACTTCGTGGGCTGCTGGGAATGGCCCGGGGGCAAACTGGATCCGGGCGAGGATTTCTCCGTCGGCCTCCGGCGGGAGGTACACGAGGAAGCGGGTCTTGAGATCGAGTTGACCGCGCTGGCCGGGGCGACGCAGTTCGAGATGCCGGCCGTCCATGTCATCCTGCTCTGCCTGGAGGCCCGGCCCGCCAGCACGGCGGTGCGCCTCAGCGAAGAACACGACGACTATGCCTGGGTGCCGCTCGGCGAACTGAGCAACTATAAACTGGCTCCCAGTATCGCGCCATTCATGATCGACTACGCCAAACGCAAGGAGACCACGCCATGACCACCAAGCTGACCCCTGAGCTGCATAAGCAGCAAATCGAAGCTTATACCCAACAACACTCGGATTACGTGACTTACGCCAGCGTGCTCAAGCGCGTCTTGGAAAGGAGCTGCGCCGCCTCATTACCGGAGGCACTCGTCCAGGCGCGCGCCAAGACCATTGCCAGCTTCGCGGAGAAATGCGTCCGGAAATTCGACACCTACCCCGAGCCCGTTAATCAGTTCACCGACCTGTGCGGCGCACGCTTGATCGTGCAGACCCTTGAACAGGTTGCCGCCGCGAAGGCCTTTATCAAGGCCAACTTCGAAGTAGTCGAAGAGGACAACAAGGCCGACCGCTTGAGCGAGGACCGGTTTGGGTATCGCGATCTGCATTTCATCATCCAGTTCAAGCCGGACAGGCCCTTTGATCTTTCGCCGCATGAACTCAAGACCATCGGCAGCCGCCGGGCGGAGTTACAGGTGCGCACGTGGGTGCAGCATGCCTGGGCCGATACCCTGCACGACCGCATGTACAAGACCCCGCTGCGTCATTCTGCGGAAATCAAACGCCGGGGCAACTTGCTCGCGGCGGTGATGGAGGAAGGCGACCGGGGTTTCGATCGCCTGGCGACCGAACTCGATGGGATGTTGGCCAACTACACCGCCTACGCGTCGAAGGAGGACGTTCAAAAGGAAGTCGCTGTTTTGGAGCTTCTCCTCCAGAACTGCCCGCCGAGCGAGCGCCCCAAGCTGGCCTTGCAGCTCGCCCGGCTCCACGCCCCGGAGGGAAGGTGGGACACGGTCATCGACTTGCTGAAGCCGATTCCCAGGGCTAGCGATCTACTGGGTTTAGGACTGCGTTCCGAACTCGGCCATGCGCTTTGCCGTCGACACAGATCGACGCCGCATTCAGAGGGCTACCGGGAAGGACAACAGCTTCTGCAGGAGGTGGTTGCAGCGTCTGAGATGAAGGATTTGTCCACCGTTCCGAACCTGCGCTTGGCGCGCTGCGTTCATGCCCGCGCGTTGGCGCGGCTCGGCTGGTCTTACGAACCTATCGAGGCCAAGGCCCCCGAAGCACGCCGCTGCTACGGTCAGGCGGTGGAGCTAGAGCCAGCCAACCCCTACTACTTGGCCAACATGCTCGGCTTCGAACTGCACTTCGCCCGCGAAGCCGGCCTGCTTGCCAGCTTCCGCCCAACGATTCGCGCGGCGTTGGCCACTTGTGTGGAGCACGAAGGGGCGGGCGTCGAGCTACCCGGCGCCCACTTCACCGCCGGGCGCCTGCGGCTGCTTTTGGAGGAGCCCTACGAAGCGCTGTACGCCTTCGCGCGTGGCATCCGGTATTGCCTGGTCACGGAGGGGACTGTTTCCTGCGATGCCATCCAGACTGAGATCGCCTGGTTGCATCGCGTCAACCCGGGAAAAGCCCTGCCGGAGGAGTATCAGTGGGCCAAGGCCCTTCTCGAGTTGGGGGCCGCCCAATGGGAGAGTCAGGGAGCGGCGCCAACGCTGCCCAAGACCCCGGTGCCGTTCACCGGTCCGGTTCTGATCGTCGTGGGCGGAGCTACCAGCATGAAGCGCGAGCAACTGCCACAGGTAACAGGGTTTCTCAAGGAGGTGCTGGCGGATTTCTCTGGGACGGTCATCTCCGGCGGCACGACAGTTGGCGTGCCCGGCTGCGTCGGAGAAGCGGCGAAACATCTGGCCGACGCTGACGCCAAGCACTTCCACCTGCGCGGCTACATCCCCAAATCGTTGCCGGAGGATGCTGAAAAGGACAAGCGCTACGACAAGATCATTGTCAGCGGGGCGGAGAAGTTCTCGCCTGCCCAGGTGCTGAATGGATGGCAGGATGTTCTCGCCGTGGGCATCAAGCCGAAGGAGGTGATGCTGCTTGGCTTTGGCGGCGGGAAGATAGCGGCGTTCGAATATCGTCTAGCCCTTGCTCTGGGCGCGACCGTCGGTCTGGTTTCGGGCACGGGCGGGGCAGTTGAGGAGCTCTTGAAGGACTCGCTGTGGGCCGGCGTCTCGAAGCTTCCGCTGTTCCCCCTTCCAGCCGACGCCAAGACTTTGCGGGCATTTGTCGTGCCGGACGGCTTCAAGTTCGACGCCGCCGTGCTCGACGAAATGGCCCAGGAGTTCCACGCCCGGTACCGGGCGGACAACCTGCGGAAAATCAAACCGGACAACCTCAAGCTCTGGAAGGACCTGCCTCCGACTTATCAAACCGCCAACCGCGAGCAGGCCGCCTACGCCATCCGCATTCTGGAAGCCGCCGGGTTTGGAGTGCGTCGGGCCCAAGGCGCACCGGCGATATTTACCGAGTTCAAACCGGAAGAGATCGAACTCATGGCCGAACTGGAACATGGCCGCTGGAACATCGAACGCCTCCGCGACGGCTGGCGGTACGGCAAGACGAAGGACGACGAAAAGAAGCTCAACCCGTGCCTGGTTCGCTGGGAGGATCTGCCTGACGGTGAAGACGGGGTCAAGAAGTACGACCGGAACGCCGTGTGCGCCTTCCCGGAGATCCTCGCCAAGGCGGGTTTGGAGGTTTACCGGTGGTGAGGAAACCAACTGCACAATGCCTTGCCACCTCTCCATCTCCTACTCCCGCCACGATGACCAACAGGGCCAAGTCTGCGCTCTGCAGGCCCAGATCAAGGCCGACTACCGCAGCTTCGCCAAGGAAGGCTTCCACTGCTTCTATGACCTCAAGGACATTGCCAGGCTATGAACGCGCTTGCTCTCCCTCAATCAGCCAGCAACGATCAAGCCACCCGCGTGTTCCTCTGCTACGCCCGCGGCGATGATGAGGCGTTTGTGAAACGCCTCCATGCCGACCTCACGAGGGCGGGCTTCACGGTCTGGTTTGACCGCGAATCACTTATGTCGCGCGGATTGAGTTTTCATCAGGAAATCAAGGACGCCATTCGCGCGGAGGTGGACCGGGTGGTTTATGTCGGCGGGCCGAAAGCGGCGATGTCCGCCTACGTGCGGGAGGAATGGCAGTTTTCGCTGGAATGCACCCATGTTGCCGTCACCCCGATCCTCCGGCTGGGCGATTACGAGCATGTCCCCGGCGAACTGAGCCTGCTGCACTGCGAGGATTTCCGGGACGACGCGCATTACCCCGCTGCGCTCGAGAAACTGATCGCCAGTCTGCGCCAGCCCAACCCCAAGCTCGGCGCGCTGTTCGCCGTGCCCAGTCTCCCGCCCAACTTCCTCGGTCGCCCCGAGCTGATGCGCCGGGTGCGCGACGCGCTTCTAGTGGACCTCCAGAAACCGCAGGTCATCACCGGGGCCGACGCTTGCGTGGGGATGCAGGGTATGGGCGGTATCGGCAAATCGGTGCTGGCCGCCGCGCTTGCGCGAAACCGCTAGGTGCGCCAGGCCTATCCCGACGGCGTGGTCTGGATCGCCGCCGGCCAGAAACTAACCGACGACGACCTGCTCAAGCGCCAGCGCGACTTGGCCCGGCACCTTGGCGGCGACGGCACATTCGCCTCGCTGGCGCAGGGACAGGGCGTGCTCCGCCCGTTGCTCGCCGCCAAGGCCGTCCTGCTCGTGCTGGACGACGTTTGGCAGGCGGCTGACGCTCAGGCTTTCGACGTGCTCGGCCCGCGCTGCCGGATGCTCGTCACCACCCGCGACAAGGGCATTCTCGACACCCTCCATGGAGAGTTGGTGCCCGTCTCGCTCTTCACCGAACCGGAAGCCCTGCAACTGCTGGCCGATGCCGTCAAGGTAGCACCGGCCGCGCTGCCCGCCGAAGCTCGCAAAGTGGCGCGCAAATGCGGACTCCTGCCGCTGGCCCTTGCGCTCTGCGGCGGCATGGCCCGCAAACGCGGCGGCGATTTCCATTCCGTGCTCGAACGCCTGCGCCGGGCGGATTTGGAAAAAATCGCCGACCGCGAATCCATCAACGAACAGCACCGCAACATCTGGCGCGCGATGCAGGCCAGCGTGGAAATGCTGCCGGACACCGAGCAGCAACGCTTCGCCGAACTGGCCGTGTTCGACACCGACCAGACCGTGCCCGAAGCGGCTGCGGCGACCTTGTGGGCGCACACCGGCGGATTGGACGACCTGGATACCGAGGAACTGCTGATCAACCTCGGCGAGCGTTCCCTCGTCCAACTCGATCAAAAGACCGAGGCCGACGGCAAGATCTGCCGCCGCTTCAGCCTGCACGATTTGCTCCATGACTACGCTGCGCGTGTCGCCGGCGAACCGCGCACGGTTCATCAGAAACTACTTGATGCCTACCGGAAGAAATGCCCCGAAGGTTGGCACACCGGGCCGAATGACGGCTACTTCTATGAGAGCGCAGTCCGTCACGCGCTGCTGGCTGAGGACTTATTACTTGCGACCGATCTCATGGGAAACGGCTTTCTCGATCGCAAAGCGCAGTTGCTCGGGGACTCCGAAGCGTTGTCCGATGCCCGTGCCGTCGCCATACGCGCGGCCGGCGCGGGCTCCTGGAATGAGGCGTTACTGGCTGCGGGGCAATATTGCACACTCGCGGAACGTTGCCGCAACGATCCATCGTCGCTAGCACATTTTGCCACGACAGGAAAGCTTGAACGCGTCCACTTGATCCTCGAAGCCGAGCCGGACCTGACCCGCCGGGCTCTGATGGGGCTGGCCGCGTCGGAGTTAGCGGCGGGGAACGGCTTCGCGCCGGCGGCTCGCGAACTGCGCGCTGAGGTGCGTCCACTGGTCGAGCGGAGCCTGCGTACGCTGCCCTTGAAAACCCGCTGTCTCGCCACCCGACTAATCGAGCCGGATGAGGCCCCGGTGGCGTGTCCGCCAACGAATATGGCCACCGTGCGGCAGGTCTTTATCGAGAAGGTGACAATCCCGTCCTCGCACGACGCGGAATTCCTCAGTGTCGGTGAGGTAATCGCCGCTTACGCCGCCCAATGGACGACTCTATTGTTCCCGTTGCTGGCCTGCGCGGTGCTCTTGACAGGGGGCTCCCTTCTGGTCATGTCGATGCGGCAGTTCGTGCCCGCCTTCCGCGAGATGCTTCAGAACGAGTCCTTAGTAAACCTATGCCTGACGTGCATTATCGCACTTGTGGCGCTCCACGCCGCCGTTTACTTTGGGCTTACACAGGTCCTGCGAGTGCGACGCGGCCGGTGGGAGCGTCGGTTCGCGCTATGGGAAGCGGCATTCGCCACCGCCGACCAGCCCCGGCGGGCTGAACTGCTGGGGAGGGTGTTGCGTCTCCACGCCCTTCTCAAAGCAGGCCGGATCGGTTCCTGTGGGGGCGGGCCGATCTGCAGCATGTTGGCCGAGCAGTTCTCGCGGACTTCGGATGAGGAGCGCGCCCTGCTGCTCTCACTGGCCCACCACTCCGACGAGGCGGTCCGCAAGCGGGCGGTCGAGTTGTTGCGCCGGGAACCGCCCGGACTAAGGTATGCGGTCGTCAGGGCCTTGCTCGCTGCTGACATCCGCCCAGTCCGCCGGTGGTGGTTCCTCGGCTTGAACGAGGTCCTGTCCAGGCCGACCCTTTGGATTGACGAGCAGTTGTACAGTTACCGGGGTGACGACTGGCTGTTCTTCCGGACCCTGTGCATTACCTCGTCGGAGGCGGCGTACCCGGCCAACGTCCTGTGCGACGCGTTCGCGACGGCACCCCAAGGGGCAGAGCAACCGGACGAAGTGGAACGTGTGGTCGCCGAGGCGGTGCAGGCCCTGCACGCGGTCCCACGGACGCGAACGGCCGAGGTCCTGCTCTTGGCGTTGTGCCCGCCCGTCCCCACGGCCCGGGCAGCGGGGGTCACCCCGTTGACACCGCCGGTGGTGAAGTGGCCGCTCGCGCGCTGTGAAACCATGCTCCGCGTTGCCGAGTCACTGACCGGCTGGACCCTCGCCGGGCTCGGTGTCGCCAGCCTGGTCGCATTCCTACTCTTGTCCATCTACTACATCCCGCTCGGGTTAGCCGTTTTGATCGCAAGTGGTGGGCTTTGCGCGGTCTTCCCGAGCTACAACAACTTCGCACGGCTCAGACAGGCAATCGCCTTAGCAGACGGCACAACTGCGAAGTTCGAGATCCTGTTTGGTGGCCTCGACGAGGACGAGCGATCAGCCACACTGGCGGGCGTCTACTTGCCACGGACGGCGCTGGCGGCCCTGATCCTCCATCCCGTGTTGCGGACCCCCCAACGCCTAGCAAGCTTTTCCACGAGACAGATCCGTTGGGTGGCCAAAACGCTAATCCGACGGAGGTGCCTCCGCGCAGGCGCGGATCTGCTGGAGTTGGTGATGTCCGACCGGGTGCTGTTGAGCAAAGTCGGCGACATGCTCCATGCAGGCGATGTTGGGTCTCGGACGCTAACGGAAGAAGATCAACTGAGGCAACTAAGTCGGTGCCTTCCGTCCCTGTCACCAGTGGCCCATGCGGCGATCGTGCTTACGGTTAGTGCCGTGGCTGCCCTGGTGTACTGGGGTTCCTTCGCCGTCCTGGTGCCGAACGCACCCGTCGAGCATGGGCCAAGGCTGGACTGCTTCCTCGTCTCGTCTTTGTTCTTGGCGGTTTGTGTGTCGTGCCCGTCGGTTTGGTTCAGCGGGCTGTGGCGAGGCGCTCGGTTCTGCGGACTAGGCCTCAAGGTGGTTACGGTTGCGCTCTGGGGGCACTCCATTTTCACCCAGCGCGTCTTCGCCCTTGCAGAAGCCGCGGGGGTCGTGAGATTTCTCGACTGCTACTGGCTTCCCGGCGTCACGACCGGCCTGCTCGTGCCGTGGGCGATCGAGCTCTGGCGCGGGGCCAACCTGCTCTACCCCACCTCGCGCCAGATCCGAATCCGGCGGCTAAGCCTAGTGGGATGCGGCATGGTGCTCGCCGTCGCTGCGGTCGGCCTCCACGTGCTCCTCTTGAGGCTAGTGCCTGCTCTACAGAGATGGGGCTTTGTTTGACCTCAAAGCCGGTCGCTAAAGCCGAGATGCACTCTAACATGCCTGCTGGCCATGCCCTACGACCTTTTCATCTCCTACGCCCACCAAGGCGACATTACTTCCCGCGAAGCGGTGGCTGCGCTCCTCACCCGGTTGCACGCGGAACTGGAAGCCGATTTCCGCCGACGCTTCAATCGCGATCCGGAGATATTCTTCGACAAGGAAGACATCAAGGACTTCGATCACTGGCAGGTCCGCTGTCATCGGGCATTGCGCGACTCGCGCTTCTTCATCGCCTGTCTCTCCCGCACCTACCTGCGCAGCGATGCCTGCCGCTGGGAATGGGAGGAATGGTGCCGGCACGAACTCGATCACGGCCTTGTGGGACAAGGTGCCGCGTCGCTCTGGTTCGTGAAACTGGAAGACCTCGACGCGCCGGAGGATGCCGTACTGCTCCGCCGCTGCAAGGGCGACCTGCTCCAGCGCTTCCACACGCACGACTTGCAGATCAGCGAACGTTTGCTCTTGGCCGGCCGGGAGTCGGCGCAGGCGGCGCGGGACGTGTCGGTGAGTTTGATCAAGCTAGCGGACTTTCTGGCGAGGCAGTGTCTTGCCGGGTGCTTCTCGGTGCTCAATCCGCTGGTGCAGGCGGGCGTGGAGTTGGACGCCCAGATGCGGGATCTTCACGAGCAATTGAACCCAATGTTCACCGCCTGAGGCACAGGCACCGGGTTCGCCGCTTCCTTCACCCGCCCCTCTTACCACAAGGCGCACCCGTGCCTGCCCGTGGTGCAGACGACGGTTGGAGCTTCCTGCGCAAGGCGACCTCCACAGCCTCAGGCTTGGGCTGGGCAGACAGAATTTCGGCGATCAGGGCCAGATGCTGCTTCATTGCCTCAAGATCCTGCTGGAGGGCACCAATCCGTTCCTCCTTGATGCGGGCTTCTTGGCGGACGCTGGCCAGTTCGTCCTTGAGACCCGACACCTCCGTGCCGGTGAACTTCAGGTCCAGATCCTTGCTCTCCATGCCGGCGCGGGAGATGTACACGTCCGGCATGTTGCTGCTGA
>CAYYMW010000279.1:0-9396 GCA_964472515.1 uncultured Verrucomicrobiota bacterium | reverse complement strand
ATCCACCGCCTCGTCGTAGGCTGCGGCCGCCTCCCGGCAGATCTCGGTTATCGCCGCCGGGCCGCTGCCAAAGGTGTTGGTGTACCAACTCCGCTCGTGCGTCATCCGGTGCCAGCCCAACACCGTTCCTTCCAACGCAAGCTGGCCATACGAAGACCGCAGATAGAACTGCTTCAGACTCTCGACCGGATACTCGGAGGATCGCCCCTCCCCAAACAGTTTCATCTCGATGACCGAGGCCGACGTATGGGAGGGCATGTCCGGCCAGTCGACCAGCAATACCAGGACCCGGTTGGTGCCGGTGGTAGGGATTCCACGCCATGCGGGCAGGAGGGCGGAAGGCTCGACAACGCCAGCAGCGGCGGCTTCCAGCTTGGCCAGGGTGCGCCGGGCCAGGGCGGGCCGAGGCTTGTGGTTGCCGAATCGTTGCGCCTCGCTGACGCGCGCGGCCAGCGTACCGTCCTGGAGGTATTGCTCGACTTGGTCCGGGAAAGGAGGTTCAAGGGCCGACGCCCCCGGCAGCGTCGCCCAAAGCGCCAGCACGACCAGCGCTCTGGTTACGATCGAGACGGGCGACAATGTTACCATGGGTTTGCGCCTCGCATCCGTGCTGTTTTCGCTCGCGGCAGCCCTAATCACTCCGGGGCCATCGGGACAATGCCAGTGTGTTGCGAGTTTGTCACGGAGAGTCCGTCAGTTCCGGCGGAAATGTCGCCGCGCTCCACCCGGCACCCAAATCGGTGATCCAAGCCCATGGTCCCCCCATCCGCAGCAGGATGCGCGCCAGCCTACCCTCCAGCGGCTCCTCTCAAATATGATTGGCTTAAGTTCTGCTCCGATCTGCCGCTACAATGACTATCGCCGGTGATGGATCACGCCGGCCAGTGCCATCTATGCCAAAACACGGACGTTCTATGGACAAGCGGAGCCTCGCCCTGCCCCGGAGTTCGACAAGCACACAACGGTTACTGGCCAGTTGCCTCGCCAGCGTCCTTTTTCTGAGCATGGCTGCCCAAAGTCAGACCTTTCTGATTGAGGCCGAGGACTACAATTTCGATGGGGGGCAACACCAAGCCGCCGCGGACACGATGCCGTACTACGGTGGTGCTTACAGCGGTCTGGCCGCCACGTACGACGTGGATTACAACCGGCCCGACGACGGCTCCAGCCCCGTCTACCGCAACGACGGCCGGATTCCCATGAATGACAACAGCGGGGATGCCAACCGGGGCGCCTGGAACGTGAACGTCAACTTCAAGCTGGGCTGGATCGGCGAGGGAATGTGGTTCAACTACACACGGAGTTTCCCGGCGGGCTATTACAAGGTATACGCAGCCCTCTCCTACGGCGACACGTCCGCCAGCACCTTGCGCGGGAGCATGCAGCGAGTCACCAGCAATCCCAGCCAGGCTGGCCAGACCCTTGAATGGTTGGGGTTGTTCGATGCCCCGGGCACGGGCGGTTGGGGCTTGAACGCTCTGGTTCCCATGAAGGATTCCAACGGCAAGACCGTCCTCCTGCAACTGAACGGAACGCAGACGCTCCGTTTTACCGCTGGCAGCGGCGATATCGATTACTACAAGTTCGTCAAGGAGGGCCCTCCCCAGATTACCCAGCAACCTGCCAACGCCTCGGTGATGGAAGGCCAAGCCGCGACCTTCACGCTGGTGCTGGCTTCCCCCGATGCCGCGTCTTACCAGTGGCAGAGCAACCGGGTGAACATCGCAGGCGCGACGACGGATACCTACATCCTCCCGGCCACCCCGCTCTCGGCCAACCAAGCCAAGTACCGTTGCATCGCCACCAACCCGGTGGGGCAGACCAACAGCACCGAAGCCACCTTGACCGTCACCGCTGACAACGTCAAACCCACGCTGGTCAAGGTGCAGAACCTGGGGCTGACCAACCTGATGGTGGTCTTCTCAGAAGCCGTGCGCTCGCCGGATGCAACCGTGCCATCTCAGTACGCCCTCGATCAAGGCATCACGGTGCAGTCAGCGGCATTTGGCGCCACCCCTGACACGATCATCCTGGTCACTTCGCCCATGACCTTGGGGACGACCTGCGTACTCGTCGTCAACGGCGTCCAGGATCGGGCGGTATCCCCAAACACCATCCTTGCGAATTCGCAGAAGTCCTTCCTGGTGGTGGATTATGCCCCGGTCGAAATCGGCGCCCCCGCACTGGCCGGCTCCTCGACTCCGGTGGCCGGGGGCTTCGATGTTGTGGGTGGGGGCTCGGACATAGGCGGCGCCAGCGATCAGTTCCACTTCGACTACCAGCTTCGCACCGGGGATTTCGACGTCAAAGTGCGGGTCGAGTCTCTGGACCCCTCGGAGCCGTGGGCCAAAGCCTCCCTCATGGGGCGGGAGCAACTCACGCTTGATAGTGCTTTCGTGGCCAGTGTGGCCACCCCGCAGACCGTCGGCTGCTTCTTTCTACAACGCGGGACTACCGGAGCCAGCGCCTCCGCGTCTGGGTTCTTCCCGGTCAACTACCCGGACACTTGGCTGCGCCTCCGCCGGGTCGGCAACATCTTCACGGGGTATGCGAGCCTCGATGGGCAGAACTGGCAGCAACTGGGCTCCACCACCATCGCCATGCCCGCCACGATCTACCTTGGCCAGGCGGTCACCAGCCGGGATACGACCAAGACCACGACCGCGAAGTTCCGCGACCTCGGGAGTGTCTCGGGGGGTGCCATCGGCACTTTCCTGCCGGACGCCGAACCGCTTGGCCCTTCCAGCCGGCGTACCGGTCTGACGATCTCCGAGATCATGTACCATCCGGCCGCCCGGGCCGACGGCAAGGTCCTCGAGTTCGTGGAGCTGTTCAATGCGGGTCCGATCTTTGAGGACCTGTCCGGATGGCGCTTGTCCGGGGCGTTGGACTACCGCTTCCCGGAGGGCACCGTGCTGCCGGCGGACGGCTTCCTGGTTGTGGCCCGGGTGCCCGCCGATGTCCAGTCGGTGTACGGTTTGACGGGGGTTCTGGGCGGTTACACCAACGTGCTCCAGAACAGCTCCGGCGTGGTGCGCTTGCGCAATCGCGCGGACGCTGTGCTGTTGGAGGCTGCTTACGATGGCAAGCCCCCCTGGCCCGCCGCTGCCGACGGTGCCGGCCACTCGCTGGTACTGGCCCGGCCGTCCTACGGCGAGGGTAGTGTCAAGGCCTGGGCGGCCAGTGCGTGGGTCGGGGGCTCCCCCGGTCATGTCGATCCCTTTCCGGCCGGCTCCCTCCGGCAGGTGGTGCTCAACGAGTTCCTGGCCCACACGGACGACCCGCAGGTGGATTACGTGGAACTCTTCAATCGCAGCGCGCAGGCCATCGACGTTTCCGGCTGCATTCTGACCGACGATTTGTCCACCAACGCCTTCGTGATTCCGGCGGGCACTACCCTACCCGGGCGCGGTTTCCTGGCTTACGACCAGAACGAACTGGGCTTCGCGCTGAGCGCCGCTGGCGAAACGATTTACCTCTTCAACTCCAACCGTACGGCGGTGCTGGACGCCATTCGCTTCGGCCCCCAAGCCAACGGTCTTCCCACCGGTCGGTATCCGAACGGGGAGCCTAACTGGCGGGTGCTCGCCAGCCCCACCTTCAAGGCCGCCAACGCGGCCCCATGGCAATCGGAGGTGGTCATCAACGAGCTCATGTACAACCCGGTTTCCGGTAACGCGGATGACGAGTATGTGGAGCTGTACAACCGAGGCAACGCGCCGGTGTCGCTGGCAGGCTGGAAGTTCACTGATGGCATCGACTACACGTTCCCGACCAACGCCTTCATTGCCGCCGGCGGCTATGTGGTCGTGGCCAAGGAGGTCTCGCGGCTCCTGACCAATTACCCCGGTTTGACCACGGAGAACACGTTTGGAAACTTCAAAGGTTCGCTCTCGGGCTCCGGCGAACGCCTGGCGCTGGCGAGATACGAGGAATTGGTCAGCACCAACAAGGCGGGGGCGCTGGAAACCAACGTCGTGCGGGTGGTGGTCAACGAGGTTGCCTACAACACAGGCGGGCGCTGGCCAGCTTGGGCGGACGGCGGCGGCAGCAGCCTCGAGTTGATCGATCCCGCCAGTGACAATCGGCAACCCTCCAACTGGGCCGAGAGCGACGAGACAGCGAAGGCCCCGTACACCACCGTTGAGGCAACCGGTGTGCTCGACAATGGCAACGGCAACTATCCGCCGGATTCCCTGCAAGTGCTCACCCAGGATGGCGGCGAGTACCTGGTGGACGACGTGGAGGTGTTCAAAGCGGCGGGCGCCAACGTGGTGGCCAACGGCACCTTTAACACGGACACGTCCGGCTGGGTTTTCCAAGGCAATCACTCGGGCAGTTCCCTGGAAACCAACGGAGGCACCGGCAACAGCAAGTGCCTTCATGTCCGGGCGCCGGGCCGCGGCGACACGGGCATGAACCGCATCCGGTACAACTTCCCCAATCCCTCGGCCCTGCAAGCGGGCGATACGGTCACTCTCCGCGCCCGCGTTCGGTGGCTGAAGGGGCATCCCGAATTCATGCTCCGCCTCCGGGGAAGCTGGCTGGAGGCCACCGCCCGGCTGGCGACGCCCGCCAATTGCGGCACGCCCGGAGCAGCCAACAGCCGCCGGGTAAGCAACGCCGGCCCCTCCATCATCGAGGTAGCCCACAAGCCCGTGCTTCCCGCCGCCGCTCAGACGGTCTTGGTGACCGCCCGCGTGGCGGATCCGGACGGCGTGAATCGCGCCGTCCTGTATTACCGAATCCAGCCCAATACGGCGTTCAGCCAAGTCACCATGCGCGATGACGGTGCCAGTGGCGACGCGGTGGCAGGGGACGGAATCTACTCCGCACGCATCCCCGGGCAGGGTGACGGGGCGCTGGCCGCGTTCTATGTGCTCGCCAACGACAACCACGCCACCCCCGCGACGAGCCGCTTCCCCAGCGACGCCCCTACGCGCGAGTGCCTGGTCCGGTGGGGAGAGACTCAGTCCTTGGGAACCTTCGGCGTCTACCGGTTCTGGATCTCGCAGAAGACGCTCGACTCCTGGGGCGTTGGCGGCGGCCCGCTGAACAACACCTGGCACGATGCCACCTTCGTCTACGGCAACAGCCGTGCTGTCTACAACTTCGGCCTGCGCGACAAGGGCAGCCCATGGCACGGCGGCGGCGGCGACTACTTTGGCAACTTCCCGAAGGACGACTTGTTCATGGGAGACACTGACATCACGCTCTGTTCCCCCGGCAACGGCGACAACGACGACACCTTCCAGCGCGAGCAGTACGCCTTCCACATTCTCCGCGAACTGGGCGTGCCCGCGTTGCACCGGCGATACGTACATCTTTACGTGAACGGTGGCCATTATCGGCGGATCATGGAGGACGCCCAGGAACCGAACCGGAGCCTGGTCGAGCAATGGTTCGACAACGACAGCGAAGGGGATCTCCTGAAGATCGAGGACTGGTTTGAGTTCAACGACGATGTCAGCAGCTTCAGCAGCGTGGACGCCACCCTGCAGCCATTCACCACCACCGGCGACGCGCTCAAGCTGGCGCGCTATCGCTGGGCTTGGCGGAAGCGCGCGGTGCAGGAATCGGCGAACGACTACACCAACTTTTTCAACCTGATCCGGGCGGTCAACACGGCTGGCGTGGGTTACACGGCCGCCGTCGAGCGCTCGGTCGATGTGGAAGAGTGGATGCGGGTTTTCTCAGTGGAACATCTGGTTGGGAATTGGGATGCCTACGGCTACAACCGGGGCAAGAACATGTACACCTATCGTCCCACCCAGGGCAGGTGGGCGCTTATTCCGTGGGACATCGATTTCGTCCTGGGATTGGGCAGTGACGGCACCGGCACCGACCTCTTCGGCTGCAATGACCCCACCATTTCCACGATGTATAACACGCCCGCGCTGGTCCGCCCCTTCTGGCGTGCGCTCGAGGACGCCATTCAGGGACCGCTCCAACCCGCCGTGGTCAGCCGGATCGCTGACGCCAAGTACCGGGCCTTACTGGCGAACGGCGTTCAGGCCATCGATCCGGCCCCCATGAAGCAGTGGATCGCCGACCGGGTGGCGTACCTGAACAACCGGCTGGGCAGCGTGAGTGCCACCTTCGCCATCACCAGCAACAGTGGCAACAACTTCAGCGTGGCGAACAACCTTCTCACCCTGACCGGCACCGCTCCCGTGGGCGTAAAAACCATCGAGGTGAACGGCGTGGCTTACCCACCTCAGTGGACCTCGGTCACTGGGTGGACGCTCCAAATCCCGTTGGGCGCCGGAGCCAACAGCCTCACGCTGCAAGGGTATGACTTGCGCGGCAACCCAATCGTGAGCGCGACCGACACCATCACGGTCACCTACACCGGCGCCCCCGCGCTGCCGCAGGACCACCTGGTCATCAACGAGATCATGTACAACCCAGCCGTGCCCGACGCCGGCTTTGTGGAAATCCACAACACCTCAGCAAGCTTCTCCTTCGACCTATCGAACTTCGAACTCCGTGGCGCGGACTTCGTTCTTCCAGAGGGCACCGTCATCGGACCCGGCGGCTTCCTGGTGGTGGCAGCCGCCCCCGTTGCCTTCGCCAGTACTTACGGCAGTTCGATCCCTGTTGCCGGGGTGATGAACGGAACCCTCCAAAACAACGGGGAGACCCTCTCTCTGATCAAGCCCGGCCTCACTCCCGACCTGGACCTCGTGATTGATCGGGTCCGCTACGACAGCCAGCCCCCGTGGCCCGCGGCCGCGGATGGCGGTGGCTCCTCCCTGCAACTCATCGATCCCAAGCAGGATCACTCCCGCGTCGCCAACTGGGGCGCAGCCACAGCCGATACCAAACCCCCGCCGCCCCAATGGACGTTTGTGAGTGTTACCGGCCTGGGGTCGAATCCCAGCCTGTACGTCTATCTCAATTCGGCCGGCGACGTTTATCTCGACGATCTGGCCCTGGTCGAGGGGAGCGTGCCCAACGCGGGCGCCAACCTCCTGACCAATGGCTCCTTCGACGCCGATCTTTCCAGTTGGACGGTGTCCGACAACCATGCGGGCTCCAGCGTCAGCACGACGGTCAAGCGATCCGGCGCCGGAAGCCTCCACCTCGTCGCCACATCCGGGGGCACGACCCGGGCCTCCTCCGTCTGGCAAACGGTCGCCACCGGCCTTTCTCCCGAAGCCACCTACACCCTGAGCTATTGGTACCTGCCCAGCACGAACGGCAGCGGGCTGACCCTCCGCCTCTCCTACAACGGCATTGTGAGTTCGCATGCCATCGCGCCACCGGCCACCCCGGGCCCGGCGGGTCCCTATACCCCCGGCGTGGCCAATTCCCTCCCGGTGTCCTTCACCTTCCCGCGGCTTTGGGTCAACGAGGTGCAACCGGCTAACGCGGCTGGCTTGGCCGACCGCATGGGCGAACGCGATCCCTGGGTCGAAATCTTCAACGCCGGCACCAACAGTGTCGACCTCTCCAACTGCCACTTGGCCAACAACCACACCAACCTGACTCAATGGCCCTTCCCGTCCGGCACCACCATCGCCGCCGGGCAGCATTTGACGGTGTGGGCGGATGGCCAGCCCGCCCAGACGCTGGGCACGGAACTCCACACCAGCTTCAGACTCAATTCCGCCACGGGCTCGGTGGCTTTGGTGTGGGTCCAACCGAGCGCCACCAACGTGCTGGACTACCTCGATTACGCCTACGTGGGAAATGACCGTTCGATTGGCTCCTATCCCGAAGGTCAGGCAGCGGTTCGCCAGATCTTCCATTACCCTACCCCCGGCGAAACGAACAACCCCGCGTCCGCCCCGGTGCCGATTGTCATCAACGAATGGATGGCCAGCAATACCGGTACGCTCGCGGACCCGGCTGATGGCGAGCCGGCCCGCTATGATGACTGGTTCGAACTGTTCAATACGGGTAGCCACACGGTCGATCTATCCGGTTACTTCCTGACGGACACCCTCTCCCTCTGGAATCAGTGGGCTGTGCCTGCGGGCACCCTGTTGGCCCCCGGCGCCCACCTACTCGTGTGGGCCGACGGTCAGAACAAAGAGAACGGTTTCAACGGCGATCTCCATGCCAACTTCCAACTCAGCAAGGGCGGCGAAGCCATCGGTCTGTTCGCCCCGGACGGCACGGCCATCGACACCGTCACCTTCGGTCCCCAAACCAACAATATCAGCCAGGGCCACTTCCCGGATGGCCTGGGAGATATATACTTCATGACCCGTCCCACCCCGCGGACGGCCAACACCGTGCCGGCGGCCAACCAACCGCCCGAAATCGCCGCGATCACCTCCCAAGAGGCGAACGAAGGCGCCATCCTCGCGTTCAATGCGACGGCCACCGATCCCGATGACGGAGACACCCTCTCCTTCAGCCTCGATCCCGGCGCTCCGAGCGGTGCCTCCATCAACCCAAATACAGGGCTTTTCACTTGGACCCCCACGGAGGCCCAAGGCCCCAACCTTTACTCGGTCACCATCCGCGTCACCGACAACGGTTCCCCCGCGCTCAGTGCCGCGACGACCTTTGCCGTCACCGTGAACGAGGTCAACTCCGCCCCGGTGCTCCCGACGCTGGCCAACACGAACGTTAACGAGGGGATGCTGCTCAGCTTCAGCGCCGCCGCCAGCGATGCAGACCTCCCGGCTCAGACACTGGCCTACTCCCTGGACCCCGGGGCTCCGCCGGGCGCGACCATCAACCCCGTTTCGGGCAGCTTCACTTGGACGCCGATCGAAGCCCAAGGACCGGGCTCCTACTCCATCACCGTCCGCGTCACCGATGACGGTCTGCCTGCCCTGAGCGACACCCGCACTTTCACCATCACCATAAACGAGGCCAACGCGGCCCCGGTTATCACCAGTGTAGTTGACCGGACCATCGACGAAGGTCAATTAGTGCAAGTAGATCTCTCGGCTACGGATGCTGACCTGCCGACCCAGACGCTCACCTACAGTCTCCAAGGCACGGTACCCAACGGTCTAACTCTCACGGGCAGCCAACTCAAATGGACGCCGACCGAGGCCCAGGGGCCCAGCACCAACACCGTCACGGTCAAGGTGACCGATGACGGCTCGCCCGCCCTGAGCGACACCAAGTCGTTCAAGATCATTGTCCGCGAGATCAACGCGGCCCCGGCACTCGCCAATCTCACAGATCAAACGGTTGACGAAGGGCAGTTGCTCCAAGTGGACCTCTCGGCAACGGATGCCGACCTGCCAGCCCAGACGCTCACCTACAGTCTCCAAGGCACAGTGCCCAACGGTCTGACCCTCGCGGGGAACCAACTCAAGTGGACGCCAACCGAGGCCCAGGGGCCCAGCACCAACACCGTCACGGTGAAGGTAACCGATGACGGCTCACCGGCCCTCAGCGACACCAAGTCGTTCAAGATCGTCGTCC
>CAYYMW010000278.1:0-9422 GCA_964472515.1 uncultured Verrucomicrobiota bacterium | reverse complement strand
CTTCCACCCGGGCCGGTGGCGGTTACTTGTTCGGCGGGGACGCCTTCTTCCGCCATCAACCGCGCGGCGGCGGGCATCACGTGGCCTTTTGCCTTGGCCTCCGCGGCCGGCGCCGCGGTGGTTGGCTTGGCGGGAGCCGCCACGGCAGGGGCCTGTGCCGGGGCGTCCCCGAGGGCGAATTCCCCGAGCACCTCGCCTACGCGCACCCGTTCACCCTTCTGCTTGAGAATGCGGACGACGGTGCCGTTGGCCGGGGCGGGGATCTCGGTCGTGGCTTTATCGGTCTCGAGCACCACCACGGGCTCGTCCTTGCGGACGAACGCGCCTGCGGGCTTGAGCCATTCGCTGACTTCGACTTCGGTGACGGATTCGCCGACCGAAGGGACTTTGAGTTCGACGAGGGAGGGGGTCATGGGGTGATGGCCAGTTGCTTGATGCCGACAACCGTTTCGGTGCGGGGACGCCGCGCGGCCTGGTCGGGCAGGAACGCGCGTTCCAAAACCTGTTCCTGTTCCAAATGGTGCGCGGCCGCCGAGCCCGTGGCCGGGCTGGCCGAAGCCGGCCGGCAGATGCCTGTGAAGGGCAGCGGACCGGGAAACTCCATGCTGACGGTGACGCGCAAATAGCGCCACGCGCCCATGTTCTCGGGCTCCTCCTGCACCCAGATCACGTTGGTGCCGGGCCGGCAGGCGGCGAGCAGGCCTTCGATTTCCTGTTTCGGAAACGGATAAAGCTGTTCGAGGCGGACGATGGCCACGTCCTTCCGGGCCAATTGCCGGCGACGCGCCTCGAGTTCGTAGTAGATCTTCCCGGCGCAAAGCAACACCCGGCTCGCCTCGGCCATCGGCACCTCCCGATCCGGGATGACCTTCTGGAACCGCCCCCGGGCAAGGTCCTCCAAAGGCGAGACGGCTTCCGGCAGGCGCAGCATGCTCTTGGGGGTGAAGACCACCAGCGGCTTGCGCCACCTGCGGAGGGTCTGGCGGCGGAGCACGTGGTAGAACTGGGCCGGGGTGCTGGGCACCACCACCTGCATGTTGTCTTCCGCCCCCAGGGCCAGGAAGCGTTCGAGCCGGCCGCTGGAATGCTCGGGTCCGGCGCCTTCGAACCCATGCGGCAGGAGCATGACCAGGCTGCTCAACCGGCGCCACTTGTCCTCGCCGCTGATGATGAACTGGTCGATGATGGCCTGGGCCACGTTGACGAAATCGCCGAACTGCGCCTCCCAGATGACGAGGCCATCGGGCCAGTCGAGGCTGTAGCCGTACTCGAAGCCCAGCACGCCCACCTCGGACAACGGGCTGTTGAGCACCTCCACCGCGCCTTGGGGCTCTGCCAGGTGCTGGAGCGGCGTGTAGGTCAGGCCGGTCTGGTAATCGTGCAGCACCGCGTGGCGATGGCTGAACGTGCCACGCCCGCAATCCTGCCCGGAGAGCCGCAGCCGGTAGCCCTCCGCCACCACCGAGGCGAAGCCAAGGGCTTCACCGGCGGACCAATCCAACGGCTGTTTCCCTTCCGCCATGAGCCGCCGCTGCTCCATGAAACGCTTGAGTTTCGGATGGAGGGTGAAATCCTCCGGCACCTCGGTGAGGCGCTTCAGCAGCCCGCTGAGCTTGGCGGCCGCTAGCGCGGTCTCAGGCTCGTCGGCATCGCTCTCGGGCCCGCCGCGGTAGCCCTTCCATACCCCGGCCAGGCTGCTCGGCGGCATCAGGCTGTAGGCTCCGCCGCGCGCCTCGTTGAGATGCTGATCCAGCGAGTCCTGCCGGCGGCGGGCGATGTCCTCCGCCTCGTCGGCGGTGATGCCGCCCAGTTGCAGCAGACGTTCCAGATAGGCGTCGCGAACCGATTTGCGCTTCTCGATCGCCTGGTACAGCAACGGCTGGGTGAACGACGGCTCATCCCCTTCGTTGTGGCCGAGCCGGCGGTAGCAGTACATGTCGATCACGACGTCCTGCTTGAACTTCTGGCGGAATTCCAAGGCCAGTTGGATGCACCGTGCCACGGCTTCCGGGTCCTCGCCGTTCACGTGCAGGATCGGCGCGGGCAGCATCTTCGCCACGCTCGTGGCGTACATGACCGAACGGCCCTCCGAAGGCGGCGTGGTGAAACCGATCTGGTTGTTGACGATGATGTGAATCGTCCCCCCCACGCGGTAGCCGGGCAACCGGCTCAAGTTCAGCGTTTCCTGCACCACGCCCTCGCCGATGAACGCGGCGTCGCCATGCACCAGCAGCGACATCACCTGCCCGCGGTCCTGGTCATGGGCCCGGTCTTGTTTGCTGCGCACGCGTCCCAACGCCACCGGGTTCACAAACTCGAGGTGGCTCGGGTTGAAGCAGAGCGAAAGATGCACCCGCCGGCCGCTCCCGGTCAGGTAATCGCTGCTGTAGCCCATGTGGTACTTCACGTCCCCGCCGCCCGCGTAAACATCGGGGTCCTTGTCTTCGAACTCGCGGAAAATCTCGCGCGGGCTCTTGCCGATGATATTGGCCAGCACGTTGAGCCGCCCCCGATGCGCCATCCCCAGCACGATTTCGCGCACGCCCATTTCCGCCGCGCGCTCAATGGCCAGATCCAACAGGGGGATGAGGCTCTCCGCCCCCATCAGCGAGAAGCTCTTGGCGCCGACGAACTTCTTCCGCAGGAACTGCTCGAACACCACCGCGTCGGTCAACCGCGTGAAGATGCGGAGCTGCTGGGCCCGGGGCAGCGGTTCCCAGTAGGTCTGGCCTTCGATGCGCTCCATGACCCAATGGCGCATCTTCAGGTCGTCGATGTGCATGTACTGGACGCCGATCGCGCCGCAGTAGGTCTGGCGCAGGCGGCTGATGATCCGCTGGAGCGGCAGCCGTCCGTCCGCCCGCATCGTCTCGCAGGCCAGCAGCTTCTGCAGGTCCTGGTCGCTGAAGCCATAATGCTGCGGGTCCAGTTCGGGAACGTACCTGACGTGGTCGTTCAAGGGGTCCACCCGCGCCTGGATGTGGCCGCGCACCCGGAAGGCACGGATCAGGCGGTCTGCCCGGTGCTGGAGGGTAACCATCTCCTCCACGGTGCCTTCGTCGCTCCCGCCGCCGCTGCCGTGAAAAATGCTGCCAGGCGAGAAGGCCGGGCCCAGGCGGGGCGTCTCGCTGCCGGGCGATGCGCCCATCTCCGCGAAGTACGCCTGCCAGGAGGGCGGCACACTCGCCGGATTGCGCACGTAATCTGCGTACAAACGCTCGACAAATTCGAGGTTCTCCGCCGACGGCCAGGATGCATCAGTGCTCATGGTTCGAATGACTGCTGAGGCGACACTACCCCGTCAAACTCGCGCTGCGAACAGCGGCCTTCGCTCTGCTGCGCCTCGCCGCGGTCTGGCGACACCGCAACCGCCTCAGTTGCTCATCCACCGGACCACGCTTCACAGTATATCCAATCCTTTGCCGCGACGCCAGCCAAGGATGCGCGCCGTTGCGTGCGGACCGCCCCCACCCCGGGGTCCTCGCCGGAGCACCCGGGGTTGGTGGGCCGTTGTTTTGCGGCAACCGGGCGGGTTGCGCGTTGACGCGTCGGTGGGCAGAGTGTTACCTTGCTTTCGTTATCAACCGGATTACCAACGGTTTTCGGGGATTCGCGCAACGCCGGGCCTCTGGTGCTACCAAGCGAGTGGAGGTGCAGGGCGGGTGTATCCCCAGACCGCGGCCATGAGCGACTCGATCCTGATAGGGTTGTTGAACAATGCGGCGCTACTGCTGGCGTTGGGTTTGCTCTACGACACGCTATCCGCCAAGCAGCGCGGCAGCCGTCCCGACGTGCTGCAAGTCATCACCGGCCTCATCTTGGCTCTGATCGGCGTCGCGGTCATGTCGAACCCGGTCAAGTGGGAGTCCGGGGTGATCTTCGATACCCGGTCGGTGTTGCTGTGTGTCTCGGGTCTCTTCTTTGGCACCGTTCCCACCTTGATCGAAGTCGTCATCACCGCAGGCTACCGGCTCGCCCTCGGTGGGGATGGCGCGCGCATGGGAGTCGCGGTGATCACGTGCTCGGGATTGATCGGCGTCGCGTGGCGCCACCTGCGCCGCCGTGAGGTGCAGGATCTCTCGCTCGGGGAACTCTACGTGTTCGGGGTGGCGGTGCATGTCGTCATGCTGATCTGCATGTTCCTCCTGCCCAAGCAGATGATCTATCCCACTCTGGTGAAAGTGGGCCTCCCGGTCTTGCTGGTCTACCCGGTTGGCACCGCCCTGCTCGGCAAGCTCATGGCGGGACGCCACGCTCGCAAGCGCGCCGAGGCCGCCCTCCGGGCCAGCGAGGAGAAGTACCGTGAGCTCGTCGAGAACGCCAACAGCATCATTCTCCGGTTGGATCGGGACAGTCACATCCAATTCATCAACGAGTACGGCCAGAAGTTCTTTGGCTTCACCGAACAGGAACTGCTTGGAAAGTCCGTCGTGGGCACCATCGTACCGGTGCGGGAATCGGGCGGCAGAGACCTCGCCGACTTGATTGCCGAGGTCTTCCGCGAACCCGAGAAGCACCAGCAGGTGCTCAATGAAAACACCTGCCGCGATGCCCGCCGCGTCTGGGTCTCCTGGAGCAACCGGCCGCTGCGCGACGAGGCCGGCCAGGTCGTCGGCATGTTTTGCGTGGGCACGGATATTACCGACCGCAAGCGCGCGGTCGATTTGCTCCACGAGAACCAGGAGAAATACCAGCAGCTCTTCGAACTGAGTTCCGATGCCATTATTCTGGTGGACAACGAAACCGCGCGCCTCCTCGAAGTGAACTCGGCCGCTACCTCGCTTTACGGTTACACCAGGGAGGAACTGCTCCGCTTGACGATTCTGGGCCTCTCTGCGGAGCCGGAAACGACGCAACAGACCATGGGCGGCCTGCGGAACCAACACGGGCAGCCCTTGTCGATTCCGCAGAGGTTGCACCGCAAAAAGGACGGCACGGTCTTTCCAGTCGAGATCACCGGCCGTCTTTTCACCTGGCAGGGCCGGTCGGTTCACATCGCCGCCATCCGCGACATCAGCGCCCGCCAGCAGGCTGAGCAGGCGAGGCGGTTGCTCGATCGCCAGATGCAGGAAAGCCAGAAACTCGAGAGTCTCGGCGTGTTGGCCGGAGGCATCGCCCACGATTTCAACAACTTGCTGATGACCATCCTGGGCAACGCTGACCTGGCCCTCAACGAACTCTCTCCGTTGTCCCCGGTCCGTGCCAACCTCCAGGAAATCGACAAGGCCTCCCGCCGGGCCGCGGATCTCTGCCGCCAGTTGCTCGCCTACTCCGGCCGCGGCCGCTTCGTCGTCGAACTCGTCTCGGTCTCCGAGCTCATCCATGAGTTGATGCAACTCCTTCATGCCTCGATTTCCAAGAAGGCCCGCCTCAACCTGAACCTCGATCCCTCCGTGGCCCGCGTGCGCGGGGATGCCACGCAGCTCCGCCAGGTCATCATGAACCTGGTCATCAACGCTTCCGAGGCCATCGGGGAACGGGACGGCGTGATTACCATCGCCACCCGGATGGCGGCATGCACCGCCGAGGATTTGCGGTCGGTGGATTCCGGCGAAACGCCTCCTCCCGGCGCTTATGTCATGCTCGAGGTGAGCGACACCGGGTGCGGCATGGACCCGGAGACCCAGCGCCGCATCTTCGAGCCGTTCTTCAGCACCAAGTTCACCGGACGCGGCCTCGGGCTCTCGGCCGTGCTCGGCATCGTGCGCGGCCACAAGGGCGCGATTTCCCTCGAGAGCCAGCCGGGGCAGGGGACCACCTTCCGCGTGCTCCTTCCGGTTGCGAACGGCTCCTCCACCACCCCGGCACAGCCTGCCGAGGCGCATGCCGAAACCTGGAGCGCGGCGGGCACCGTGCTGTTGGTGGACGATGAGCCGTCCGTCCGCCAGACGGGCCAACGGCAGCTCGAACGGCTGGGCCACCGTGTGTTGACCGCCGGTGACGGGGCGGAGGCCGTCGAGGTTTACCGCCAACATCGACCGGACATCTCGATCGTGCTCCTGGACCTGACCATGCCGCGCCTTAACGGCGAGGAGACCCTCCGCCGGTTGCGCCAGCTCGACCCGGCCGTGCGCGTGGTCCTTTGCAGCGGCTATACCGAGACCGACATCCTCGCCCGGTACGGCAGCCTGGGCTTGGCCGGCTTCCTGCAGAAACCATTTACTCTCAGTGAACTTCGGAAGTGCTTGGAAGCCGCCTTCCGCCCTCCGAACGAACCCGCCTGAGCGTTGAGGGCCGGCGGTGTGGGCTCTCCTGCAACCCCGGCCATGCTGAACTTCCGGTAACCACATGAGCGATCCTGGATCGTCCTCCTTGCCTGACGCTGCTCGCCCCGGCGTGCGCGAGTTCCTGACTCACCTTGCCACGGATCGCGGTGCCTCGCCCTATACCCAGCGCAACTATCGACAGGCACTGGAAGAGTTCGAGCGCTGGCACCACACCGAGCGCGGTGGCCCCCCGGCCTGGGACACCCTCCAGCGGGAGGACTTCCGCGGCTACTTGCGCTACCTCGGCCGCCAGGGGCTTGGGCGCGCCGCGATCCACCTGCGCTTCAGCGCGCTCCGGACCTTCTACAAGTACCTCCTGCGCCAAGGGGTGGTCGAGGTGATGCCGATCAAGAACCTCGCCCTGCCCAAGCCGGAAAAGCGCCTGCCCAAGTTCCTCACCCTCCAGCAAATGGAGGACCTGTTGGCCGCGCCGATGAAGGCCCTGGCGGCGCAGCAACCGGCTGACCACGCCACCACCCCCCCCAGCGCGTTCTATCGCGATGCCGCGCTGCTCGAGACGATCTACTCCTGCGGCCTGCGCATCAGCGAGCTCTGCGGCCTGCTCGCGGGCGACCTGGTCTGGGACGAACAAGTGGTCCGGGTTCGAGGCAAGGGCAAGAAGGAACGCCTGGTTCCCATCGGCGCCCCCGCCCTGGAGGCCATCCGCCTTTACTGGCGCAAACTGCCCGGGCCCCCGTCCGCGGGCCTGCCGGTCTTCTTGTTGCACGAGGACCAGCCCGATCCTCTCTATCCGCGCTTGGTCCAGATGCGGCTCAAGCAATACCTGGCCGCCGCCGGCCTGGACCCCGCGCTCACGCCCCACAAGCTCCGCCACAGTTACGCCACCCACCTGCTTGACGCCGGAGCCGACCTGCGCAGCGTGCAGGAACTCCTCGGGCACGCCCACCTGAGCACCACCCAGGTCTACACCCACCTCTCCACCGACCGCCTCAAGCGCGTCTACGACGAGGCCCATCCGCGCGCCAAGGAGCTGTGAAGGAGAACCGCGCGCCCGCTTGAGGCCGGGAGGGCAGGGGGGCGAGAGATGAGCCTCAGTTGGTGAATGGCCAACCAATTCTCATATTCACGAACCGACCCCGTGAGGGCTGTCCTCACTCCCTAACCGCTCGCGGTCCGGCCGTTGGTCCTGCGGATTCCCGGCCGTGGGCGTGGTGGACGCTCCTTTCCGCCGTGTCACCGCTTGGCGCAGCAGGTACTCGATCTGCCCGTTGACGCTGCGGAATTCCTCCTGCGCCCAGCGCTCCAATTCGGCATGCAAGGCCGGGTCGATCCGAATCAAGAATGGCTTCCGGGCTTCCACGCGCTCGTTGGCTTCAGGTTCAGGCGACGACCCCCGCCGCACGGGTTACCTCGGCGATAAAGGCCCCCGGATCGTCCGGGCTCACCACCACCGTCCGTCGGGGCAAGTCCAGCACGACGCTCCGGCTCACGTCCGTCAGGAAAGTGCGGTAAAGCCCCAGCTGGCGGTTCCAGTAGTAGCCGGTGATCGAATACAGCCCGCCGTTGCCCCACAACCGCAGGGACAGCCGCAGCGCCGAGCGGTCCTGCCGCGCCGAACGCAGGCCGGTCAGATCGACCTCGGTGGTCCAAAGCAGGCGGCGGATCAGCAACCGTCGGCCGGCCACCGTGTATCCGCGCACCACGAACAACGATGCGCCCGCCAGGATCAGCAGCGGCAGGCCCATGGCCCATTGCAGCGGGCGCACCGAGCCCGGGACGAAACTCAGCCCTCCCACCGAGATCCCCACCAGCAACACGGTGACCAGCAGGCTCACCACCCACAGGGCCGTTCCCCACGGTGCGCCAAATTCACGGTCGCGGGTTCCACTGGAGGCTGTTTCACTTCGCGTGATCATGGTCTTTGGCCCGCAAGCGCGGGCGGTTAGGTGTAAAGGGTGCCCGTGTTCACCACCGGATGCACCTCCGATTCGCTGCACAACACCACCATCAAATTACTCACCATCGAGGCTCTCCGCTCGTCGTCCAATTGGACCACGTGTTTCTCGGCCAATTCGCGCAGCGCCATGTCCACCATGCTCACGGCGCCGAACACGATCTTCTGCCGCGCGGCAATCACCGCTTCCGCCTGCTGCCGGCGGAGCATCGCCTGCGCGATCTCCGGCGCGTAGGCCAGGTGCGTCAACCGCGCTTCCTCCACCTGCACCCCGGCTTTGTTCAAGCGCTCCTGCAGCTCCACCCGCAGCGCCTGCGACACCTCATCCACCCCGCTCCGCAGCGTCACTTCGTTCTCCTCGCCGTGGTCGTATGCGTAACCGCTCGCCAGGTGCCGCACCGCCGACTCGCTCTGCACCCGCACGTAGTTCTCGTAATCGTCCACCTCGAACGACGCGGCGTACGTGTCCTCCACCCGCCACACCACCACCGCCGCGATCTCGATCGGGTTGCCGCGCTTGTCGTTCACCTTCAACCGGTCCCCGTTCAGGTTCCGGGCGCGCAGCGACAGCTTGTGGCGCGACCGCGGACGCTGGCCGGCCGCCGCCAGGCCGCTGAACGGTTTGCGCGCCGTTTGCGCCTCTGCGACCGTCGCCGTTTGCGCCAGCGGGCTGCCATTCGAGTAGAACGGATTGCCCCAATGGAACCCGCTCGTCCGCACCGAGCCCTTGTAATGCCCGAACAGGATCAACACCCGCGCTTCGTTGGGCTGCAGCGTGAAGAAGCCCATCGCCAACACCCCGCCCAACGGCTCCATCAAGATCCCTGTGACCAGCAACCACAAGTTCGGCGGCGCGTGCCGTCCCTCCGCCAGCACAATGCTCGTGATGATCATCGCGATCCCTGCCAGGAAAGTGAGAATCACCACCGGCAGCATCACCCAACCACTTCCGACCTGAACTTCACGTTCGCGGCTCTGTGTCGTGTTTTGCATCGTCATCGTCAGTTACGGACAGCGCCAAATCGCTATCTTAATGATATCATAATGCAATTATTGAGATATGCAAGTCGCTTTTCACTCCTGCCGCACCACTCCTCTTCAGATCCCCCCGCCTCACCTCGCCATCTGATCTACATAAATAACTGGCCATACGCATGTTAGATCAATGATTCTCACCTCCGATCGACTAGCAGCCTGTCGGGCTTAGGAGAAGGGATTTGAAGGGGGGTATGGCCGTATCC
>CAYYMW010000277.1:273-9423 GCA_964472515.1 uncultured Verrucomicrobiota bacterium | reverse complement strand
GAGCCCGGCGCTTGAGCCGGCCAGCCACTTCGTTGATCCGCGCCAACTCCGCCGGGCTCTCGACGTTGAAACAGTAAATCCCCTGGCGCAGGGCAAACTCGATCTCGGCCTCGGTCTTCGCCACGCCTGCAAACACGCACTTGGCGGGATCGCCGCCAGCCGCCATGACGCGCCGCAACTCGCCTTCGCTCACGATGTCGAAGCCGGAACCGTGAGAGGCGAACGTGCTCAACACCGCCAGGTTGGAATTGGCCTTGGCGGCGAAACAGATGAGGCGGTCAAGCGGAGCCAAAGCGTCATTCAACCGGCCGAAATGCTCGCTGAGCGTGGTCTGGGAATAGACGAAAAAGGGCGTGCCGTACTTGTCGGCCAGATCCGCAAGGCGAATCCGCTCGCAACAGAGTTGGCCCTGCGTGAAATGAAAACCATGCATGCGAATGTGTTATCCGGGTTTGGGGCGGTTGTCACGCCAAAGTCGTGGTCAACCGCAACCGGATCGCCTCCCCGGATGCCCGGGCAAGCAGGGGAGGCCGCCTGCTTGCCGGCGGGCGAATCCGTTTCAGCCCAGGGCCATGCTTCGGAGAGTGAGCGGCGCGGGCGCGTGCATTTCGGCGGAACAACCGGCGTCGATCGGAGCCCCGACCGGGTGATCGCTGGGCTGCACCAGGCCTGTGGAAAGGAGATACTGCTCGACCTCCGCGCCGCTGACATCCGCCAGCATGCGGCCGCCCACTTCGACGCAAGGACTGAGCGGCTGACCGCTCTTCAGGATCATCTCCTGGCGCTGGACCGGATCGTTGATAATATCGCGGTCTTCGTAGGCCAGCCCGTACTTGGCGAGAACGGCGCGCACCCCCTGGCTCCAGCCGCACTGGGGCTTGAGGTAAGCGATGATCTTAGGTTGTGTTATTGTGCTCATAAGGTGACGCTATTGTGGCATTGGCCGGGCGTTGTGCAAGTGCCCCCGGGCGCCGCCCCGCCGGGGTTCCCGGGTGAAGGGAGGCGCGCGGAAGCGGGGTTCTCCGTTGCGGGCCAATGATTAGCGCAGCGACGGACTGCGGACGGGCGGGCCGCAAGGACGCAAGAAAAGCCTTGTGAAAGCCGCTGCGCTTCGGCATGTTAGCCGCGCTTTCGCACGGAATGGAAAGCATGGCTGCGGAGCGTTGGCTCCGCATGGTTCTACATTCGCATGAAACGCATGCCAGCTTGGCTCATGTTGGTTTTCGCTTGGCTGCTGCCGATGGCCCAAGCGGCGGAATCCGCCGCCCACGGGGAAGGAGGCGAGCACGGACTCCCCACCTATGCCGTGCCCTTGGTGCGGGATGGATTCTTCCTGACCAACTCCATGCTCGTTACGTGGATCGTGGCTTTGGCGCTGATCCTCTTCGCCCGCCTCGCTACACGCCGGCTGGCGGAAGTTCCCAGCGGCCTGCAGAACTTCTGGGAGTGGCTGGTCGAATCGCTTTACGAGTTCTTGGAAGGCATTATTGGCTCCTCCTTGGTCAAGAAAACGTTCTGGTTCTTCGCGACCGTTTTCGTCTTCATCCTCGCCTCGAATTGGTTTGGCCTCATCCCCGGCGTTGGGACGGTGGGCTGGGGCGCGGTGGGCGAACACGGTTTCAAGGTCTTGCGCCCGGCGTTGCGCGGGGTCAATGCGGACCTGAATATGACCTTCGCCATGGCCATGATCTTCTTCGCTTGCTGGACCTTCTGGGCGTTGCAGGTCAATGGCGTGGGTGGGTTTGTGCTGCACATTTTCGGTCCCAAAGGCGACACCACCGGCTTCCTCAAAGTCCTGATGATCGGGGTGTTTCTCTTGGTAGGATTGCTTGAGGTGGTGTCGATCCTGTTCCGGCCGGTCTCATTGAGTTTTCGTCTCTATGGCAATATCTTCGCCGGGGAGAACATGTTGGAGGCGATGATGGTGCTGGGCCGGAGCCTGGGATGGCTGATACCGATTCCGTTCTATTTCCTGGAGGTGCTGGTGGGGTTGGTGCAGGCGCTGGTGTTCATGTTGCTCACCGCGGTCTTCACCTTGTTGATTTGCACGCATGATGAGGGCCACGAGAAGGCCCATCACTGATTCTCCGGGCGATCCGGGGTAAACACTTTCGGCGGTCAGACCGTACCTTGAGCGCGGGGGCCGCCGAGCAATGGAAAGGACAGACATATATGTTGATGCCTATGTTGGCAGAGGGCATGACGGGTAACATCCACATCGGGTTGGCCTGTTTGGGCGCGGCCCTGGGTGTGGGGTTCATCGGCATGAAGGCCTCCGAGGCGGTCGGCCGGAATCCCGGCGCGGCCACCAAGATCCTCGTGCAGGCCATCCTGAGCACGGCCTTCGCTGAAGGTATCGTCTTCTTCGCCATCTTCCTGGCGAAGGGCCAATAGCGTTTGCCCGGGTGCGGGCCCCCCCGGGCTCGCACTCCTCCCTTTCGTCCGTTATGAGCACCGCCATGTTCGCCAGTGTGGTCAGTGACACCGCCCAGCAGTTCGGGGTCGATTGGCCGCACTTCATTGCCCAGTGCATCAGCTTTGCCATCGTGGCGATCCTGCTGCATCGGTTTGCCTACAAGCCCATTCTGCAGGTGCTCGAGGAACGCCGGCAGCGCATCGCCGAAGGGCTGGCCAATGCCGACAAGATCAAAGCCGAACTCGCCAAGACCGAGGCGGCCCGGCAGGAGGCGTTGGTTCAGGCGAATGTCCAAGCCAACAAACTGATCGAGGAAGCCCGCGCGGCGGCGGCCCGCTTGCTCGAACAGGAAACCCAGAAGGCGGTGGCGGCCGCCGCCCAGATCGTGGCCAAGGCCCGGGAGGCGAACGACGCCGAGCTTGCCCGCATGAAGAGCGAGCTGCGCAAGGAAATGGTCCGGTTGGTGGCGGAGACCACCGGGAAGGTCGCCGGCAAGGTCCTGACCGCCGACGACCAGCGCCGCCTGGCGGACGAGACGACCCGGCAGTTGGCAGCCTGAACGACGAGGCGCTGGCACCATGAAGATCACCAAGCAAGCACGCCGCGGCGCCCGCGAGTTGTTGCAGGCCTGCCTGCCAGCGGGAGTGCTGGATGAGGCCCGGGTCCGCCTGGCGGTGCAGGAAGTCTTGAACCGCAAGCCGCGCGGGTACAAGGCGGTGCTGAGCCATTTCCATCGGCTGGTCCGGCTGGAATTGCATCGGCGTTCGGCCCGGGTGGAAAGCGCCACCCCGCTCGACGCCGCGCAGCAGGCCCAACTCCAAAGCCAGTTGGCCCACACCTACGGTCCGGGCCTGGCCATCGCTTTTTCCGTCGAACCGGGCCTGATCGGCGGCCTGCGGGTGCAGGTCGGCAGCAACGTGCTGGACGGCAGCATTCAGTCCCGTCTCCTCTCCCTGACCGAGAACGCTTGAACTGACCCTTCCCTGATTTTTTCCGCGAGCAGACTATGAGCAACTTACTGCAAGAGATCGAAGCACAGATCGCCGGCGTCAAGACCGGGGTTTCCCGCCGCAACGTGGGCGTGGTGCGTGAGATCGGTGACGGCGTGGCCAAGATCGAAGGGCTCGACGACGCCATGCTCAACGAGATGCTGGATTTCGGCAACGGCATCGTCGGTCTCGCCCTCAACCTCGAGGAAACCGAGGTGGGCGCGATCATCCTGGGCGACTACACCAGCATCAAGGAAGGCCAGGAAGTCCGGACCACCGGCAAGCTGCTCCAAGTGCCCGTGGGCAAGGGGTTGCTCGGGCGGGTCGTGGATTCCCTGGGCCGCCCGCTGGACGGCAAGGGGCCGATCACCGCCGCCACTTCCTATCCGGTCGAGAAGATTGCGCCGGGCATCATTCGCCGCAAGTCGGTCACCCAGCCGGTGCAAACGGGCATCATGCCGGTGGACGCCATGATTCCGATCGGCCGCGGCCAGCGCGAACTGATCATCGGCGATCGCTCGACCGGCAAGACCACCATCGGCATCGACACGATGATCAACAACGCCCGCCTGAACAAGGCGGCGGAGGCGGCTGGAGACAAGGACTACCGCCCACTGTACAGCATCTACGTCGCGATCGGCCAGAAGCAATCCAGCATTGCCCGCGTGATCGACGTGCTCGAAAAGGAAGGCGCCCTCCCGTACGCCATTGTCGTGGTGGCGCCGGCGTCCGACTCCGCCACGAACCAGTACCTGGCGCCCTTTGCCGGGTGCGCCATGGGCGAGTGGTTCATGGACAACGGCATGGACGCGCTCATCATTTACGATGACCTGTCCAAGCACGCGGTGGCTTACCGCCAGGTGTCGCTGGTGCTGCGTCGTCCGTCCGGCCGCGAGGCCTATCCCGGTGACGTCTTCTATCTCCACAGCCGCCTGCTGGAGCGGGCGGCGCGCGTGGCCGAGAAGTACGGGAACGGCTCCCTGACCGCCCTGCCGATCATCGAAACCCAGGCGGGCGACGTTTCCGCGTACATCCCGACCAACGTCATCTCCATCACCGACGGCCAGATCTTCCTCGAAACGGACCTGTTCTACCAGGGCATCCGACCCGCCATTTCGGTCGGTATCTCCGTCTCCCGCGTCGGTTCCGCCGCCCAGATCAAGGCGATGAAGCAGGTGGCGGGCCGCATCAAATTGGAGCTGGCCCAGTTCCGCGAACTGGCGGCCTTCGCCCAGTTCGGCTCCGATCTCGATGCCAAGACCCAGGCGCAGCTCGAACGCGGCAAACGCATCGTCGAGGTCTTCAAGCAGCCGCAGTACAACCCCATCGCGGTCGAGGTGCAAGCGGCAGTGCTGTGGACAGTGCAGAACGGCTTGATGGACGATGTGGCGGTGGACCGCATCAAGGAGTTCCAAGCCAAGCTGACGGAATACCTCACCACCCGCAAGTCGGAGCTGCTGCAGCGCATCGCCAAGGAGCGTGCGTTGAGCGATCCGCTCGTGGCCGACTTGAAGGCCACTGTGACCGAGTTCAAGCAAACCTGGAAGTAGCAACCCGCTGCCATCATGGCCACCAGTCGCGATATCCGGCGCCGCATCAAGTCGGTCCGCAGCACCGCCCAAATCACCAAGGCGATGCAGATGGTGGCCGCGTCCAAGATGCGGCGTGCCCAGCAGGCCGCCCTCTCCGGCCGGCCGTATGCCAGCCTCATGAACAAGGTGCTGGGCGAAGTGGTGGCGGGCGCGGGTGACTTTACCCATCCCCTGATGGAACAGCGTGAGGTGCGCCGCAAGGCGGTCATTCTCGTCAGCAGCGACAAGGGGCTCTGCGGAGCGCTCAACTCGAATCTCCTGCGGGAGGCGGCCAAGCTTGATCGGGAGGCCACGGTGTTCGTCACGGCGGGACGCAAGGCCGCCCAGTTTGTGGCACGCACCAAGCGCCAGCTCGCGGCCGACTTCACGTATCACGATACGCCCAAGTATGCCGAGGCTCGGGCCATCTCCCGCTTCGCGCGCGAGATGTTCCTCAAGGGCGAGGTGGACCAGGTCGATGTTCTGTTCACGAATTTCATTTCCACGCTGACCCAGCGTCCCCAGACGGTCACCTTCCTGCCCATCCGGCAGATCACCGGGGTCAGCGCCGGTTTCCAAGGCGAGGACATCGAGCACCAATTGCAGGCCCAGGGCACGGAGTTTCTGTTCGAGCCCAGCGCGGAATCCGTCTTGGGCGAGTTGCTCCCGCACTACCTGAATTTCCGCATCTTTCAACTGTTGCTCGAGTCCAAGGCCAGCGAGCATAGCGCCCGCATGGTCGCCATGAAGAGCGCCACCGACAACGCCAACCAGTTGATCAAGGACTTGACGCTCGAATACAACAAGATGCGGCAGGCCTCAATCACCAAGGAGCTGCTGGAGATCACCAGCGCCGCCATGGCGATGGGGTAAGCAGCGGTGCTGCTTCAAGCGGATTGGTTTCAGTGCGGTATTCCCTCGCCGCCAGACGCGGAACGGTGACGGCAGGTGCTTCACTTCGTGCCGCATGAAGCCCTTCAAGCTGATCCAACCGGCGACACTCAACCACTTCGTCGACGAGGACATACCTCTCACTTGGCAGCGGCGGTGGGCAAGGCTTCGCGGGTTGCTTCCGCTGCTCTGCTTCTCGGCTTGCATGATGACCGAGATGGGCCTGTTCCATGCCTGGCTTGCCGGGAGGCCGGTGCAAGCCTGGATCGCGATTATCCTGATGCCGATGAGCGTGATGATCCTGCTTTTCTTGGCGATCATCGAAGTGGCCTCGTGGGAGCACCGCCGATCTGATCGCTGGTTAAAGGTGACCCCGAAGGCCATCGAAGTGAGTCACACCAAGTACGGCACGCTGGGAATGAAATGGCTGGCGGGAATCCTGATCGAGCCCGTGCCAACCCGCCCTGATTTGGCCAAGCTCACGTTCGTGCGCAAAGACGCCAAGAGTGCGGCTTGGTGGCGCTGGTGGTCGATGGTTCTCTCCCGGTCGAATCAACTCCCGGAACTCCGGGCGATGCTCAGCTCAGGTGACTTCCTCCCCACGTCACTGCCCGTCTTGGAAGTCAGGCAACCTGTGCCACCCCGGCGGCGGTTGCCCTATCGCGGACTTTGGGCGGCGATGCTGGCTATGGGGCTCTTCTTGCACGGCTTCCCTTTCTTGGCAGTGGGCCTGTTTCCTCCGAACGGTCAGGAACCGAGAACCAATGATCATTCGAGATTCACCGCCCAGGAGCGCGAGAAACTGGGTCGTGTTGTTGACCGTCACTTCGCCTCCGCACAGCAGTACCGGGAGTTTCTCGTTGCCGTCGGCGGCGGTCTTACGGCGCTGGCCGTTCCGATCTTCATGGTCGGCCTGCGGCAGTGCGGCCGTTGGCGGCAGGACCAAATCGAGGAGGAACAGCACCTGCTTGCTTCCGCAGGCGTCCGGTTCGAAATGGAGTCGGCAGCCTGACAGTCTCCCGGATCGGTTTCGGGCCAACCCGGGCTGCGATCATTATCGGGCGCGAACTGCTGTGGAGAGAGCAGACAATGGGGCAGAATGAGGGGGCAGGCGACTTGGAGTGGAAGCGGTAGAGATTTTGAGGGGCATGGGTGAGGAATGTGCTACACATTGGACCTCAAGTCTTTATGATTGACATCCGGTGGTGGTTGTAGTTCAATCGCTACACCTTACAACCGACGCTCTATGTCCAACCAGAGCCCTCACCGCTCGCGCGGCGTCACCTTGGATCGGTCCTTTTCGCTCACAAGCCTACTGCTACTCTTGTTTGGTGGGGCCTTCCATGGTTCATCGAGTGCCGAGCCGCCGCTCCCCACGCCCACGTTGTTCTTCGGTCCGCGGGTGATGCATTGCGAGTACTACTGCGAGCTGCCGGCCGACCCTTACGGCAAGCTCGACATGGAGCTTCAATGGAAACACCCCGATGGCACCGTCGAGATTCTCCTTTCAGGCAAGAACTCGATCTCGGGCCGGGCGCGCGGCAGCATGATGCGCAACGGACACTATGAGTTGGTACTCCACCGGCACTACCCGGGCGGGGCTGTGGTTGACGTCTACGACACCTTCGCCGTCCGGGACGTGGACCACAGCGTGCCCCAACCGCTGTCGGGCTTCCTGCAATTCGATGAGGTGTTCAGCGGAGACGCGATTTCGGAGATCGACGTTGGGATCGGCCGCGCCCTGACGCTGGACTTGCAGGAAGTGCGGGTGGCGGGCAGTACGCGGATCGAGGGAGCGCACTCGCAGAGTGCCGTGTACGTGCAGGGGGGCAAGTTCGATTCGTGGGCGGAGATCAAGGCCGGCACGGTCAAGGCGGAGGGAGCGAAGATGGTGATGCTGTTGGCCGAGGCCACCAACAAGGTCTCGCTGCTGAATCTGACAGTGAGCGGAAGCCTGGGGGCGGGAGGCTCCACCAACAGCACGGTGGCGCTGGTGCGGGGATGCCAGGCGCACGACCTCTCGCTCGTGGGTCGGATGGCCGTGGCCGAGAACTGCAAGGTGGACACCAACCTCCGGGCCGAGGCGCGCACGCTGACGGTGAGCGGCAGCTACTTTGGCCGGGCGGAGGGCAGCCGGTGCCATGTGTCCGAGGTATTGCGCCTGCTGAACAACGATTTCTACGGCGCGGGGCACCCGGACGACTCGCTCCTCAACAGCCTGGTGCTGACGGTGCCCGCCTCCGGGTTGTTCGTCACGGACAATGTCTTCATTGTCCCGCTCATCTACCTGCAACCCGACCTGAAGGGGAACGAGACGCTGGCGATCGGCGGCAACAGCTTCTGGCACCCGTTGGCCCTGGAGATCCAGCGGGCGGAGGGCGTGCATCTGCCGACGGGTTCGTATCGGTTGGACGGGAACTTCTGGGGCGATCCGGCGGGCCCCTACTTCGGCAATCGGTTGGTCGGGGGCGACTGGTTGGGCGAAGCGGGGGGCGTCTGCCCGTCAATGGCCACGGCAACCACCTGGCGCACGACGGGCCGGGAGAGCGTCAGCGGCCAAAGCGAACCGTATGCGCCAAGCTATGTCTGGGCGCAGAACGTGGCGGCGGGCCAAGGGGTGCTTTCGCCCGACTATCTGTCGCTTGGCCTCAAGGAGCGGCGCACCCTGGTGAGTTTCGACCTGCGCGTGCCGATGGGTGAGCTGGGCACGGACGGCCTGCTCCTGCGTTATTGGGGCGAGGACGAAACCCGGCGCGAGGTCCGCGACAAGACGGGCGTCGCCACGGTGCGCCGGACCTACCCCGAGGGAGCGCCCCGCACGGTCGATTTCATCGTGCCGCCAATGCCAGATGACTTGGTCCGCTTTGCGCTGGTGCAGGAGTTGGCTGCCGGCGGAGAGCGCATCGTCCGCCAAGGCTATTTCAACCTGCTGGACCCCGCGGCCACGCCGCTGCGGATCGGCATCAAGCCGATCCTGATCAACGCCTGGGGCTATCCCGCCGAGTTCAGCGAGCGGGTGCGGCCGGAGGAAGACCAGCACACGCAGGTGGCGGACCGGCTGACCACGGCAATGGCAGCGCTGCTGCCGTTGCGCAAGCGGGAGGATTTCCGGATTGAGGCGCTGCCGTCGGCGGTCTATTCGCCGGCAATCACCGGCTTTCTGCCGTGGCGGCACAACTCGATCTACTTCGGCTTGGCGCGCTATTTGCAGGGAGAATTGGACCGGGAGGACGCCCGGCGCGCCGCGCTGGGGCGCCCGCCGCTGCATCTGCTCCTGGCGCTG
>CAYYMW010000277.1:0-263 GCA_964472515.1 uncultured Verrucomicrobiota bacterium | reverse complement strand
GGTGCCGCAGGGGGCGCTGAGCGAGAACACCGGCTCGACGGGGTTCAATCACGCTTGGTATCCGCGGATCGCGGTGATCGAGGAAACCGAGCCCGAGGCGGCGATCCACGAGTTTGGGCATGCGTTGGGTTTATACGGGCGCGAGCAGTACAGCCTGCCGCCGGGGTGGAACGTGGCCGACCCCTGCAACGAACTGAGCGGGTTCAACATTTGCGACATCTTCGTCGATCCCGCCGCCGGGGCGCGGTTCTGGGGGGCCAGCC
>CAYYMW010000276.1:365-9559 GCA_964472515.1 uncultured Verrucomicrobiota bacterium | reverse complement strand
GATCGAGTCCTTGCCGCCCGAGAAGAGCAGCGCGGGACGCTCGAATTCCGCGGCCACCTCGCGCATCACGTGGATCGCTTCGGTCTCCAGCAGTTGGAGGTGATCAAGTTGATACGATTTCATCAAAAGTTCAGGCACTCGCCGTCAAGGCAGAGCAAGAGAGTGTCATGGGTGGCAGATCCTCGCGAGGTGGCGGGCAGGGTCAGGCGGAAACGACCGCCTTGGCGCCCCAAGCCGCGTGCAGGCCGCACTCCCGCTTATCGTCGGCCTTGGCGGGATCGAAATAGTCCCATTCATTCGGCAATCCGTGCCGCTCGAGGTAGCTTTCCATTTGAGCATCCGTCCAGTGGAAGACCGGGCTGACCTTCAACACGCCGAGGTGCTCGTCAAAGCCCACGACGTCCAGGCCGGCACGGTTCGGGTTCTGCACTCGGCGCAGCGCCGTAATCCACACGCGCGGGGCAAGTTCCCGCATCCCCCGCTGGAACGGCTCCAGTTTCATGACGGCGCTGAAGCGCTTCAACCCTTCCTCGTCCTCCTTCGCCGGCGGCGGCCCGTGCAACGCCTCGTAGTGCGCAACGGTCAGGCGCGGCAGGTAAGGCTTCAGGTTGAGGCCCAGTCTCCGCCGCAAGTCCTCGGCGTGCCGGTAGGTGGCGGGACGGTTGTAGCCGTGGTCCACCCACAGGACAGGAAGGTCAGGCAACGCTTGCGTGGCGAGGTGCAGGATCACCGCCTCGTAAGGCCGAAAGTTGGTGGACACCACCGTCCTGCCCGCGCCCTGGGCGACCGCCCAGCGCACGATTTCCTCAGGGGAACGCTTCCCCCACTCCTGGTTGAGGCGATGGATCTCAGCTCCGTTCATGCTCTACTGATCAGCTCAGTTTGCCGCGGGCGAACTCCACAAGGTGCGATTCGCCCAGTCGCCAAACTTCTCTTCGGACCGCCGCTCCTGGACGTAGCGCACCAGCAACGGGCGCAGTTCGGCTTCGATTTCGTTTTCCTTCACCATCTCCTTCCACACCCGGTTCAGCCGGGTGCCAATCGCATCGCCGCCGAGCAGGACCTGATAGCGGCCCGGGGCCTTGCCGACAAAAGCGATCTCAGCCACATAAGGGCGCGCGCACCCATTCGGGCATCCCGTCATGCGGATCATGATCTCGTGTCCCGCCAGGCCCACCTCGGCGCAGAGGGTCTCGATTCGGTCCAGCAAGCCGGGGAGATACCGTTCGGCCTCCGCCAAGGCGAGCCCGCAAGTGGGCAGGGAAACGCACGCCATGGCCGCCGTGTGCAGCACGCTGGCCTGGTCCCGGGTCTTGATCCCGTGCGCGCCAAGGAGTTGGTCAATCCCCGTCCGGTCACTATCACTGATGTTGGCCAGGATCAGGTTCTGGTTGGCGGTCAGTCGAAACTCGATGGACGGATACTGCTCCGCCACTTGGCGCAGAGCGGTGCGCAAGCTCTTGCCGGGGACATCCTTGACCCGGCCGGACTCGATGAAGAGACCGAGGAAGTGACGTCCATCCGTGGCACTGTGCCAGCCCAGCGAGTCCTGGGTGGTCGTGAAATGGAATGGCCGGGGTGGCCCCAGCTTCAGGCCGGTGCGCCGCTCGATCTCGCCGCGCACCCAGTCAACCCCGCGTTCCGCCACCACGTACTTCAGTCGGGCATGTTTGCGGTCCGTGCGGTCCCCAAAATCCCGGTGGATGGTCAGCACTGCCTTGGCTACTTCCACCAGTTCCTTTGGGGTAATAAAGCCAAGGACATCCGCCAGCCGCGGGTAGGTCTGCTCATTTCCGTGACTGCGGCCCATCCCCCCGCCCACGGCGAGGTTGTAGCCAACCAGTTGATCGTTCTCCACGATGGCAATCAGGCCCAGGTCGTTTGCCAGCACATCCTGGTCGTTGACCGGGGGAATGACGAAGGCCACCTTGAATTTGCGCGGCAGATAGGTCTTGCCGTACAGCGGATCCACAAACTCCTTGTTGGCGGGGTCCTCCAGATCCAACTGTACCCCCTCCACCCAGATGGCGTGGTACGCCCGCGTCTGGGGCCGCAAGGCATCCGCCACCCGCACGCAGTCGGCGTAGACCTCCTCCCGGGCGCGGCTCTGGGCCGGCACGGGAGGTGCCAAGACGTTGCGGTTGACGTCGCCGCAGGCGGCCAGCGTCGAGAGCAGGCTGTCGTTGATGCCCTTCAGCACCGGACCCAAACCGGCCTTGACCACGCCGTGGAATTGAAGGCTCTGGCGCGTGGTGATCCGCAGAGTCTGGTTGCCATGGCGGGTGGCCAACTCGTCGAAGACCCGCCATTGCGCCGGGGTCATCACCCCCCCGGCAATGCGTCCGCGGATCATGAAGATGTACTTCTTCCCGGTCTTGCGCAGATCGCGGTCGTCCTCCTGATAGATTCCGTGGAACTTCAGGAATTGCTGGTCGTCCTCCGAAAAGCGGTCGGTGGCCGGATCGGCAAGGTTGGCGGCGATGGTGCCCGCCAGGGTCGGGATCGCCGCTTTGATCGCCTCGTTATGCGTCCGCTTTGGCGCGGTGGTGATATCGCTCATGGCCGTTTGCGCTCAGTCGTTTGGGTTCGTCTCAGATTTCGTAGTCGCCCTTGGTCTTGATCCGTCCCAAGGACACGTTATTCCAAATGCGTTCGTGCACGTAGTAAAGCACGACCTTCGTGAACAGTTCCACAAACCCAATCGAGATCGCCAGCTTAAGCTTGCCGGTCACCAGCAGTGAGACGACGATGGTATCGACCGTGCCGGTGACCCGCCAGGAGAGGGCTTTGATGAGGCTGCGATAAGGCTTCTCAACCATGCGTGCTGGTTTGAAAAGCTAGGCCTTCGCCCCTTGGACAAGATCCTCGACCGAATCGCTCTCGAGGTTGATGTCCCCGAACAGCCAGGACGAGAGATACCGCTCGGCGCACGACGGAACGATCACCACGATCTGTTTGCCGTCATTCTCGGGCCGCTTCGCCAACTGCAACGCTGCCCAGATCGCGGCCCCGCTCGAGATCCCCACCGGAATGCCATCCAATTGGTTGACCTCCTTGGACACTGGCCCGGAGTCCTCCTCACGCACCTGGATGATCTCGTCGATGATCTTGGTGTTCAGCACGGCAGGCACAAAGCCCGCCCCGATCCCCTGGATCTTGTGCGGCGAAGGCTGGCCTCCGGACAATACCGGCGAGCGCGCCGGCTCCACAGCCACCGCCTTGAAACCGGGCTTCCGCTGCTTCAGCACCTCCGCAATGCCGGTGATCGTGCCTCCAGTACCCACCCCTGATACCACGAAGTCCACCTTGCCGTCCGTATCCCGCCAAATCTCCTCGGCCGTGGTCTGACGATGAATCTCCGGGTTGGCGGGGTTGGCGAACTGCTGCGGAATAAGGCTGTTGGGGATTTGCGCCTTCAGTTCTTCGGCCTTGGCGATGGCCCCCTTCATGCCCTTGGCCCCCTCGGTCAAGACCAGGCGGGCACCGAGGACTTTGAGCAGCTTGCGGCGCTCCAACGACATCGTCTCCGGCATGGTGAGGATCAGCTTGAGGCCCCGGGCGGCGGCCACGAAGGCCAGCGCGATCCCCGTGTTCCCGCTCGTCGGCTCGATCAAGACCGTGTCCGACTTGATCACCCCGGCTTTGATCCCCGCCTCCACCATCGACACCCCGATACGGTCCTTGACGCTGGAAAGGGGGTTGAAAAACTCCAGCTTCAGCAAGACCTGCGCTTTGGCGCCGTGCTTGGCGGCAGTGCGGTTGAGTTGTACCAACGGCGTGTTGCCGATGGTCTCGGTAATGTCGCGGTAGATGCGGCCCATAGGATTCTGCTTTCTTGAGTTAAAGAACCACTCGTTTAATCGTTTTTATTTGATCGTCCGTACCCCGGCGTCAACCGCCGTGTGCTTGTCACTTTGGCCTCGATCGAGGTTCTACTCATCGTACGCCCGCTTGATCGGCCATCGACTAACAACGATCATTGTGGTCGTATATTACACCAACTCCAGAGAGTGTCAACCCGTTTTCACGACCAACTACGGCATAACATAGTCCAAATTGGAGCGTTGCCAACTCACCCGCTTCGTGCTCGGCTTCACCCAGACGAACCGTATGCGCCGTTGCCTCTGCCCAGCAACTCTGTGGTGGTACCTGTGGGTCGCTCTCGCGAGCACGCAGGGCCAACCCGCGCCCGAACCGAAACTCCCCGATTCCTCCGCCCAACCCGCGCTCCCGCAGGTGCATGATCCGTCACGGATCATCTTGGATGGCAATCGGTACTGGATGTTCTCTACCGGGCAAGGCGTCCGCTCCTACTCTTCCGCCGATCTCAAGTTCTGGACGCCGGGGCCGCCGGTCTTCCGGGAAATGCCAGCGTGGCATCGCGAGGTCGTGCCGAATCATCGCGGACACCTGTGGGCCCCAGATGTCATCAAGATCGGGGGGCGCTACCTGCTCTATTACTCCGTCTCGGCATGGGGCAGGAATGCCTCCGCGATCGGCCTCGCCACCAATCCCACTCTCGATCCGACTGCGGCAGAGTACGCATGGCGGGACGAGGGCATCGTGCTGAGGTCGTTTGCCACGAACGAGTTCAACGCCATCGACCCCGCAGTAATCGTTGACGAACAGAACCGCCTCTGGATGACCTTCGGCTCCTTCTGGAGCGGAATCAAACTGGTGGAACTCGATGGCGCTACCGGGCGGCGCGCGTCCCCTGAACGACCCATCTACAGCCTGGCACAGGCTGAAACGATCGAGGCCCCCTGCCTCCATCGCCACGGAGAATACTACTATCTGTTCGTCAACTGGGGGCTGTGCTGCCGCGGCACAAACAGCACTTACCAGATTCGAGTGGGACGCAGCTCAACCATCCTCGGCCCCTATCTGGACCAGGACGGGCGCGACCTCCTGGTTGGGGGTGGCGCTTCGCTGTTGGGATCAACCGGCTCAATGATCGGTCCGGGTCACGCAGGGATACTGAGTTCAGGCAGGGATGAACTCCTCTCTTTTCACTACTACGACGCCCGAGAGGGAGGACGTCCAACCTTGGGCCTCAGGGCTTTGAAATGGAACACCGACGGTTGGCCAACCGTGGCCTCCCCGTCACCCCCCGTCCAACCAGGGGCAGTTAAACTGCCGAGCGCCCGTTGAAGACGCGAACACCCCCTCTGCGCCCACCAACAGGCAGGCGCGCTTGGTCTTGCCGCCAAGACCGGGGTACTTCCTTGGGGAAGGGACCGCTGCGCTCAGCGATCCCCGGTAATGACCGCCAAACCACCTCCGCCGTCACTTGCGTGCGGCCCTTGAAGGCGTCGGCGGGGGGCCTTGCTCAGGCTTGATCGCGGTATTCGCCGCGCGGGGGCCGGCTGGGACGCTCCGCACGCTCTTCCCGGGGGCGGGCGATGTTGACGGTCAGGGCGCGGCCTTGAAAGTCCTTGCTGTGGAACATCTCCACCGCCTTGTTGGCCTCCTCTTGGGAACCGTATTCAATGAAGGCAAAGCCGCGAGACTTGCCGGTGAACTTGTCCAACATGAGATTGCAGGAAGTCACCGCCCCCGCTTGTGCGAAATAGTCCTGGAGATCGCTCTCCAGCGTGCGATAAGAAAGATTACCCACGAACAACCGGCACGCGTTACTCATAAGAACTGTGTTACCGCCCAAAGAAAACACCCAGGGAATGCTGCACTCGCAGAATTGCCGAAGCCGCCTTTGACTGTCCAACTACTGTCACGGACCTCTGTCGATACTGACACTTTGGTTCTTTGCGCTAGAACCGAGCCTACCTGAGGTCGCTTGGAATTGTCAACGGTTTCCGGATGAAAACCCCTGGTTAAAAGGGGGTTGGCGCGAAAACGGAGGTGGTTCTCCCCTGCGCCTTGCGGGGGCTGCCGGGCCGCCACTCCTCTGCGGCATTCGTCTGTTAGTGAAGATTCTTGTTGCATCGTGCGTGGTTTAGGCTTATTTCTTCCTCGTCTTAGGTCCAACCGACTGGCCTCTTTCGGTTTTGGTGATTCACCACTTCAGGCTGGCGGTTTTCCCGATGTCAAAATCCTCAACGTGGCAGAGTCTGCCACCCCAAGAGCTTGGCGCACCATAACAACAACCGGCGGCATACGAATATTGGCCCGCTCCCTGAGAGCGGTTCCGGGTTCCTCGAAATCTCGGAAAAGGGCTTCGGCTTTTTGCGAACGCACGAGGATCATTTCCGCCCCAAGCCGGCGGATATCTTCGTCACGCCCGACACCATCAAACGCGCTTTTCTGCGCGAAGGCTGCGCCGTGCAAGGCACGCTCCAGGCCCCGCACCGCGGCAGCAGCGCGCAACTCAGGGAGGTCACCCACGTCAACGGCATGCCGTACGCACAGTACGTCACGTCGATGCGCTTCGAGAACCTCACCACCATCGATCCCTGCGACAAGTTCCGCCTCGAGACGGCCCCCGACCTCCTCGAGACCCGCATCATCGATCTCGTCACGCCGATCGGCAAGGGCACGCGCGGCCTGATCGTCGCCCCGCCCCGTACGGGCAAAACCACGATCCTGAAGCAGATCGCCAACGCGGTCACCGAGAACCATCCGGAAGTCTTCGTGATGGTCCTGCTCATCGACGAACGCCCCGAGGAAGTCACCGATTTCCAGCGTTCGGTCAAGGCCGAGGTGGTTGCCTCTTCGAATGACCAGGACCTCGAGACCCACGTCCGGCTCTCCCGCTTCATGATCGAGCGCTGCCGCCGCATGGTGGAGACCGGCAAGGATGTCTTTGTCCTCCTGGATTCGATCACCCGCGTGGCGCGCGCCTACAACAGCGTCCATGGCGGCAGCGGCCGCACCATGACCGGCGGCGTCGACGCCCGCGCCTTGGAGATCCCCCGCAAGATGTTCGCGGCGGCGCGCAAGCTGGAGGAAGCCGGCTCGCTCACCATCCTGGCCACAGCGCTGGTCGACACCGGCTCCCGCATGGACGAGCTGATCTTCCAGGAGTTCAAGGGCACCGGCAACATGGAGCTGGTGCTGGACCGCAAGCTCTCGGACCGCCGTCTCTTCCCGGCCATCGACATCCCCAAGAGCGGCACCCGCAAGGAAGAGAAGCTCTTCCCCAAACACCAGATCGACGCCGTCCGTAAACTGCGCCGGATGATGGTGGACCTGAATCCAGTCGAGGCCATGGAGACCCTCCAAGCCGCGCTGAAGAAGCACAAGACCAACGAGGAACTCCTGGCCAAGCTCCTCTAGTCGGCCGAGTTCGATCGCCTCTCCATTTCGCGGCCGGGCAGGTTCAACCTCCCGGCCGTTTGGTTGTCCGGGGAGAGCCGGCCACCGCCGTTGGCCCCGCAGTCCCCGGGCCGGCTCCGCCTCAGGCCACCTGACTGGCGAGGGCCGTCCAGTGCTCCAGACGGTGCGCCACGTTCAACCGCTCAAGGTAGGCCAGGTCGAGTCCGTCCGTCGGCTTGGTCCCTCCTTTGTCGGCCCCGCCCCGCTCCGCCAGAATGCTCGCGACATGCACTGCGGCCAGCGGGCCGAACGAGGCTTCGGGATTCGCGGCGGGCGAGTGATGGAACGCCACCGCCTCCACCAGGGCGCAGGGCAATCCCCACAACCCCAGCATGTAGGCGCCCACCTGCGGGTGGGTGGCCCCGAACATCTCCTGCTCCACCTCGCAAAGCGGACGGCGGTTCACGCGGGCGGTCGCCAGCGCCTCCTGGTACGGGCCGGTCAATTGCGAGACCAGGGCCAGCATCCCGACGTCGTGCAGCAATCCCGCGGTGAAACCCTGCTCCACCACCTCGTCCGGTTGATTCTCTTCTTTCAGAATCTGCCGTGCCAGCCAGCCCGCCCGGAGACTCCGCAGCCAGACTTGTTCAATCGAGCACTCCCGATAGGTGCGACCGTTGAACGCGCTGAACAACCGCACCGTCAAGGTCAGCGCCCGGACCAGACTGATGCCCAGCAACTGCACCGCTTCGTTGACATCGGTCACATCCCGGGCAAAGCCGAAAAACGCGGAGTTGACCAATTGCAGCAGCTTGGCGGACACCGCCGGATCGCGCGCCACAATGCGGCCCACGTCTTCCACCAGGCAATGGGGCGACTGGAGGGCGTCCATCAGTTGGACGAACACGTCCGGCATGCTGGGCAGGCTGGACAACCGGTTGATCAGACTCCGAACGGCATCGTTGTTGAGCGCGGTCTGCATGCGGCAGATGCGCCGGATCGCTTCGCGCAGCACCACGGGATCGAAGGGCTTCGAGTAGCACTGATGCGTCGCCCCCACGCACTTCATGAGCGTCTCCTGATCGGCGTAGCCGGAGAGGATCACCCGCACCGTGCGGGGATGGCGTTTCATCACTTCGTTCAGAAACACCGCGCCGTTCATTCCCGGCATGCGCATGTCGGACACCACGATATCGAACGGGGCCTTGTCCATCAGCGCGAGGCCCTCTTCCGCTCGCTCGACAAACACCATGTCCCACTCGCCGACGTGTGCGCGCAACGACGCCTTAAGCACCTTGAGCAGTTGCGGCTCGTCATCGACCCACAGGATTCGCGTTAGCGGTGTCGCACTCATCTCAAGACCAAGGGATTTTCCTGACCAACCATTTGCTCGCGTCAAAAAGAACAGCCAACCGGTCGTCCGCCACGGGAGGTGAACGACAACATTACCCGGGCTGTGTTTTGCAGTTGCGCTCCGAGCATATCGCAGCCAGATTGGAAAAGGAAACAACGAAAATGAATTCGAAACCTCCCGCTCACCCGGCGGGTCGTTCCGGTGCTCTCCCCGGTTGAACGTCCGCGACGTCCTTGCGCGATGAAGTGTCGAAGGCCCGATTACTGTCCGGAATGCGGAGCCGAAGTCCCGGCCCGGGCCTCGGCCTGCCCGGAGTGCGGTTCCTGTTCGGAAACCGGCTGGTCCGACCACGCCCACGCCAGCCGATTGGGCATTCCGGACGAGGATTTCGATTACGCTGAGTTTGCGCGGCGGGAATTCGGTGAAGCCCGTCCTCCCGCGAATCCTCGCGGCCGGTTCTGGTGGTGGGTCGCCCTAGGAGTATTGCTCCTCTTCAGTCTCCCGCTCTTGCTGGGCTGGCTGGGACGTTAGCGGCCGCTCTTCACAGGGTCGCGAGGGCCTGCCACCCCGGCGTGCCGAACTCGGCCGGAAAGTGCGCGAGGGCCTGCTCGGCCTCCGCCCGCTCGCC
>CAYYMW010000276.1:0-355 GCA_964472515.1 uncultured Verrucomicrobiota bacterium | reverse complement strand
CGTTGCCAGGGCGCCCTGCTTCCTGAAGTAGCCCTGGTAAAGCCCGAGCACGGGGTACTTCTCGAACGCGGGGGCCTCAAGCGCGTTGTGGCATTCCGCCAAACCCGCCGAAAGGGAACCGTGCTTGAGCGAATCGATCAGTTTCCGGGCTCGACCAGGCGTGCCGTTCAGCGCCGCGGGGAAGCGGGCCAACTCCCGGTAAGCCCAGGGGGTGGAGATGCCGAAACCCGGATGCACCAAGACGATATGCAGGCCCGCCAAGGCGGCAAATGGGTCCAGCGGCGTGACCTTCTCGCCACGTCCCTCGGCGAGTCCGGGTTTCCCGTGAAGGAAGAAGGGCACATCCGACCCCAAC
>CAYYMW010000275.1:0-9575 GCA_964472515.1 uncultured Verrucomicrobiota bacterium | reverse complement strand
CGCCCACATGGTCAGCCGGGTCACGGACGACTACGCCGCCATGACCACCGCCGGCTGTGTCGCCATCTGCGAACCGGCCTTCTGGGCGGGATTTGACCGCAGTTCGCCCCAGAGTTTCTACGACTATTTCCGCCAACTCACCGACTACGAGCCGAAGCGGGCGGCCAAGTTCGGCGTCGCGCATTATGCCTGGCTCTGCATCAACCCCAAGGAAGCCGAGGACGTGAGGTTTGCGGAAGAGGTGATCGCGCTGATCCCCCAGTTTCTCGACTGCCCCAATGTGCTGGGCATCGGTGAGATCGGCCTCAACAAGAACAGCCGCAACGAACTGAAGGTGCTGGAGATGCACGTGGACCTCGCGGCCCGTTCCAACCAACTCATTCTCGTGCATACGCCTCACTTGGAGGACAAACACAAGGGCACACGGCTCATCCTTGACGTACTGAAGGCCGACCGCCGCATCGATCCCGCACGCGTCATCATCGACCACGTGGAGGAGCACACGGTGAAGCTGGTGTTAGACGCGGGATTTTGGGCGGGAATGACGCTTTATCCCGAGACCAAGTGCACCCCCGCCCGGGCGGTGGACATCGTCGACCGTTTCGGCACGGACCGCCTCTGGGTCAACAGCGCCTGCGATTGGGGGGTGAGCGTGCCGTTGATCGTCCCCAAGACCGGCCTCGAGATGCGCCGCCGCGGGTATACGCCGGAGCAGGTTGACCGGCTTCTGTACGGCAATCCGCTGCAGTTTCTGAGCCAGTGCCCCAAGTTTCTGATGCCCTGAGCGTCCGACGCAGGATGGGGGCAGGCCACGGTCAGTCGTCGACATGGTCTGCGATGCAGGCACGGCTTCGCGCTTGCGGCCGCCACACGGGCTCGTTAGGTTGCGGCCGCACTCAGAAAGACCACCGCTCACGAACCGTTTGTTCGCAAGCCTCGGGATGCGCGCGCGTCAGGGCGGTCGCAGACCCTGCAAAGGCTCGCGCAGGCTGAAAGGTAACCGACCATGAATCGAAAAGACTTTCTCCACAAATCCTTCGGCTACGGCCTGGGCTGCTGTGCCCTGGCGGGCCTGGAAACGCAAGTCAGCGCCGAATCCGCTCCCGATCCGCAGCTCAACGCGCTCCAGCAGGAGAAGCAGTTCGTCGAGCACTGGGTCACCGATTTGCTGGACACGATGGAGAAGGTTCTGGACGAGCCCACCCGGGTTAAATTGATGGCCGGGTGCGGGCAAGGCTGCCACCGGCGGCACAAGTTCACGCAGGAGATCGTCGAGGCCGGCAAAGGCGATGTGGACAAGCTGATCGAGGCCTACAAGCGCTCCTTCGGCATCGAGCGCAAGGGCGACGATGTCCACCTCTTCTACGGTCGCGGGCCCAAGGGCTGCTGGTGTCCCGCCGCACAAAACCGTCCCGCCAAAGCCAAGGATCTCCACTGCGAATGCACGCGCGGCAAGCACCAGCACATGTGGGAGACTGCGCTGGGCCGTCCCATCCGGGTCGAGATTGTGGAGTCGCTGCGGCGCGGCGGACAGAAATGCCACTTCATCGTGCACCTGGCCTAAACGGCCGCCAGCGCCCGTTGCTGCATCCGTATGAACCCCACTGAGGCACTACTATCGCAGGTCAATGCGTTGCTCAAGGCAATGCGAGAGCCTGAACTCGCGCTCCGGACTGCGTCCCAGCCGGAGACTGAGCTGGAGCTGGCGCTCCGGGTCAAGGAGGCCTACCTGACCAGGCTGCTGAAACAGCGCCCGGAGTACCGCACGCTCCCTCCCCGGATGTTGCCCGATATGTTCTGGCAGGCACTCCTGCGGCGGGAGGAGGAGTTGCAGACCAAACCGCAGGCCTAGCGGGCAGACCGCAGCCCCTTCACGATCAGTCGCCACCCCACGGGGACCCGGGCGTTCGCTTTCCCCCTTGTTCCATGCCGCTGAGGCGGATAGGCTCGGTCCCACATTGCTCTGCCGACAAATCCTTATGGGCAAGTGGATCGGTGGCGTCGTCCTCGCGGCGCAGTTGCTGTTTGCGCTCCAATGCCAAGGCGCGGCCCCTCTGACTTGGAGCGAAGGCGGGGAACTGCGCGTGGCGGCACTGCCCCGCCAGACCGGCGGAAAGGCGGGTTTCACGCTCATGGCCGCCGAGGCAACGGGTGTCCGGTTCACCAATGAGCTGCGCGGCGATTTGTCCCTGACCAACGCGGTGGCGCATAACGGAAGCGGGCTGGCCATCGGGGATGTCGATGGCGATGGCTGGCCGGACCTCTACTTCTGCAATCTCCAAGGACCCAACCACCTATACCGGAACTTGGGCGGTTGGCGGTATGAAGACATGCCACTCGGATCGGCCGCGTGCGAAGGCCAGCTTTCGACCGGAGCAGTCTTCGTGGATGTCGACGGCGACGGTGATCTGGACCTCCTTGTCAACGGCATTGCGGCCGGCACCCGCCTGTTTCTGAACGACGGCAAGGGCGCGTTTTCCGAGGTGGCTGATTCCGGACTTTCCCGCACGGCCTCGGCCACCTCAATGGCACTGGCCGACATCGACGGGGATGGAGACTTGGATCTCTATTGCGCGCACTACATCGACACCATGCATCTGGCGGATCCGACGATGCGTTTCGCCATGGCCCGGGAGGAGGGCAAGTGGCGGGTGACAAAGGTCAACGGCGAGTCGGCCAGCAAGCCTTACTGGAAGGATCGCTTCGAGGCCCTGCCGGATGGCCGCATTCGGGAGTTGCCCGAGGTGCATGGATTGTATCGCAACGATGGCGGGGGGCACTTCACGGCCATCCAGAATGAGCCCGGGGTCTTCATGAACGCGGAGGGCAAACCCGTGCCACCGTTCCGGGATTGGGGGCTTTCGGTGATGTTTCGCGATCTGAACGGCGACGGCTTCCCCGATTTGTACGTCTGCAACGACAACGCGTCGCCGGACCGGGTCTGGCTGAATACCGGGAAGGGCACTTTCCGGGCGGCGGATGCGCACATGTTCCGACACACGAGCCGCTCTTCGATGGCCTTGGATTTTGCGGACGTGGACCGGGATGGGCACGACGACTTGATCGTCCTGGACATGCTGGCCCGATCCCCCAGCCGCCGGATGATGCAGTTGATGCGAGACTACCCCGACCCGGCGGCGAGCGAGCGCGTGGAGGAAGTGCCCCGCTATAACCGCAACGTCCTGTTCCTGGGCCGCAGTGACGGGACGTTCACGGAAACGGCGTTCATGGCGGGCGTGGCGGCCACGGATTGGTCCTGGTGCCCGGTGTTCCTGGATGTGGACCTGGACGGCTTCGAGGACTTGCTGGTCTCCAACGGGTTTTCCTTCGACGTCATGGACCAGGACAGCCATGACCAATTGCGAACCGCCAAGCTCACGCTGGAACAACGGAAACGCTTCCGGCAATTCCATCCGGCGTGGCCCACTGAGAACATCGCTTTCCGAAACCGGGGCGACGGCACCTTCGAGTCCATGGGCGAGGCGTGGGGGTTCGCCAAGCCGGGGATCTCATACGGCATGGCGGTGGCCGACCTCGACAACGACGGGGACCTCGACGTGGTGGTCAACAACCTCAACGAAGCTGCCAGCTTGTACCGAAACGATACTACGAGCGGCCGGGTGGCAGTACGGCTGCAAGGCGCGCCCCCCAACACGAGCGGCATCGGCGCACACCTGCGGCTGACCGGCGGACGGGTTACCCAGACCCAGGATATCATCTGCGGCGGACGCTATATGTCCTGCGACCAAGCCATGCGGGTGTTTGCGGCTGACGACGCCGCCGACAAGCCGCTCGAATTGGAGGTGACCTGGCGGAACGGCAACCGCACGACAGTGCGCGTCAAAGCCAACACGATTTGCGAGGTGGTTCAGGCGAAGACCTTGCCCTCGGCGCCCGCCACCACGAATGCCGCCGCCAATCGGTGGTTCACCGACATCAGTGAGAAGCTGGGGCACCGCCATGCGGAAAGCGAATTCGATGACTGGGCTCGCCAGCCTCTGCTGCCGCGTCGGCTAAGCCGCCTGGGTCCTGGACTGGCTTGGGTTGATGTGAATGGCGATGGATGGGAGGACTTGGTGGTCTCCGCCGCGCGAGGGGGGCATCTGGCAGTGTTGATCAATGAGCGCGGGCAGGGCTTTCGCCAGGTAGAGGCGACCGCCGCCACTCCCGGTGACGAAGGGGCGGTCGTGGGCTGGCCGGACGGACAAGGCCGTCTTCATTTACTGGCGGCGTGGTCGGGCTACGAGGCGGAACCGGTGCAGCCAAGCGCCGTGGCCATTCTCGGGCTGACCAACCAACCCGCCTTCTCCGTGCTGCCGGAGCAGACCATGCCATTGGCCGGCGGGCCCAGCCCGGGCCCACTGGCACTGGGAGACGTGGATGGAGACGGGGATTTGGATGCCTTTGTCGGTGGCCGGTTTCTGCCGGGACGCTATCCCGAACCCGTCTCGTCGAGCATCTGGCTGAACGAAAGGGGCGAATTGCGCCCGAACGCCGCTTGGAGCGCGGCTTTTGCCGGATTGGGAATGGTGAGCGGGGCCACCTGCTGCGACCTGGATGGCGACGGCAAGCCCGATCTGGCGCTGGCCCTCGAATGGGGACCGTTGCGCGTGTTTCGGAATGCTGGAGGGCGGTTCGAGGACATGACGGAAGCTTGGGGACTGGCCCAGTGGACCGGATGGTGGACCAGCGTGACTGCCGGCGACTTCGACGGCGATGGCAAGTTGGACCTGGCGGCGGGGAATTGGGGGCGGAACACCCCGTATGAGTTGGACCATCCCGCTGCCATCCGGGTCTTCTACGACGACTGGAATGGCGACGGCACCCTGGAACTGATCGAAGCGTGGCGGGCCGGGGAAGAGTGGTTTCCGTTGCGCAACCGGACGTGGCTCACCAAGGCATTCTCCGACCTGCCGCAGCGGTTCCCCACTCACCAAGCGTTTGGCCAGGCCACCGTCGGGCAGTTGCTGGGAACGCGCTTGGCGGGCACACCGAGCTTGGAGGTGAAGAGCCTCGAATCGGCGGTGTTCCTGAATCGCGGCACGTCGTTTCAGCGTCTGCGGCTCCCCCGGGCGGCGCAAGTCAGCCCAGTCTTCGCCATAAACGTGGGCGACTTCGATGCGGACGGCAGGGAGGATCTCTTTCTGGGGCAGAACTTCCTCGGCGGCGGGTCAGACATGTCGCGGGAAGACGGCGGCCGGGGGCTCTGGTTGCGGGGCCGAGGAGATGGCACCTTTGACCCTGCGGAATCGGGGATCAAGGTCTACGGCGAACAACGGGGCGCCGCTTTGGCCGACTTCAATCATGACGGCCGGGTGGACCTGGCAATCAGTCAGAACAACGCCCCCACGCGGCTTTACCTCAACCAGACGACCAAGCGGGGTTTGCGGGTCAGTCTGGGTGGGCCTGCGGCGAATCCTTGGGGCGTGGGAGCGCAACTGCGCCTGCGGTATCCCGGCGGCGGTCAAGGGCCATGCCGAACGGTCCAAGCCGGTTCCGGCTATTGGTCGCAAGATGGTCCAGTGCAGGTCCTTGGACTGACAGGTCAGCCCGAAAGCGTGTCGGTTCGGTGGCCTGGGGGACGAGCGGAGACGGTGCCGCTAAAGGAAGGAGAGTGGGACCTGAAGGTGCCCTATGAACATGAAAAAGCCCAGTAAGTTTGCGTCCATCTGGTCGGGATTGCTCACTGCGGCCTGCCTGGTTTGCGGCGGATGCGACTCGCGCTCCTCCTCTGCCAAGCCGGAGCCCAAGCCGACGGCGACCCCGGTCCCGTTGACGAACATGGTTGCGATCAAAGCGGGGAGTTTCCTCCGAGTGGGACACCGGGTCACGCTGACCCGCGACTACTGGTTGGGGAGGTGTGAAGTAACCCAAGGGGAGTATTGGGCGCTCACCGGCCAGAATCCCAGCCATTTCACGGGTGACACGAACCGACCGGTGGACAAAGTCACCCAGGCCGATGCGGTGGCCTACTGTGTGGAACTTACACGGCGCGAACGGGAAGCGGGGCGCCTGCCCGCCAACTACGCCTACCGACTCCCCACCGAGGCGGAATGGGAATATGCATGCCGCGCAGGGAGCACGAACCTCTTCAGTTTTGGCGACGACGCGAAGGCGGCGGAGGCTTACGCCTGGACCGAGGAGAACAGTGACGGTGCCACCCATCCGGTCGGTCAGAAGTTGCCCAATGCGTGGGGTTTGTACGATATGCACGGCAACGTCTGGGAATGGTGCCGCGACTGGTTCGCGGAGTACCCCGCCGTCGAGGAGACCAACCCCGTCGGCCCGTCGACCAGCAAGTACAAGGTGTTCCGCGGTGGCGGGTGGAACCATCAGGCCAAGTTCGCCCGGTGTTCGAACCGTTTCATGATGCCACCGGCCAACGGCATCTTCTTCGTCGGATTCCGGGTGGCCTTGGGATTGGCCGACCCTGCGGCTCCCTAACCAGGCACCGAACGCATGACGGTTAGGTGGCGGACAAGAGTGCTGACGAGGCGGGCGGCTCTGCCCTGAAGCCTGAACGCCCATAGCGGCGCTTGATCGGCCCGACCAGACCAGGCAGCGCTTCCCAGCTGGCGGCCACGCGCGCAGTCCGCGCGGCGGAGAGCCATGTGAGGTGCGCTCGCCCTTCAGACTGCTCCGCAGCGTGTTATGACACGCCCATTTGGCCACAAATGACTTTACAGTTTTGCGGGAGCGTGCTAGTTGAAAGGCGTTCAGCAGTGATAACCTAAACCACCAACCCCCAACACGGGAGTTTATCATCTATGCAAGGAAAACGACTCGCAGTAATGCTGGCTGCGGCGGCGTGTCTACTCCAAACGACGGCTCGAGCCAACGATATCGAGCCGGGCAAGGAGTACTACACCGCTATCAAGGCGTCCAAGCCCATCGTTCTGGACGGCGACCTCTCCGAATGGAGCGGTGCGGCGCTATTGGCGGATCCGCGGTTCTCGATCCCGAAGGGGTCGAGCACCAACGGCACCTTGGTGTTCTTCGAACTTTACGATGACGGCGGTCCCGGCAAGGCGGTTTGGACTGGGCCAGACGATCAAACCTCGGCGGTGCAAATCGTTTACGATGACGAGAATGTGTACTTCGGCTTCATCGTCACCGACGAGTATCACGAGAACGCCGCCAACAGTGCCTGGAACGGTGACTCCGTCCAGTTGATGATTGCCAACGCCGCCCGCGATCAGCAGGTGGCGCTCTACAACTACTCCCTCGGCGGCACCGAGGAGGCGCTGGGCGAAGTGATTGTCGAGCACGAAGCCGGACCGGGCGGGACCGAAGCCATCGTCAAGCGGAACACGACCACCAAGCGCACCACTTACGAGATCAAGCTGCCCAAGGCCGCCTTGGGGCTGGAGACTCTGGCGGGCGGGGTGAAATTCGGCCTGGGCATGGCCATCAACGACGGCGACAAGGACGCTCCCGGCCAACAGGGTTGGGGCGGCTTGGGCGCGCATGCGCTGGTCTTTGGCAAGTCCCCGAGCGAGACCGCGCTGGTGACCTTGGCCAAATCCAACGATATCGAGCCGGGCAAGGAATTCTACACGGCGAATCCCGCCCCCAAACCGGTGGTGCTCGATGGGAGTCTGTCGGAATGGAGCGGCGTGCCGGTTCTCTCCGACCCCAAATTCTCGATCCCCAAGGGGTCTGCGCGCAACGGCACGCCCGTGCTGTTTGAGCTGTACGACAACGGTGGCCCTGGCACCGCGGTGTGGACCGGCCCGGACGACCAAACCTCGGCGGTGCAGATCGTCTATGACGCTGACAACATCTACTTCGGCTTCGTGGTGACGGATGAATACCACGAAAACGCCGCCAACAGCCCGTGGAATGGCGACTCGATCCAACTGATGATCGCCAACGGCGCGCAAGACACGCAGGTGGCGCTCTACAACTATGCCCTGGGCGGAACCGAAGAAGCCCTCGGCGATGTGATCGTCGAACATGAGGCCGGCCCGGGCGGCACCGAAGCAGTAGTGACCCGCAACGGGACCACCAAGCGGACCACGTACGAGATCAAGCTGCCCAAGGCCTCGCTGGGGCTCGACTCGCTGGCGCTGGGCACCCAGTTCGGGCTCGGCATGGCCATCAACGACGGTGACAAGGACGCTCCGGGCCAACAAGGCTGGGGCGGTTTGGGCGCGCACGCGCTGGTCTTTGGCAAGTCTCCAGGCGAAACCGCCCTGGTAACGCTGGGCGTCGGTGGAACCGGAGCGGACATGGTGTTCCTGTCGGCCATCAACAACACCCTGAACGGCTTCTCGTTCCGGGCGACCGACAAGGGAACGTCGATTGTCGATCCGACGACGGCCAAGTTGACCATCGACGGCGTGGTGGTCACGCTGGTGGCCAGCCCGAAGAACCTCGACGCGACGGACTTCAGCTATACCAGTCCCACGCAGTTTACCTCGGCTTCCGAGCACACCTATGAGATCGAACTGAAGGATACGCGCGGGAATGTGATCAGTTCCTCGGGCACCTTCAAGACGATGTACTACGCCACGCTGACCAAGGCCATGCAGGCCACGTCCGTCGACACCGGCAAGCGCGGTTTCATCTGGAAGGTCTTCCAGAACGAGTCCTACACGCATACCAGTCTGGCGCAGACCGAACTGGCGCTCCTTGGGCAGTTGAAGGATGGCGAGGGCAATCCTGTGGCGGACAACTACGCCGACCCGGCGGCCTACGGTATCGCGCTGGCGGAAGGCACCAAGGTCGGCGCTCTGTATCGCTTCGAGATCGACACGGTCATCAACCTCAACCAACTGGGCGGCAGCGAAGCCGGCAACTTCATCCCGGACGACCAGATGCCGGGCATCCCGGGCGTCAACGGCTCCGATGAGGGCATCGACGCCGAGATCGTGACGTTTGTCGAAATGCCGGCGGGTTGGGTGACGCTGGGCGTCAACAGCGATGATGGCTTCCGTGCCCAAGTCGGTTACATCAATGTGCCGGCTGACGGAGTGCTGTTGGGAGAATTCGATGGTGGGCGCTCCGGCGACTCCACCTTCCGGTTCTTCGTGCAGGACGCGGGCACGTATCCCGTCCGGGTCATCTACCAAGATGGGACGGGCGGCGGGAATATCGAACTCTTCACGGTCAAGAGCGACGATACCAAGGTGCTGATCAACGACACCGCCAACGGCGGCTACAAGGCGTATCGTTCGGGCGTGGCTCCGGCCAAGCCGACCATCTTCACTCTGGCCGTCAAGGTGGCCAGCGGCAACCCGGAGATCAGTTGGACGGAGACGGGAGTGACGCTTCAGCAATCGACGGACCTGAAGGTGTGGTCCGACGTGGCGGGCGCAGCCTCCCCCTATCACCCGACGGTCGCGGGGAACCCGGCCAAGTTCTATCGCTTGAAGAAGTAAGCGGATAATTGCAGCCCACAACAGGGGACCGGAGGCGACTCCGGTCCCCTATTTCGTTGCCGGGCGGGAGCAGGAGCTCGGCCGGAGGCCGACGGCAACTCCGAGCAGGGAGGTCACGTTCCGGGCGGTTGCCCTACAGCCGGGGGCTGCCACGGACGTTCGCAACCTGATCACGGCAGTTTTTCTCCGTGT
>CAYYMW010000274.1:0-9602 GCA_964472515.1 uncultured Verrucomicrobiota bacterium | reverse complement strand
AACGAGTTCCGTGACCGGGCCGGCACCGCCATCTACCTCGGCGCCGCGCGCGGCGTGGCTTTGCGCGGCAACCGCATCCTCGCCGACCCGCAGGTTGAACTGCGCCGTCAGGGCGGAGCCATCGAGCTCGAACAGGCCAGCGGCGTATGGCTCCGTGACAACGAAGTCGCCGATCCCCGCCCCGGAACCAGCGCCGCCGTCATCATTCACCCCAGCGTTACCCCCGGCACCAACGGCGTGGTGCTCGAGGGCCTCAAGGCCACCGGGGCAACGACGTCCAAGTCCGTCGACGACCGCCGGGCGGGTGCAGCGGCCAAATGAGCCTGCCATGAGCGGTCTTGATATCAAGGCGACTGCCCCCAGCGTCACCGAAGTCGCCCGGGGCCGCCTGGTATTCGCTCGCGGACAAGATCGAGGTACGGGGCTTGGCAGATCTCGTGCAATCCCGCTTGGGATAGCGCAGCGCTCGCAATCTGGCGTGACGCGAGGCGGGGATATGCCGTAGGCTGAGGTCATGTTTTCTCACATCCATGGCCACCGCAGTTCGCAGGGACAAAGGCGCCGACGGTCGCTCAGGGCCTTGACTAGGGTTGAATTGGTGGTGGTGGTCGCGGTTCTCTGCGTGCTGGGAATGATGATACTCTCCAACGTGACACTTTCAGGTCCCAAGGCACGGAGAATCCAATGCGCCAACAACCTGAAGCAGGTTGGCGTGGGCATGCGGTTGTTTGCGACGGACAGCATGAGCGGCTTTCCGATGCGCTATCTCGCTGCTGTGGGTGGCTCACGGGACATCCTCTACGCGGGGACGCCCAATGCCGCCAACCCGCTGCTCGCCTTCCATCCGTTCTACGCCGCACGCGGCGAGTTGGGCGCCCCCAAGGTCGTCGCCTGCCCGGCGGATCGTGCCCGGGGCTTCCCCCGGATGAGCAATTGGGTCGGGGTGGCTTTCCCCGGCGGTAAGGTGCCTGCCAGTGGTGGCACGAATGCTAATGACTTCGCCCAGACAACGGCAGACTGGAAGCAAGGCCGCGGGAACAAGGCGGTGAGTTACACCATCGGCCTCGATGCTGAGGAAACCAAGCCCAACATGCTCCTCGCCACGGACCGCAACCTCAGGTACACCGGCCAGGTGGACGTGGCCAAGTCGCCCATGGGCCTTGATCCACGCCTGGTGATGGCTGGCAAGGCCCAGTCCAGCTTGGGTTGGGGCGCCAACATCCACGGCCCGAACGGTGGCAACGTCCTCCTCACCGACGGCAGTGTGCAGCAGGCCTCGGATGCGCGCTTACGCGAACAGGTACAGGTCAACTTGGAAGGCAACGGTACCAACGTCACCGTGACGACCAACTGGCTGCTCTTTCCGGTAATCAACGGCGAGCAGACCAAGTGGTAGCGCCGGTGGCGGTGGGTTTGGCGTCACAAGGCACTCCCTAAGAAGTCCCCTCCAGGGGACGACCGAGAATAGCCCGGCACTTCAGTGCTGGGGGGTGGGTCCTTTTGATGTCCAGCCCAGTCCCGCGCTCGTCGCGGGACGACAGGAGCCTCCCCGTCCGGCGCCACGGTGGTCATCGTCGCCCGCCATCCCCACCTGACGATTCCCCCTGGTTCTGCCGTCCCGCGTCCAACGCGGGACTCAAAACTTCCCAAACCAACCCGGGCACCCCAGTCTTGAAAGACTGGGCTATTTCCGGCCGTCCCTGACGGGACTTTCCGGCTCGGCGGTGAACCCGTGTCGTCGCAGAAACGCCGCCCGTTCCTCTGCGAACGGTCGGTGGCGATGGTGCTCCTCCGCAGCCGAATGTAGGCCGTGGTGCGTTCGAGGCCCGAAACACTCACGCTGAACGCGCCGTACCCCTGTTGCCATTCCATCCCCTTCAAGGCTGGAAATGTCTCATGCCACCACTTGGACGAGTTCCCCTTGAGCAACTGAATGGCCTTGGCCAGCGCCAAAGAGGCCGGCACGGAAAGCAACATATGCCGTAGAAGCCGGGTCAACTACTGATGACGATCGGGCTTGGGCACCGGGCCCGCAAAACGAGTCCCAGCTCCCGTCACACTTCCGAGCCGTTGGCGCGGTCGATGTTCTGGCGCCTGGCGGGAGGGTGAGTCGTGGGGCGGCTTGCCCGAAAAGCACGACGCCGGGTGAAGGCACCCGGCGTCGGTGAGAATAGTCCAGCTCAGGAGGGAGCGGATGGCACGGCGTGCCACCGCTTTGCTTTCCGCGAGGGCGCGGAAAGCGGCGCCCGAGGCGGGCGCGCTCCCTATCCGGTTTCGGAATTGGGCCTACATCATCTTGAGCAGGGTCTCGGCCATGACGGACGGGGTGACGGCGATGCCGACGCCCGCGTCGCGCAGGGCTTCGATCTTGGCGGCGGCGGTGCCTTTGCCCCCGCTGATGATGGCGCCGGCGTGGCCCATGCGGCGTCCCGGCGGGGCGGTGGCCCCGGCGATGAACCCGGCGACGGGCTTCTTGCAGTGCTGCTTGATCCACGCGGCGGCTTCTTCCTCGGCGGAGCCGCCGATTTCGCCGATCATGATGATGCCGTGGGTCTCGGGATCGTCATTGAACATCTTGAGGACGTCCAGGTGCGAGGTGCCGTTGACGGGGTCGCCGCCGATGCCCACGCAAGTGGACTGGCCGACGCCGCGGCAGGTCAACTGCCACACGGCCTCGTAGGTGAGGGTGCCGCTGCGGCTGACGACGCCGATGTTGCCCTTCTTGTGAATGTAGCCGGGCGAGATGCCGATGCGGCAACCGCCAAACGAGTCTTTGCCCTCGCCGGGCGTGACGATGCCAGGGCAGTTCGGGCCGATGAGCCGGGTCTTGGAGCCGGCCATGGCGCGCTTGACGCGGACCATGTCGATGACCGGGATGCCTTCGGTGATGGCGACGACCAGTTCGATGCCGGCATCGACGGCTTCGAGGATGGCATCCGCCGCGAAAGGCGGGGGCACGAAGATGGCCGAGGCCGTCGCGCCGGTGGCCTCGCGGGCCTGGGCCACGGTGTCGAAGATCGGCACCTTGTTTTCGAAGAGCTGCCCGCCTTTGCCGGGGGTCACGCCGGCAACGACCTGCGTGCCGTAAGCGAGACTGAGTTGGGCGTGGCGGGCGCCGAAACCACCGGTGATGCCCTGGACGAGAACCTTGGTCTGGGGAGTTACGAGAATAGCCATATGAACTAAAGAGATGCGAGGTTAAGGCCAGGGGGTTAGGCAACGGTTTTGACGACCTTTTCGGCGGCATCCGCCATGCTGGTGCCGCTGATGATGGGCAGGCCCGAATCCTTGAGGATCTGTTTGCCGAGTTCGACGTTGTTGCCCTCCAACCGCACGACCAGCGGCAGCTTGAGGCCCGTTTCCTTCACCGCCGCCACGATGCCCGAGGCGATGATATCGCACTGCATGATCCCGCCGAAGATGTTGACCAGGATCGCCTTTACGTTGGGGTCGCTGAGGATGATGCGGAAGGCAGCGGCGACCTGCTCCTTGCTGGCGCCACCGCCCACGTCGAGGAAGTTGGCCGGGTTGCCGCCGCAATGCTTGATGATGTCCATGGTGGCCATGGCCAGGCCGGCGCCGTTGACCAGGCAGGCGATGTTGCCATCGAGCTTGATGTAGTTGAGCTCGAACTTGCTGGCCTCGGTTTCGAGAGGGGATTCCTCAGCCAGGTCGCGCATGGCCTGGATGTTCTTGTGGCGGAAGAGCCCGTTGTCATCGAGGCCGATCTTGCCATCGAGCGCCATGATGCCGTCCTTGCCGTCGGGCTGCTCGACAACGCAGAGGGGGTTGATCTCGACGAGCGAGGCGTCGCATTCCCACCAAGTGCGATAGACGCCGAGCAGGAGCTTGGCGGCGGCGTTGATGAGGTCGCCTTTGAGGCCCAGCGCGGCGGCCATCTTGCGGGCTTGGTAGGGCATCATCCCCACCGCGGGATCGATGTGGAGTTTGAAGATCTTCTCGGGGGTCTTCTCGGCGACCTCCTCGATTTCCATGCCGCCCTCGGTGCTGGCCATCATCAGGGGGCGGGAATTGGCGCGGTCCAACAGGACGGCGAGGTAGAGCTCCTTCTTGATCTTCGAGGCCGCCTCGACGAGAACCTTGCTCACCAACCGGCCTTCGGCGCCGGACTGCTTGGTGACGAGCACCTGGCCCAGCATCGCCTGGGCGCGTTCATGGGCTTCCTGCACGCTGCCGCAGACCTTGACGCCGCCCTGCAAACCGCTCTTGAAGACGCCCTTGCCGCGGCCGCCGGCATGGATCTGCGATTTGACGACGATCTTCTGCACGCCGCTGGCGGCGAGCTTCTCGGCGACTGCCTTGGCCTCCTCGGCGGTGTGCGCCACGCCCCCAGGGGGCACGGCCACGCCGTACTGGGCGAAGAGCTGTTTGGCTTGGTACTCGTGGATGTTCATCGGAATGACTCAATTGCGGTCGTCCGCGTGGGGAACAACATGCTCCGGCGCGCTGGCGGCCAGGTTCGGTTTTTTGAAAAAGGGAGGGAGTGAGGCAACCGGGGCTGGCAGCGGGACCGGGTGGGTAGGCGGCACCCCGCCGGAACCCCAGACGGTTTCGGCCCACGCGTTCGCGCGAACGGCTGCAGGCGACCTCATGATGCGTCGGTTTGGCCGCCTCTTGCAGGGCAACCATCCCAAGACAATCAAATCTATGGATGGAAGGCGAACAGCGTCAACGGTTTTTGGCGAGGATTTCAACGATCAGGCAGAACCACGGTGACCAGAACCAGCCGTTCTTGGAGTCCAAGCTCGGGCTACCGACGCCGCCGAAAGAACCCGGTGTCACTCAGACTCAGCTTGCCGGCAACCACGGCCCCAAGGCCGGGCCACTCTTCGATGCCATATCGGATCAGGAATCTGCCGAACGAGTCCAGCCCCTCTGTGTGGCGGCCGGCAGTGCGAAACCGCCAAGTCGAGACCGCCGTGCCGTCATCGCGCTTCAGAGGGTGCGGCAGCAACGGTGTCTCGCCTGCGCGGTGCCACACCAGCCACACGGCGAGCAGGAAGGGCGCGAGTAATACGAGAAGAACGGCGGCGAGGACTCGCTCAGCGAGATGGTGGATTGCCTTCCAAGCCATGGGGCTCCAAGGAGTCGCGGTTCACCAAGTGGCCACGGAATCGGCGGCGAAAACCGCGTCGAGCAGGCGGTCGTAATCGGGCTCAGGCGCGGTCAGGTCGATGACCACCACTTCGTGGCCGGCCTGAGCCTGGCGTTGTTGTTCGATGACCGTTTGGCTGAGGTGATCCTCCGCGCGGGTCAGGATGTGAAGGTGACGGAGCATGGTCAGAAGCGCAGGACGTGGTGGCAGGATGCCGCGAGGGCCGCGAGTTGGGCGTCGTCAACCTCCTCGAAGCGAAGCCGGGCTTCTCCCAGTTCGGCGAGATAAGCGGTGCCTTTTTCGACGTAGACCGGCCGGCCCCATTCCCCAAGGATTGGCAAGTAACGGCTGAAGTTGTCCTCGTCCTTGAGTTCATCCAGGAATTCGCCCAGGGCCAGGACGGCCGGGCCGGAAAGGTAGAGCAGGACCTCCGTCTTCTTCCAGGTTCCCACCCCGGCGGCGATGCGAACCGCCTCGGCTGGCCGCAGGCTGCTGCGGGGGTCCGAATCGACGACAAACAAGGTGCGCAATGCCATGGCGGTCAGTTGAAGCTGACGAAACGGTCGGTGCCGGCGATGAGATCGTTCACCACGGTCAGCCCGGCAAACGTGGCGTCTTCCGACAGCGGCAGATGGCGGCGGTGCGCTCCGTAGGCACAAGCGTAGAGTTTGAGCCCCCGGGCCTTGAGCGCTTGAAGCCGTGGGTCGGAAACGCCGTGAACGGCTTCATCGATGCAGTAGAGGTAGACGTCCAGGCCCCGTTTCAGGGCGGCGTCGGCCAGCCCCACTCCATGAGCAAACGGGGGATCCTGCGGCCGGGTGGAGAGCAGCAGGCCGAGTTTCTTGCCGGACAACGACATGAGCAGCACGCTAGTGAGGTGCCTGGAGGGTGTCAACGCTTGGCCAAGGGCGCGGTCAACCGGACCACCGCCCCCCGCTCGGTCCCCGGCAGGAGTTCAAACGTGCCTCCGGCGGTCTCCATGCGTTTGCGCATGTTTTTGAGCCCGTTGCGGGTCTGGGCGGCCTTGGGATCCAAATGCGCCAACCCCCGGCCGTCGTCTTCGATCTCGAGGGTGAAAACTTGCGACTCGACCCTGAGCCGAATCCACACGGAAGTGGCCTTGGCGTGTTTGACGACATTGGTAATGGCCTCCTTGAAGGTCAGAAAAACATGATGACGGGCGTCCGGCAGCATGGAGGCATCCGGCAATTGAGGGGGGACATCCAGGCGATACCGCAGGCCGGCCACCGAGAGATAGTCCTGCGCGTACTTGCAGGCGTAAGTCATCAAGCCCTCCAGCGTGTCGTTCGAGGGGTTGACCGCCCAGACGATCTCATCCAGCACGCGCGTCGTTTCCCGGGCGGTCTGGCAGATCTGGCGGGCGTGGCCCTCCACTTCGGCGGGCAGTTCCTTGTCGGCCTCCACCATCTCGCCGATCAAGGCCACTTGGGTGAGGCTGGCGCCGAGCTGGTCATGCAGGTCCCGGGCGATGCGGGCGCGCTCGCGTTCGAGCGTTTCCTCTTGCTGCAGCTTCTGCACCTGGCGCTTGAGGCGTTGGGTGGAAAGGTAATGGACCGTGCCGGTCACCGCTCCCAGCAGGACCAGAGTGACTCCCCCGAGGAACCACCACCTGCGCCAGAACGGCGGCTCCACCACAATGTTCAGCGAACTGCCGGTCTCGTTCCAGACGCCATCCTCGTTGCAGGCCCTAACCCGGAACGTGTATTCGCCAGGAGGCAGGCGCGGGTAACGCGCCATGCGGCTGTTGCCCGCCTCCACCCAGCCCTTCTCGTGGCCAGCCAGTTGGTACTGGAAGCGCCCCTTGTCCGGTGCCGCCAGATTGAGCCCGGCGTATTCGATATCGAGGCGCTCCACGCCCGGTGGCACCACCACCCTTTGCAGCGCCGGGGCACGCAACCTCTGTGTGCCTTGCGCGTGTCCGTCGAGCCAGACCGTCTCGATGACCACGGGCGGGGCATGCGGATTCGGATCGAGCCGGCCGGGATGCACCGAGGCCAGCCCCTTGACGGTGGGGAACCAAAGGCGGCCGTCCCGGGTAAAGGCGCCGCCCGGCTGGGAACCGGCGGTGCATTCGCGCGTGGGCATGCCGTCGGGTTTGCCGTAGGCCCGGCAGTTGACGAATCCGGCCAGTCCGCGCGCTCGGTCGTTCAGTTCCTGCTTTCGGACCCGCATGATCCCCGCGTTCGACCCAATCCACAAGTTGCCCTGGCCGTCCTCCACCAGGTAGCCGAGGCTGTTGCTAAGCAGCCCTTCCTTGGTGGTGTAGCGCGTCCATCGACCACCCTCGTAACGGCCCAACCCGCCGCCCACCGTGCCCACCCACAGCACCCCGCTGGCATCGAAGTGAAGGGAGGAGATGTCCTCGCCGGGCAGGCCGTCCTTCTTGCGGATGGCGGTGAACTTGCCGTCCCGGAAGCGGTTGAGCCCAGCGCCATAGGTGCCCACCCAGAGATTGCCGTCGGGATCGTCAGCCACGGCATGAATTTCGTTGCCGGACAGGCCCTCGCGGGTCGTGAAGACCTCCCACCCTGATGCCGTCAGCCGGGCCAGCCCGCCTTGGGTGCCGGCCCAGATAATGCCGGCCCGATCCTGATGCAGGGCCAGCACGGTGCGGTGGAGGTTCCCGGCGCCGGGGGCGGGCTCAAAGCGTCCACCGGTGAGGAGAAACAGGCCCCCGCCGGCGGTTCCCACCCAGACGCGTTGCTGACGGTCAGCCAGCACCGCCCACACGTGGGAGTTTAGCAGCCCCTCAGCCGAGCCGTACTGCCGGAGCGTCCCGTCCTGCAGGCAGGAAACGCCGCCGCCGTTGGAACCGATCCACAGACCGCCTGCTTCGTCCTCAGCCACCGACTGTACGACGTTGGCAGTCAGGCCCCGATTGGCATCGAGCACCTCGAAGGCCTGGCGCTTGACACGGTTCAGGCCGCCGCCATCCGTGCCCACCCACAGGCTGCCTTCCCGGTCCATGCACAGCGAAAGGATGACGTTGTACGAGAGACCTTCGGCGGTGGAGAGGCGGGTAAAGGAGCCATCGGCGTCGAACCAAAACACCCCTGCACCCAGGGTGCCGACGAGCAGGTTGCCTTGGGCATCCTCGCACGCGGCGGAGATCGGGACGCGGCTCCACGGATAGAGGCCCCAATCCCGCTCCACTGTTGCGCCGCGGCACTTCTGAACGCGCCCGTCCGTCAGGCGCCAATGGCCGCCCCGGGCGCTGGCCAGAAGGTAGTCCAGCTTGGTGACGGTGACCTCCTGCACGAGGGGTACCTCCATCTGGCCGGCGATCAGGTTAGTGCCAAGCTGGCCCAGGCGGGTGTCCGCGCCAATCCAGACAGAACCGTTGGTCTCGACAATCAGGGAACGGCACGCGCTGGGGCGGTCGGCGGCGAAGAGCAGCGGAACGAAGTGTTCATCCCGGTACTGCCAGAGCTGGCCGTCGGCGGTGTAGAGCCAGACGGCGCCGGACGGGTCCTGGCAGGCGGTGGCGAGGCGGTGCTCGGAACTGCCCTGGCCGATGAGCGTGGCGGCAATCTGGCCGTCGCGCGCCAGCATCACCCCCCCGGCGGCGGTGCCGATCCAGAGCCGGCGCTGGCGGTCCTCGAAGAGACTGACGACACGGCTGCTGTTGAACTCGGGGGTGTTGCTCTCGTCAAACACCGCAAAACGGGTGCCATCAAACCGGGCCAGTCCGTTGCCGGTGCCCAGCCAGAGGTAACCGTCCGCGCCTTGGAGAATGGTAAAAACCGAGTTCTGCGGCAGGCTGGTATCGGTATCCCGGTCCCAGGTATTGACGATGAACCGGGCGCCCGGCCGTTGGGCGGCAACGGCCTGCCACGGCCAGAGCCCGCCCCAGGCGCCGAGCAATATCCCGGCGACGGCCAGCATCCAGCTTAGTCTTGGCATGAGCCGATCTTCCCGAGGGGATGCCGGGGCTGTAAAGCGTTTTCGAGAAGACGGCGCTCTGCCCCCCTTCGGGGCAGCCTGCGGGTTTCGGTTTGCACTTTGGCGTCCATCCGCCAGATTGGGGGGGGACATATGGACGTTCGGAACTTGCACGATATGCCCGCCTTCACCACGAAGGACGGGTCGGAGATTCGGGAATTGCTGGCCTACCGCAACTCCTGCATCCGCCTGCAGAGTCTGGCGGAAGCCCGGGTGCCGGTTGGCAGCAGCACCCAGGAGCACTACCACATCCACACCGAGGAAATCTACTACATCACCGCCGGTCAGGGCAGGATGCGCCTCGGAACCGAGACCCGGGAGGTTCGCCCCGGGGACGCCATTGCCATCCTTCCCGGCCAGCGCCACAAGCTCTGGAACACCGGCCAGGAGGTGCTGCGGCTGCTTTGCTGCTGTGCCCCGCCTTACGAGCACGCCGATACGGTGTTGACCGAGCCGCCTGGCCAGACGGCGGAAACCGCCTGACCGACGCCCTCCTTTCGCCCCTCGCGTTTAGCCTATGCCC